>PBLM01000036.1 GCA_002721775.1 Rhodospirillaceae bacterium | reverse complement strand
TGTCCAAGCATCACGCCCTTGCCAAGTTGATCTGGCCCGGAACAGCATATCTGCGCGAGGCCAGGGCACGCGTTCATAAATCATCATCCGCAGAGCATCCCCAGGCACGTCTACCCCATCACGTACAGCATCTGTTCCTATAAGTGCAGAGCGTCTGTCTTCACGGAAAAGTTGAAGCAGTGTTTGCAGATTCATTCTGTCCATATGTTGGGCATAAAGTGGGATATCTGCCTCTGCCAGTCGCTGGGTGAGGTCTGGCCAGGTTGCTCGAAGTCGCTGAATAGAGGTGAATAGCCCTAGAGCACCGCCCTCAGCAGCCACCATCAACGCAGCCATTGCTGCAGCAACACCCTCAGTTCGGTCTCTGGCCACATCATTAACAACAAAAATACGGGCCTGACGCGCATAGTTAAAAGGAGAAGAGTGTTCACTTAACAAAGCAGGTTGGTCAATATGAGCCGCGCCTGATACCAGCTTTGCAGCGCCCCACCCTTGGTTATCTTCTGCGTCATCTGGCTGCGTGGCCTCATCTTTTAAGGTAGCAGATGTAATGGCGATTCCATGGGCACTATTTAATACCTGTTGGGAAAACGGCACGGTTGGGTCAAGCCAATGCCTCAACAGCCCCAGATCAACATCTTTACCATCGCGCCTGTCTATCTGCATCCAGTCGATGAATCCGTCACGCCCGTTTCCAGTCAGATCCTCCAGCATCACCAACCAAGAAGCGACAGGCCCTGATGCGCGTCGCACAAGACTGCGCGCGGCGCCTTCAATTCGAGTCCGGGTTTGGCTGTCCAGATGTTCTGCTTCATCATCTAATAGACTGCGCAGATATTTTGCCAGCTGCATCAAGGGGTCTGACAGCTGGTCAAGGCTATTCTTAAATGCTAGGCCAGCTTTGATAACTGTTTCAGGCGCTGGATACAACTCTGCCTGTAAATCATACAGGCTGTCCGGGCTGGTGACGCGTGCATAGACAGCCTTGCGGACTGCAGCGAAAAAAACTTCAGCTGGTCCGACTGGACTTGCTTCATTCAGACGCTTACGCCAGCCTGTTCCAGGCAGGATGCGAGCTGCCTCACTGGCTTCATCAAGGGCAGCGACTGCGGACTCATCACCAGCAATAAGTTCTGCCAAGCGTTTTTCCAAGCCACGAGCGCGGCCACGAAGGCCGTCTTCAGCCCCTCTTACCCAGCGACGCAGTTCACTAGTCTCACCGGCTGTCAGGGCAGCGGAGAACGCGCTGTCAGCAGCGTCAAAGACATTGTGGCCTTCATCAAAAATATAGCGAGTTGGAGAAAATTTATCTTCCATACCGCCTAAGGTTGCCTGAACCATAACTAGTGCATGATTGGCAATCACAATATCCGCTTGCCGCGCTGTGCGGATGGATTTTTCAACAAAACATTTATGATAATGCAGACAGGAAGAATGGATGCATTCGCCGCGCCTGTCCGCCAGGCCCAGGCTGGCTCGTGTACCAATAAGATCAATCAACCATGCTGGAAAACTGCCGCCGGTTAAATCACCATCTGGGCTGGCAGAGGCCCAGCGGGCCATCAGCCCCAGCGCCACGGCATCTGCGGGTTGCCCAGGTAAGTGCGAGAGAGCTTCATCTAGATTCAGCAGACACAGATAATTTTCACGCCCTTTTCGAATCACGACTTTTTTTTCACCGGTTTCACTGCGGTCATGCAGGCGGGACAGCTCATCAGCAATTTGATGCTGCAAGTTGCGGGTATAGGTTGATACCCAAACAGCGGCCTTATTGGCTTCTGCCCATAAGGTGGCCGGGGCTAGATAGCCGAGTGTTTTGCCTGTTCCGGTCCCGGCCTCAGCTAGCAATAATACAGGCCCAGATGAGCTGTCTGGGCTGGCGAATACAGAGGNAAGGGCGGCNGCATAATCAGATTGGGACTTNCGTGCTTCTGCTGTNTGTCCCAACATATCTTGCAGCCGTTTGCGAGATGCATCGGGCATGATTGAAGCTATGCCTGGCTCACCGCGCGGCGGTGTCTCATCAATCTCATCCAAATCAACCCAGATCGCAGCATTGCGTCCATCTGGGGGGCCGTCAGGCCCAGAAACAACCCCAAGCCCAGCCATCACCGGGCCGGTCCACAGCCAGCCGCCCCGTCCCATCATATCNGCAAGCTGAGCCAGTCTCTCTTTTACCTTATCTGGTTGTTCAGCCAGCTCATCTATCAGCTTTTGTGCAGCATGAAATATGGTTAGCGCCTTATCTTCTGCTGAAACAGGTATAGCTAGACCCAGCCGCGCAGCCAATCCAGCAGGAGTGGGCAGACAAAATTGAGCGGGCCGAACAAAGGCAAACAGCTCCAGCACATCCACAGCTTTCGGTAATTCTAACTGCAGCCGCGCTTCGCTCCATTTGCGGTGACAAATCAAATAACGCTGTTTCTGGCAGAATTCTGATGTAACGCCTCTGTCCTTGCGTGTAATCTCGCCATTACCTGAAATNATGACAACGTCATTTAAATCAGGAAAAAGAGTGGAAAATGTGGTCACATCTAAAGCGGTATTCATGGACTGCAATATAACCAGCANAGNNATATTTGCCCAGCTTTTATGCGGNCAGGGACTTGACCGGACTTAGNTGACCTCTTATCACCTACNTTAAGCAGGATGAGCAGCGTNGGTTGATTCAATACGGATACATTTGTGCTGCAACAGACCGCACCGTAACATGATTAGAACTGGTTTATTCCTTCCGTGTCTGCAGAACAAATTAGATTACTTGCTGAAGATGCCAAGGCATGGCCTTTCGCTGAAGCTCGCTCTCTTCAGGCGCGGCTGGTGAAGCTAAAAGACGACCTGCCGGAACGACCAGTTGTGTTTGAAACAGGCTATGGTCCATCTGGCCTGCCCCATATTGGTACCTTTGGCGAAGTGGTNAGAACCTCTATGGTGCGGCATGCTTTTGAATGTCTGACAGGTCGGGAAACCCGGTTGGTGTGTTTTTCTGATGATATGGACGGGCTGCGCAAAGTGCCTGACAATGTCCCAAACCCGGATTTCATTGCCGGTTATTTACAGAAGCCGTTAACACAAGTCCCTGATCCTTTTGGCACGCATTCATCATTCGGCGCTCATAATAATGCACGCCTTCAGGCGTTTTTGGACAGCTTTGGCTTTGATTATGAATTCATCAGCGCAACAGATATGTACAGCTCTGGCCAGTTTGACCAGGCTCTTCTGAAAATTTTAGCCAATTATGATTCAGTGAAAAATATCATCTTGCCGACATTAGGTCCGGAACGGCGCGAAACATACAGCCCCTTTATGCCTCTTTGTCCGCGTAATGGTCAGGTTTTGCAGGCTAAGGTTGTCTCTCGGGACGTACAAGCAGGCGAAATAACTTATATTGACCCGCAAACAAATGACCGTGTCAGCGTGCCTGTAACCGGTGGGCGCTGTAAGTTGCAATGGAAGGCTGACTGGGCCATGCGCTGGTACGCACTGGGCGTTGATTATGAAATGAGTGGCAAGGATTTGATTGAGTCTGTCACGCTTTCATCTAAAATTGTCAGATCATTGAAAGCGACACCGCCTGCTGGGTTTTCTTATGAGCTGTTTTTAGATCAGAATGGTGAGAAAATCTCTAAATCAAAAGGCAATGGCCTGTCGATTGAAGACTGGCTNCGTTATGGCAATGCTGAATCACTGGCGTTGTTCATGTATGCTCAGCCGAAGCGAGCAAAGCGGCTCTATTTCGATTTAATTCCCAAAACAGTTGATGAATTTTACACCCATAAGGAAAAACTGAAAGATGCAGAGCTTGCAAATAGGCTGGAAAATCCTGCTTGGCATATCCGCGTTAATCAGGACAAAGCACAAACAGCTATGCCGGTCAGTTTTTCATTGCTGTTGAATCTGGCAGCGGTTTGTTCTGCTGAAACATCTAATAGCTTGTGGGGGTACATACGTGCCTATGCGCCGGACACCAGTCCGCAGGCGNATCCTGAGTTGGACAGGCTGGCTGCCTATGCGGTGCAATTCTATCAGGATAGGGTCAGACCAACAAAACGATACCGTCTGGCCACGCCAAATGAAAAGATTTACATCAGAGCTCTTCGGGACAGGCTGGCCGCAATGCCTACAGATGCGCTAGCAGCAGATGTTCAGTC
Source organism: Rhodospirillaceae bacterium (assembly GCA_002721775.1). The sequence continues at coordinate 28,473 of PBLM01000036.1, read as the reverse complement.
AGCTGTCTATGCAGCTGGCAAAGCGCATTATGAAAATCTGCGTGACTGGTTCAGCTGCCTTTATGAAACCATGCTTGGTCAGGCCCAAGGCCCGCGGATGGGCAGTTTNTTNCGGCTTTATGGCCTCAAGGAATCTGTTGNACTATGTGATAAGGTTTTAGCGGATGAACTGGCAGGACCCACATCTGGCAGCTGAAGACNACAAGGGATGAACTAGATAAAATAATGTGGCAANTCGCAGCAAAACTGACAAGAAGCCTGCCCGCAGAACTGGCCCATAATCTTACTATACAGGCGCTGCGTCTGGGACTTGCCCCCGTTGCCAGCAAGTTGCTTTTGCCGACCAAAATTGCTGGGATAGCATTTGATAATCCTGTCGGGTTGGCAGCTGGATTTGATAAGAATGCCGAAGCTTATCTGGGGGCCTTTCGGCTNGGCTTTGGCTNTGTNGAAGTAGGGACAATCACTCCTTTGCCACAGCCGGGTAATCCTCGCCCACGTTTGTTCCGGCTGACCGCAGATGACGCAGTGATTAACCGTTATGGTTTTAATTCTAAAGGCATGCATGTCGCTGCTGCNCATCTGGCCGGCCGGACCACCAAACATGGAATTCTTGGNGTGAATATTGGGGCCAACAAATTAAGTCAGGATAAAGCTGCCGACTACCATAAATCAGCTGCCCACCTTAGCCGTTTTGCTGATTATTTGACAGTGAATTTATCTTCACCAAATACACCTGGCCTGCGGGACCTTCAGCATGAGAAGGGACTGAAAGCCTGTCTACAGGCGGCCTTTAACGGACGGGATGAAGCTGGCGTGCCAAAAGCAAAGCGCCCGCCAATATTTNTGAAAATGGCACCTGACCTGGCTGCGGTTGAATTGTTTCGCTCTATGGATATCGCTCTTGATTTTGGTATTTCTGGTTTTGTCCTGACAAACACAACCACCTCCCGCCCGGCCAACCTGTCTTCAGCTCTTCGGTGCGAGGAAGGGGGNCTTTCCGGTCAGCCTCTGAACCATTTGGCACTGCAGAAAACAGCNGAAGCAGCTGAACATCTGCGCAGGTCAGGNCAGCCAACAGCGCTGATTGGTGTGGGCGGCATAGGTTCAGCAGAGCAGGCCTATGCCCGCCTTCTAGCGGGAGCTGATTTGGTTCAGCTCTATACAGCGCTTGCCATTCAGGGCCCCCTAATGGTGGCTAATCTTCTTTCTGGATTGCGCGACATGATGTCAGCTGACGGGCTTTCGACAATTGCAGACGTAAAACAGGCCGGTCTGTCAGCCAAACAGGCTGTCAGGCACGCGGCACATGTTGCGAGAGAATGTGCAGAGTTTCGATTAAACAATTAAACCGTGTTGTTGGCGTAACTTCTAATGCCCGTGTCATATCGCGCAAATGAATCAGCACGAACAGATGCAGACTAAAAGCCCGCAATATCAACCCTAAAAAAAGGATGGACAAAGTTAGGTTTTTCTGTTCAAGAACAGCGTCAACATAGTTCTAAACACAGCGTTTCAATTGCGGACATGTGCACTTAATTGATACATAGACATCGCGTTTCACCGGTGTGTTAAAGGCTAAATTTCTAAGTTTCATCTTGTCACGCTTCCAGTGAAAAATTGAAATCTCGTAGATATTCAAAGTATTTTCATTCTCTTGGATAATTCCCTCAGATGAAAGCATCGGAGCCGCTTTGACTTGACCTTTTTCCTGTTTGTCTTTATAACTTCGCGACTGTTGAATTTTTGGTGTTGGCAAGCCTAAAGTGAAAGGACACAAGCTATGTCGAAACGGTGTCAAATTTCAGGTAAAGGTGTAATGTCAGGTAATAATGTAAGCCACGCGAATAACCGCACTCGCAGACGGTTTCTACCGAACCTCCAGCGCACCAGCATGTCATCAGAAATTCTGGGTCGCGACATTACACTCCGTGTGTCTGTAAGCGCAATTCGCACTGTGGAAAAGCATGGTGGTCTGGACGCTTTTTTATTGCAGGCCCGCAACACTGAGCTGGCTGATGAGGCTCGCGCATTAAAGCGTGAGATTTTGGCTGTGCGGTCAGCCTGACGCGCCATGGCAGCGAAGCGATCGTGCAAGCGCATATCCTTCGGATAGGTTGAATTTTCATATCCTGCTTGAATTGGCGTTGCTATTCATTTCCGTTTGAAACGGCTAGTGGGTCTGGATGTTTTGTCCTCGTCAAACAACTCCGCCAGCTCGCCAATGACAGCACCGCCTAATTGGTCAACATCTGTGATGGTCACAGCTCGCTTATAATAGCGGGTCACATCATGGCCGATGCCGATCGCCAGCAATTGCACGGGGGATTTGTTTTCAATCATGGCAATGGTCCGGCGTAGATGCTTTTCAAGATAGTTGCCGCTATTTGTAGACAATGTAGAATCATCAACCGGGGCGCCATCTGAAATTACCATCATGATTCGTCTGTCTTCTGCTCGGCTGATCAGCCTGTCATGGGCCCAGATCAATGCTTCGCCATCAATATTTTCCTTTAGTATGCCTTCGCGCAGCATCAGGCCAAGCGACTTGCGTGCGCGGCGCATCGGCTGATCAGCAGATTTGTAAATGATATGGCGCAAGTCATTTAAACGCCCAGGCATGGCTGGTTTGCCAGCAACTTGCCAGGCTTCACGCGACTGTCCACCTTTCCAAGCCTTTGTTGTGAAGCCCAAAATTTCAACCTTTACCCCACACCGCTCCAGCGTGCGGGCCATAATATCGGCCGTAACAGCAGCAATAGTGATCGGCCGTCCTCGCATCGAACCTGAATTATCAAGCAGCAGAGTGACAACCGTGTCTCTGAATTTTGTGTCCTGTTCCTGCTTATAAGAGAGCGCACTGAAGGGCTGGGTGACAACACGATGCAGCTTGCCGGCATCCAAAAGACCTTCTTCAAGATCAAATTCCCATGATCGGTTTTGAAAAGCCATCAATTTACGCTGCAGCCTGTTGGCCAGCTTGCCAATCATCTGATTCAGATTTTCCATATGCCGATCCAGCATATTACGCAGCCGCTCAAGCTCTTCTGGATCACACAAGTCGGCAGCATCAATGATTTCGTCATACTGATCTGTAAAAATTCTGTAGGCCTCAGGGTCAGGCTGCATTTGATATGAATTCTGGCCAGGCTCGCCACCTGGAGTTTCCCCATCTGTCATCCCTTCCATATCTGAATCAGCATCTATATCTGTGCTGTCATCTGCGGCCATGCCAGCTACATCACCATCCTGCTCAACCCCTTGGCTGTCATCCCCCTCACTGTCATCTTCACCTGTTGCAGATTGAGCGTCATCTGCGGACCCATCATCTTGTGAGACATTGTTATCGGCATCATCCTCAGAATCACTGCCATCCTCACTCTGATCCGCAGGATCTCCCAAATCAGACTGCAGTGCGCCGATAAGGCGTCTTGCCAGCTCGGCAAAATCAGACTGATTCTCCTCGCATGAACGCATTTCTTGCAGTAAATCACCTGCCCGAGCATTAATCCAGGGACGCCATAAATCCATGGCCATGGCGGTTGAGGCAGGAGGAGCCTCCCCCGTAAGTGCCTCACGAACCATAAGCCGTACAGCATCCACCACCGCATTATCATCACTGGAATCAGGCGTCCCAATTGTTGACGTGGCATATTTCCTGTCCAACCTAGCTGCCAAATTTTGGGACACACCTGCCATTTGATTCGCGCCAATCGCTTCAACCCGCGCTGTTTCAGCAGCATCAAAAATAGCCTTTGCCGCTGGGGCTGATGGGCAAAGAGATTGATGGGTTTTATCATTGTGGTGGGCCAGCCACAATCCGGCCGAATCGGCTGCACCGCGGCTGTCAGAACGCATTTTCTGTCCGGTTTCACGCGGTAGCGCAGGCAGCCTGATTTCAGTCTTCCCAATATGGGTGTCCTGGCCGGCATAGCGGACCTGCCTGTCCACGCCGCCTGCAAGCGCACGTAGGGCAGCCGCATTTGCTTTCAAGAAATCGGTCGGCTCGCTTTGGGTCAAAGTCTTGTATCCCTATATTGAGACGCTTCTGAAGGGTTCAGGATGCTCTTTGTGTCATGGCTGGGGCTTCTGGCAGGTCAATGCCAAAGATGCGCTGGTAATATTCAGCCAGGGTCGGACGTTCAATCTCATCGCATTTATTCAGGAAGCTTAATCTGAACGCCAGCGTGATATCATCAAAAATTAGTGCATTTTCAGCCCATGTCAGCACTGTACGCGGTGACATAAGGGTCGACAGATCGCCTGCCATGAAGCCTTTGCGAGTCATGTCTGCCATGCGCACCATTTGGTCAATCTGCTTGCGGCCTTCATCTGTCTGATAAGGTTTCTGCTTTGCCAGAATGATATTAACCTCATCCTGATGCGGTAGATAATTCAAGGTAGTCACAATCGACCACCTGTCCATCTGGCCCTGATTTATCTGCTGCGTGCCATGATAAAGGCCGGTTGTATCCCCAAGGCCGACAGTATTTGCTGTGGCAAACAGGCGGAAATGTGGGTTTGGGGTTATGACTCGACTCGTGTCCAGTAAAGTAAGCTTGCCGTCAACTTCTAGGATGCGCTGGATCACAAACATCACATCTGCCCGGCCCGCATCGTATTCATCAAATACCAGCGCCACGCAGTTTTGTAATGCCCAGGGCAGGATCCCTTCACGGAATTCAGTAACCTGCTTGCCATCTTTCAGGACGATGGCATCTTTGCCAATAAGATCAATACGGCTTACATGGCTGTCCAGATTGATACGCATGCAGGGCCAGTTCAGGCGGGCAGCTACCTGCTCAATATGTGTTGATTTACCGGTACCGTGATAGCCCTGGACTACAACGCGCCGATTATGTGAAAATCCAGCCAGGATCGCTAGGGTCGTATCATGATCAAATTGATAATCAGAATCCACAGCAGGCACGTAAGCTGATGGCACTGAAAATGCTGGTACTTTCAGTTCAATATCAAGCCCGAACAGTTTCTTGGCGTCCACCTCAATATCAGGGGCAGAAAGAGAATGAGCGGCTTTGCCATGGGTAGTTTCTGCGGACATAAACGTGTCTCCGAATTTTGTCTTACTTTTAAGGTTAGCAGTTATCAGGCGGACAGAGAAAATGCAACGGCAAATGACACTGCCCGCGCCTCTTCATATCTTTATCTGTGGGGCCTGTGATGGTTATGAATAAAACCTGTCAGTGACTTTGTGAATTTTTACGCAACACAGCATAAGCAAGATTTATTTCTTTCAGCTTGTCTTCTGCGCCTGGATCTGAACGGTTGTGATCAGGGTGTAGCTTCTTTGCCAGCTCTTTATATTTTTGCTTGACGGCGTTTTCATCTGCACCAGGCTTCAGTTCAAACAGCGCATAGGCTTCCTTTTCTTCTGTTGTGGGACTTTGAAACACGTTCTGCGGATTTGTGTCTGGTTCATCAAAAAATGAAAATTTGTCTTCAAAAGAGGCAGAATTAGCTATTTTTGCAGAGGGGCCAGTGCCAAATTTCCAGCTAGGTCGCTCCCACGTGGTAGCACGTCTGATCTCGCGCTCCAGCGCATCTCCTTCTAGCCCGTCATAATAATTCCACTGGCTGTTAAACATGCGGATATGGTCAAGGCAAAACCAGATATGGCTTCGTAATTGGTGTCTGTTTTTAGGTGCAGGGTGCGTGCCTGTATCAAGACAGCCCTCAGCCATGCAGATATTCAGGCCAGCTTCAGATATAATCTGGTCACCAGCCTTCACAGCAAAACCGATATTAATTTTATGTTTTCGTCTCATCAGTTTCAGTATAAGTCATGAGGAGGGGTTTACAAGCTCAGCCCCGATAAAACAGTGTTTTAATCAGGTGCAATCGACTGCAGAGGAATAACAACGATGACGGCCCACTCAGAAGAGACAATTGCTAATAAAATGGTGGAGCGCCTGATAGCCGACTTATCACCATCTGTGCTGAAAATAGAGGATGTCAGCTGGCAGCACGCAGGACATTCGGGCGCGCCAGATGGCGGCCAGTCCCATTTTAATCTTCAGATTGCCGCACCCGCCTTGCAAGGCTTAAGCCGTGTGGCAGCGCACAGAATGGTCACCTCAAGTTTAGCTGATTTTCTGGCTGGTCCGGTGCACGCGCTTCAGATTACCATCATCAAAGAGTGAAACGATACCGCTCGCGGATATTCGGTTTATCCGTCATTCTGTTCAGCATAGGCTATGCAGCTGTTGGTTAGGCTGGGCAGAGGGGTTTTAAGTTGCTCATTCTGATCTGCACCTAAGGCATCCCGCTTCTGCCGGGCTTTTTCGCCATAGAGGGTCTGAAAAGCAGTTGTGGCCATCGGGCCCATCAATTCAGTAATATGAGTACAGCCCTTTGGCCCGCCAATAGCAGCCTGAACTTTTCGCTTCCAGCCAGGTCCAATTTGCAGGCCGATAAGGCCAGTGATGTTTTCTGCTCCTTTTGGGCAGACTGCATAAGGACCATGTATTGTTACAGCTTCGGCACGCTGGATCACCATATCAAAATCAATAGTGATCCTGACCTGCATATGGTGAATGGGCGTGCCTGATGTAATAACGCCATGGGTTGTGGACGGAAAGTCATAGGCTTTAGTGTCAATTAGCTCGCCTTCAATATCCAGCAGCCCGTCTATACGGGCATAACCGTGACAGTTCACCCGGCGACTATGTCTGTCTTCACGGTCAGCAGGCGGTGAGAGATGCTGGGTCTTCATGCTTCATCCTTTACAGTCGTGGGCATTTGTTTTGCCGGCAGCCACAATCTGATCGAGTTAATCTGATTATCCTGACGGGCAATAATTTTAAAACGTATGTCATGGAATTTGAATTCCTGACCGACAGAGGGGATATGACGGCTTTCATAAATAATCAGGCCTGCCAATGTAGAGGCCTCATCATCAGGAAGGTTTAGGGCAAGCAAACGGTTCAGATCACGCAAAGTGACTGTTCCCTCAGCAATATACGATCCATCTGGCTGCTGCTTCACATCAGGCAGATCAATGTCGGTTTCATCATCAATATCCCCGACGATCTCCTCTAAAATGTCCTCAAGCGTAACAATTCCGCGCAGATCACCGTATTCATCTATCACCACCGCAAAATGCTCACGCCGTGCTCGAAAGGCCTGAAGCTGGGCAAATAACGGTGTTGTTTCAGGCACAAAGAAAGGTTCAGTTGCAATATCCTGAATATTTAGTCCGCTTAAATCACGATCAGCATTCTCCTCAATAGCCCGCAATAGGGATTTAACATGCAAAACCCCCGTAATATTCTCTGGCTTTCCGGAATACACAGGATGCCGCGTGTGTGGTGAGCGCAGCACAAACCGCAATATTTCCTCCGGGTCATCATGCGCATTAACTGAAGATACAGACGCCCTGTGTGCCATGATCTCCTCAACCGTCAGCTCACCCAAGTCAAGAACAGAAGACAGCATAGCTCCTGTTTCTCTACCATCCTCATCTGTATCCTCACTATGCAGGTCAATTAGCCCACGTAATTCGTCTTCGCGTGAGGTGCCTTCCTTGCCCTTATTGCCTAATAGGCGGATAACAATCACCCGCAGGCTCCAGGTTACAGGTTTTAGGATCCAGACAATAATCTGCACAATCAGTGCTATTTTGAGAGAAAATCTGTCTGCGTTATTAAAAGCATAGCTTTTTGGAAGAACTTCAGCAAACAGAACAATAATCACTGTCATGACCAATGTGGCCAGCGCGACGCCGCCATCACCTGTAAGCGAAATAGCAGCTGATGTTGCTAAAGCGGAGGCCAGAATATTAACCAGATTATTGCCAACAAGAATTGTGCTGATCAGCTCTTCTTTGTTTTTGCGAAGCTTCTCGACACGTATCGCCTGACGGTTGGCCTTTGTTTTTGCCAGTTGCCTAATCCGTGCTTCTGAAGCCGCGGTCAGGGCAGTCTCTGCACTGGAAAAAAAGGCCGATATAACAATCAGCAAGAGAATGATTAAAACGAGTATTGCTGTCGAAAGCACGATACTCATAGCGTCTCCAGAAATTTGTTCAGCTCAGCCTCATCGACATCCTCGGCAATGAAAGCCTCGCCGATTTGCCGGGCCAGAATGAAGGTAAGTTTGCCCTGCCGAGCCTTTTTATCTTTGCGCATATGTTCAATCAACACCTGCGGTTGTGCCTTTCCGGCGGCCAGCTGGTAACTGTGTGCAGGCATCTCCATGGCCTCCAGATGGGCGGATACACGCATCACATCTTGTCCTGAACATAAGCCAAGCTGCTGGGAAAACGCAAATGCGCTGACAAGGCCCGCGCTGACGGCTTCACCATGCAATAGACGGCCGTCATAACCGGCGACAGCCTCAAACGCATGCGCAAAGGTATGCCCAAGGTTTAACAAAGCTCGCTGGCCAGCTTCATATTCATCAGCACTAACAATATTAGCTTTAGTCTGACAGGACCGCCGTACAGCCTCTGTCTGAACATCTATATCACCGCTGATAACGCCACGCCCGTTCGCCTCCAGCCACTCAAAAAATTCAGAATCGCCCAAAAGGCCATATTTCACCACTTCAGCGTAACCCGCTCTCAATTCACGGGTTGGCAAGCTGGCCAGCATTCCAATGTCAATCAAGACCAGCCGCGGCTGATGAAACGCCCCAACCAGATTTTTGCCCGCATCTGTGTTAATCCCTGTCTTGCCACCAACAGAACTGTCAACCTGTGCCAAAAGACTGGTGGGGATCTGAATAAAATCTAGACCCCGCAAAAGGCTAGCGGCAGCAAAACCAACCAGATCGCCAATTACACCGCCGCCAAGGGCCACCAGCACTGTTTGCCTGTCAATAGGGAGCCCAAGTATATCATTTATGAGTCTCTCATAGATACCGAATGACTTGCTGGATTCGCCAGCTGGAAGAACAAAGCTGACAGTTTGGCGAGCAAATTTAGCCAATGCCTGTTCGGTGGCCTGAAGATGAAGCGGAGCGATGTTTGCATCTGTGATTATCACAATCTGTTTTTCTGCCAGCAGCTCAGATAAGTCATCTGCTGCAGCGGTGAAAACATCACGGCCGATGAAAATATCATAGCTATTTTCAGCCAGAGCAACATGAATGCGCGATGCGGTCTTGGTCATATGTTTTCAGGCCTTATATGCCGGTGAGCTATTTGCCATTTTTGTCTAGCAGAGTTTCAATATAGTTGTTCTGCTGAAGAATATTTAGTATTTTTTTCATCGACAGGCGATGGGAGTGCCGCCCAGTTCTGACATGAAGTTCTGCCTGCAGATAATCAGCCATGCGCTTTTGGCGCAAATCATTCAAAATTTGTAAAGGGTCGCCTTTATTTAATAACGGCCGTGATGATGTGTTGCCAATGCGGTGCAGGAGGTCTGCTGGTTTTGCATCTAGCCAGACGCTGATTGCATGGGCCTTTATTGCTGTCCGTATTTTAAGGTTGCAAAACGCACCACCGCCTGTTGATAAAATGACTGGCAAGCCATTTAATCGACTTGAGATAGTTTCGTATTCCATTTCTCTGAACTTAGCCTCACCGCTGATCTCAAATATATTGCGGATACGTAGTCCGGTCTCTTCCTCAATAATCGTGTCGCTGTCCACAAATGGGCGGCCTAAGGCAACAGCAAGACGTTTGCCAAGTGCGGTTTTTCCTGATCCCATCAGCCCAACAAGAACAATGGTTTTTCTTGTTTTTGGCCGGTAATCGCCATCAATATCTTCTGCGAACCGGCGGCGCTGTTCAGGAGTGAAGGTCAACATCTGCGCTCTTGGTATGAATTTGCTTATTTTCTTGTTCGCTATTTAACGTGAAATCTACCTGCAGTCTAGCTCGGTCGTCAGGTTAAGTCACCCTGCATATTAGTCGAAAAGCATGCGAGGACTTTTCACATTGCCTCATCACTGCCATAATGTGTCCGCAAAAATATTGATATAAACATTACAGTAGTGCATATGAGGGACTTATGGTATGAGTGGCATGCGCCTATTTTTAATTCTTGTTCTGGTATTTGGCTTTGGCGGGGTAGCTTTCCTATCTACCTGGCAAATTCCAGCCCCAGTAAAGACAGTTTCAAAGATTATCCCGAATGAACGTTTTGAAAATTAGTCTTTTCAGACCCGCTCTGCGGCAGGTGATCAAAGTTAGCGCTCGCTTCCTGGCACTTTGCATCTGCTTTCTGCAACTATTTGGGGCTTCACAGCTTGCTGCGGAGCAGGAACGCGAACTTGCGCGGGCTCCTGTCAACCTGACAGATTTAGTCAATTTCAAAGATTCAGAAACAGATGCGTCACAGCTAGATAAAACCCCAGCCTTTGGCGATTTGGGTGACTCAGCGCAATTTAAAGCAGACAATCAACTTAATTCTGGGCAGGCAGGTGTAAAAGCCCAGGCTGGTGATAAAGAGGTCGATCAGACATCAGTTGCAACTGGGCGCGTTGGCAGGCGCTCTATTTCAAAAGTTGGACTGGCATCAATTGGCTTGAACCAGATTACATCAGTAGACCCAGTCATTAATTCTCTCATCTGGTCAAACTCCGATGCCGAACAAACATTGGCGTTACTAAAAGCGACACCAGCAAGTGGCAGCTCAGCAGCGTTGTTGGCTTTAACTTCCGCAATTACTGTTCAAACAGCTGTTCCGCCAAAGAACTCAGGAAAATTAGCCCAACAGCTTGTTAAAGCTAGGTTGGACTGGCTGGCGCGTTCTGGTCAGTCAGATAAATTATCACAGCTCGTGCGACTCCTGCCTTTGGATAAAGAATGGTCTGAATGGAAGAGATGGCAGATTGAATATGATATGGTCCGCCGAGCTGATAAAGCAGCCTGCAGTGATGCAGAACGATTCGCGCTGCAGACTTTGGATCCGTTCTGGCACAAGGCCAGGGTAATTTGTGCCTTGCTTGACGGTCAGTTGGGTGCTGCCAGTTTTGCCGCAGATATTCTGCGGGCAAGTGGTGAGCAGGATGATAATTTTTTCCAGCTGGTTGATAAGCTGCTAGGCCGGCCTACCACTTTATCTTTAGATCTTGACGATGTATCTTTGTTGCATCTTGTTTTGATGGACGCCGCACATGAACAGATTTCAGCCGCTGCCTTTGAAAATCTTCCACCATCTATGATACAGGCTGCCTCCAGTTTTCGTTACCTAGCCCCCGATGCGGCATTGAATACCAGTTATCAGATGCTGCTCAGAAATGTGCAGACAGCTGTTGAGACAGAACAGATCTGGCGATCCTTGCTGACTGCACCTGTTCCGGCTGAAGCCGCTCTGGCAAGTCTGCGCAATCAACAGGCAGAGTGGGGATCTCATCTGCGCGAACTGGGTCTGAATTCAGCCTATTTGTGGGTTGGACTCGCCACACGCCAAGGTGAGGACACTGATATGCTGATTGCACAAGCCCTCAGGCGCGAAACCCAAGCCGGCCGAATTGATTTGCTGATAGATTTATATGCTAGTCTGATTCGCCAGCGTTTGGAGATCACAGAAGCAGCGACCTTGTCAGAACAGCGTGCTGCTGATTATGCGATTATCCTGGCCATAGCTGCTCCATCCCAGCCTTTACCTGCTGTGCTGGATGCAGCATCACAGAAAGCCAATGATATTCAGGCTGTCTTGCAACTTACAGCCAATATGGTTTGGGATGCTGAACTCATGATGAGGCTAGGTTGCTGGTCGCTTCTGCCGGTTTTGAAAGCGGCCGGTGTCTCAACCCCCTCATTTGACTGGGTGGCTCGTCTGGCCAACTCATCAGAGAATGCAAATGCATTTAGTGACGAGTCAGCACCATATCACCGTCTTTCTGCCCTCGGCCTTCTGGCTCTTGAACAGGCGGCAGAAGCCGGGCGAATTGGCGAGGTGGGTCTGATCGCGGCCAGCCTCATCCAGCCTGTGCATCTGGGCTGGGTTGCGCCTTCCGAGGGTGCGCGGGTCATTGCTGCATTGCAGCAAGTGGGTCTTGACAGTACAGCGTCTGCACTGGCACACGAGCTTATAATCTCGTCTCTTTTAAGATCGCATTTCACCAGCCCATCAGTTTGAGGTGAAGATTCTGGAGTAGGGTTAGATGGCAACGGCACAAAATTATACTAAGCTGATTGACCGATTTTTGCAGACGATTGCTGCTGAAAAAGCGGTTTCCAAGCATACATTGGTCGCCTACCATAACGATCTGTCCGTTGTTGCAGTTGGACTTGCAAATCTTCCATCAGACACGGCTGCGGGGGGAATGCAAACTGCGTCTGCAGATGATCTGCGTAACCAGCTTCATCTTTGGCATAAGCAGGGCCTGAGCGCTCGTACAATTGCCCGGCGCTTGTCTGCCTTGCGCCGTTTCATGGGCTGGATGATTGCGGATAATTATCGCACTGATAATCCGTCACAGTTTCTGGATAGTCCCAAGGTGCCACAGACCCTGCCAAAAAGCCTTTCTGAGGATGAGGTGAAAGCCTTGATAGAGGCTAGTGCGCATCTGCCAGAAACAGAAGCTCTGCGGATGCGGGCTGGTCTGGAACTTCTATATGCTGCTGGCTTGCGGATTTCAGAATTATTGGCTTTACGCGTGCAGGATATTGCTAGTGACAGACAGGTATTGGTAGTCAAAGGCAAAGGTGGGCGTGAACGTTTAGTGCCTCTGACGGCAGTCTCTATCAAGGTGGCCTTGCTGTGGCTGGAAAATCGTGACTTAGATGGACCTGTAATGCATTCAGATCAGCTTTTAGCTGATAAAAAGACAAAGTTGACCCGCCAAAGATTTAGTTCTTTGCTTAAACAGATGGCCGCATATGCAGGCTTGCGTGCGGAACGTGTCAGCCCACATGTTCTGAGACATTGCTTTGCCACACATATGCTCAATAATGGAGCAGATTTGCGCAGCTTGCAGACATTGCTTGGTCATGCGGATATCTCTACCACACAAATTTATACTACTACCCGCTCTGACCGTCTTCAACAGCTTGTCACTGGCGCGCATCCGCTTGCAGCAGAGCAGAAAAGCAAGTAAAATAAAGAATGATTTTTGATTGACCTGATAAAGATGGTCTAATGTGAACGGGTTGATTGAATGCGGAACTTTCTTGATTTTGAAAAACCAATTGCCGCTCTTGAGGGCAAGATAGAAGAATTGCGTCATTTAGGTGGGGACAGCGGACTGAACATTGCAGATGAAATTGGTAAGCTGCAATCCCTTATCGATAAAGAATTGGCTCAGACTTATCAAAAGTTGGGTCCGTGGGAGAAGGTTCAAGTGGCCCGCCATCCAGAACGCCCAAAATTGGTTCAAATTATCGCCCATATGTTTTCAGATTTTATCCCGCTGGCAGGGGATCGTAACTATGCAGAGGACTATGCTATTATTGGGGGCCTTGCTCGGTTTCAGGAACAGCCCGTTGTTTTGATGGGCACAGAAAAGGGCAGCACAACAGAACAGCGGGTTAAACGGAATTTTGGCATGGTTCGTCCTGAGGGATATCGTAAGGCCATCCGGTTGATGCGCCTGGCAAATGACTTCAACCTGCCGGTGCTTAGCTTTGTTGATACGGCTGGCGCTTATCCCGGGCGTGGCGCCGAAGAGCGTGGTCAGGCAGAGGCGATCGCCCGGTCTATTCAGGCTTGCTTGAATCTGAAAACGCCGCTGATTTCCGCAATTGTCGGTGAGGGTGGGTCTGGTGGTGCAATTGCGCTTGCTACTGGCAACCGTGTGGTAATGTTTGAGCATGCAGTGTACTCTGTCATTTCCCCTGAGGGCTGTGCATCTATCCTTTGGCGCAGTGCTGAAAAAGCACAGACTGCAGCAGAGGCATTGAGGTTAACCTCCCTGGACATGAAACAACTTGGCGTCATTGATGCGATTGTAAATGAGCCGCTTGGTGGAGCGCACAGGAATGTCGAGAAGGCATTGGATAACCTGTCAGAAGAATTGCGCTGTCAGCTTGACGCATTGTCTGGACTATCTGCTTCTGAGCTGCGGGCGGACCGGAGAAAAAAATATGTTACCATTGGTGCTTCATCGCTGATGTGATGGGCGTAAACCGTCTTTTGATCATTTATAGTATGGCTGATGCTTCAGATGGCGCAGGGCTTTTCTTGCCTGTTTTACTTGATCTAAATTTATCTCAGTCTGCACAAAACCCTCTGCCCTATCGCCAGCATCGGCCAGTATTTCGCCCCAGGGGTTAATGATAAGGCTGTGCCCATAGGTTTGCCGGCCATCAGAATGTTTGCCGCATTGTGCTGCCGCCAGAATAAAACTTCCCGTTTCAATCGCTCGTGCACGCTGCAGGACATGCCAGTGTGCTTCCCCTGTTGTCTGGGTGAAGGCTGCGGGTATTGTGATTATTTCAGCCCCGGCTTGGCCGAGTTGGCGATAAAGATGAGGAAAACGGATGTCATAACAGATAGACAAGCCGATATGACCAATCGCTGTCTTACAATAGACCAGTGCGTCACCTGGTTTGAAATGCTGAGATTCCCGGTATTGCCTCCCATCACCAACATCTGCATCAAACATGTGGATTTTGTCATAGCGGGCCAAAATAGTTCCCTCTGGACCTATAAGGTAGCTTCGGTTGGCCTGTCGGTCATCAGCATCTGCACGCATCATCAATGACCCTGCGTTGACATGAATTTGATATGTTTTCGCAAGTTCCCGCAGGCAGGACAGGCTCTGGCTGGAAGCCTCATCCTCTGCAAGTTCGCGCAAGGCCACCCGGTCTTTTGCCAGAAAGTTTGCACATTCCGGCAAGCAAATGAACGCAGCGCCACTTTTAGCTGCTTCTATAATTAGTCGTCTCACAAGTGGAAGGGTGCTGGCCTGGTCTGGGCCGGCACAATATTGCAGAACAGCAACCTGAACTGTGCGTTTCATCAGCAGGCAAGCTGAAGCAGCCTGTCCAACTGGCCTGACTGCTGAAGGGCAACTAATTCATTGCACCCGCCAATGTGCTGTCCATTGATAAAAATCTGTGGCACAGAGGTGCGTCCGTTAGCACGTCTGGTCATGGTCTTGCGTAAGCTTAGTCTGGCTGTGACATCAATCTCATCATACATAACCTGCTTTGAATCCAGAAGCTGCTTGGCTTGGACACAAAACGGGCAAAACATCGTTGTGTAAATTTCTATCTTGCCATATAGCGTGGACATTTTGCACAGGTCCTTATTCATAATTACAAAGGTTTTGTTCGTATTTTCAGTATATGGGGACAGATAGCTTAGAACACAAGACACTATCCATCGCATGCGAGCAAAGACCGTTGCATCAGCTGCCCTGCGATCTATCTGGTGAAACAGTGCCTTCATTCAGCTTTATAATGATACGTACTCTATCATCATATCATCGAACATAAAAAATTTGTGAACTATCTCCCGCTCGCTCCTTATGTCACTGACTGCAAAGGCCTGCCTGATATTTTTTCCTATCTATTCAGCTGAGATGGCCCATGCTAGCTGCATGTTTTGTGTAGAAGAACAGGTAAAGGCTGGTTGTAAAAGGCTTTGTGATATGCATCTCATCACGACTCGGGCTATATTGCCCTGGTTTGCGTTCTGCTGATATTTGCCCTATAACGCGTCTAGATTAAAAAAGTAGAAACCCAGCACAGGATGTGCACTTTGCACTGAATCTTCCGATATGGTTCAGATACCGCCACAGATATTTGATAGGTCTGCCTGGCAGCATAACCGCAACCGTGCGGCAGCTAGCTATAAGAAAACCGCTTTTTTGAAAGAATTGGCCTGCGCTCGTCTGGCTGAGCGGTTAGAACTGGTCAGACGTGATTTTACAGATATTCTTGATCTCGGCTGTCATGGCGGGCAGATGGGTGCGGCCTTGCCAACGCGCTTTGATAAACAGCACTTGAAGTTTACACAGGTAGATCCTTCAGCAGCTTTTATTCAGCAGGCCAGATTAGCTAACCCGTTTGTGCAAAAAAACCTTGTAATGTCAGACGATATTCTGCCTATTGCACCAGCCTCTTGTGATGCTGTCTTATCGGCTATGTTTTTGCACTGGATGAATGATCTGCCAGGCATGCTGTCCCAGATTTGCCTTGCTTTGCGGCCTGATGGGTTGTTGCTCACTAATCTTCTTGGCGGGCGCACACTATCTGAATTGCGGGGCTGCCTTGCTGAGGCGGAAACGGAAATTTGTGGTGGCATCAGTCCGCGCTGCATGCCTATGGCAGATATTCGTGATCTAGGCAGTTTGCTGCAGCGAGCCGGATTTGCCCTGCCAGTCGCTGATGCTGAGCTTTTGACGGTGACTTATCCCGATATGTTTCGCTTAATGGCTGATATTAGGGCGATGGGTGGCCAGAATTGTCTTTTTGGCCGCATAAGTAATTTCACGCCACGGGCGGTGTTTATGCGTGCGGCAGCGCTTTATCAGGAAAAATTCGCACACTCTGGCGGGCAGATCAAGGTCACTGTCGAGCTGATTACTCTAACCGGCTGGGCCCCTGATACTAGCCAGCCTCAACCCTTACGTCCGAGCAGTGCGGCCAACCAGTTTGCGGAGGCGCTAGGTACAACAGAAACATCGTTGAAAAGCAACTAATATAGTCAACAGATTATTTGACTTTGAAACGCGGTTTGCCGGCTTCAGGAAAAGAGCAGGTCCTGAAGAACAGAGATAAACTCTTTATTTGCGGGCGGCATATCATAATGGCGTAATTTGGATGGCTTTACCCAGGCCAACTCACCGCCCTCTAGCGGTTCTGGGCGGCCCTTCCAGCGGCGGCAGATATATAAAAGCAACAGAAGGTGAAATGCATCATAGGCATGTGAGGCAAAGCTGATCGGGGCAAGACATGATTGTTCCGTGTTTACGCCCAACTCCTCATTAATTTCGCGAATCAGAGCCTGCTCAGGCGTTTCGCCTCTCTCTATCTTGCCGCCGGGAAACTCCCATAATCCAGCCATTGGCTTATTCATCGGACGCTTTGCCAGCAATAGCCGGCCGTCACCATCTACCAGCGCGATTGCTGGGATTACCAGAAGCGGCGAAGGGGACTCAGTTGCAACTTTCATCGGGCTAACTTCTATAATCTGCATTGATCGCGATATAGCCATGGGTTAAATCACAGGTCCAGACAACTGCCTCCCCCGACCCAAGACCCACATTGACTAGAATGTCAATGTCATTGCTAGCCATATGCGCGGCCACAGGAACTTCATCATATCCATCTTTGCGCTGGCCATTTTTTGCAATGACAATCCCACCAATACTGATCCCCAGCCGGTCGCGGTCTGCCTTAGCCCCAGACTTGCCAACAGCCATGACAATCCGGCCCCAATTTGCATCCGCCCCAGCAACCGCGGTTTTAACCAGAGGGGAATTGGCAATAGCAAAGGCAATGGTCTGAGCATCCGCATCCGTCTCTGCTGAGTGCACGCGCACAGTGATGAATTTACTTGCTCCTTCACCATCTTTTACAATCTGTTGAGCTAGATCAATCATGACACCCGTCAGGGCTTTATAGAAAGTCTCTCCTAGCTTACTTTTCATATTAGTGATTTGCTGATGGTCTGCTTTATTTGTTGCCAGCAGATAGACACTATCTGATGTGGATGTGTCACTGTCCACAGTGATGGCGTTAAAACTTTCGTTGACTGCCTTTTCCTGCATCTGCTGTAGACAGGCTGCGGCGATCGATGCATCTGTGGCGATATAGGCCAGCATGGTCGCCATATCAGGCGCTATCATTCCAGACCCTTTCGCAATCCCGTTAATGGTGACACGCTGACCTTCTAGCATCAGACTCCTGCTGGCTCCTTTGGGAAAGGTATCTGTTGTGCGGATTGCTAAAGCAGCATCATGCCAGCTGGCGCTACCTTTATGATTGTTTATTTGCGAGGCAAAGGCAGCAATTGCCTTCCCGTCCAGCGGCTCACCGATAACACCTGTTGAGGCGATTAGAATCTGCTCTTCTGTCAGGCCAAGAGCAGTGGCAAAGGCTGACCTGTAGGTTGAAATCTCTGCATCACCTGCGCGGCCAGTGAAAGCATTGGCGTTACCAGCATTGGTCAACACAGCACGTGCGTGTCCACTTTTCAGTCCTTCACGAGATACATGCACAGGCGCAGCAGCTGTGGCACTTTTTGTGAACACACCGGCAAAACTAGTGCCTTCATCAGCAAGCAAAAGAAACAAATCGTCTCGGCCTGTATATTTTAGACCGGTTGCTGCTGTCGCCAGCTTTATGCCGGCAATAGCAGGCAGGTTAGGAAACTGCGCCGGAGCTAGTGGAGAGGGAGTTAGTTCTACCATGACTATAATGTATCAGTTTGCCGCGTTATTTTCATTTGCTGCTTTAGCGTCCTTGCGGATGTCAGCGAAGCTGCGTTTGGAAAAAGACGCACTCTGCCGCAACCCGTCCAGCAGTCTAGTTAGATTTTGGTTGATCAGATTTTGTTGTAATTGCGGCTGAAGGGCATCATAACTCGGCGGTTCAGCTGTGCGCTTGTCTTCAAGCAGGATGACATGCCAACCAAACTGCGTCTGCACGGGGGTTTGTGAATGTTGGCCGATATCAAGGTCAAAAGCAGCAGTTTCAAAAGCAGGGAGCATCGCCCCGCGGCCAAAATACCCTAAATCACCGCCATTTGGCCCACTTGGCCCAGTTGATTTTTCTTTAGCTAGCATAATGAAATCAGCCCCGCTGTTAAGTTGGCTGATGATGTCTTCGGCGGTTTGTTTTTCAGATACTAGAATATGGCTTGCTTTTACTTCCTCACGCGAACCCGTGTCAGCAATATAAGTTTTGTAAGCAGCTTTTAGTTCAGTATCCGTTACTCTTTTTCTGATTTCGTCACTGATCCAGGCCTCAGCCAGAACGCGGTGGGCCGCTATGCTCATCCGTCGCAGGACTTCAGGGTTTTCTGTCAGACCAGCTTCATTTCCTGCCGCAGCGGCCAGACGAGAGTCGATGATATCATCCACAAGTCTATCAAAATAGGTTTCCATAGGCTGTTGAAGCAAGTCAGCAGGCAGCCGATCCCGAAGGACCATCACTTCGTCTAGATAAATTTCTTCGCCATTCACGGTGGCAACAGCGATTTTTGGAGTGTCTTGCGCCCAAACAGGCTGAAAAACTGAACACAGGATCAGAGCGCTAAAAGCTTTTAGCACTTGAATAAGAGAGCGATTTGTCAATGATTTCATCTGTCTTTTCCTTACTTTAGTCAGCTATTCTGGGTTCGCTGGAACCTCAAGCGGGCAGGGGCCTGTCATCGCCATTGACTGCCAGCCCGTTCACTTATGTTTGACACTTCTGTTCCGCTTACCATATTGCTGACAGCTCCGGCAACTGGGAAGGCAGTGAAAATTCCAGCCGCAGGGACCAGCGTGCCCTACTTTTGTTTGACAAAGACTAGTTCAATGCCTATCTGCAAAGGGTAGAGCGCTCATTGTCAGTCAGGCATGTCGGGGTTTTATACTGGTAATATCCATATCGGTTTTCATCGTTTGGACCCTAAATCAAGTGGATAAGGGGAATAAGGTATATGTTTTCATCACTCGCCAAAAGCTTGTTTGGAGAGACTGGCAGCAAAGACGTTAAAAGGCTGCAGCTACAAGTTGATGCGATAAATGCTGCCGAGCCAACTTATCAGGCGATGAGTGATGATGGTCTGAAGCAGATGACAGCAACACTAAAAGGCCGCCATGAGGCTGGCGAAAGCTTAAATGATCTGCTTGTCGATGCATTCGCTGTTGTCCGTGAAGCTGCTGTGCGAGCGCTTGGCCAGCGGCATTTCGACGTCCAGCTTATGGGTGGGATCGTCCTGCATGAAGGCCGTATTTCTGAAATGAAAACAGGTGAGGGGAAAACACTTGTAGCGACACTGGCTGTCTATCTGAACGCGTTAACAGGCAGAGGCGTGCATGTGGTAACGGTCAATGATTATCTTGCCAGTCGTGATGCAGTTTGGATGGGTCGGGTATATGAATTTTTAGGGCTGAGCGTGGGTTGTGTGATACCGGGTATTGAAGATGATGTGCGACGGGCAGCCTATCAGGCAGATGTGACCTATGGCACCAATAATGAATTTGGTTTTGATTATTTGCGGGATAATCTGAAATTCACATTGAAAGATATGGTGCAGAGAGAACATAATTTTGCCATTGTGGATGAGGTAGATTCTATCCTTATTGATGAGGCTAGAACGCCTCTGATTATCTCTGGCCCAGCCGAAACATCACAGGGTCTGTATCAGTCAGCAAATAAATTAGTTGCTGCCTTGCGCGATGATGATTTCGAACGTGACGAAAAAGCCCGCAGCGTGACCATGACAGAAACCGGTGTTCAGCATGCAGAAAAGCTACTGATCGAAGCTGGCCTAATGGAGAATGGTAGCCTTTATGATATTGCCAATGTCAGCATGCTTCATCACATGAATCAAGCGTTGCGGGCACATAAGATGTTTCAGCGGGACACTCATTATATGGTGAAAGCTGGTCAAGTTGTTATCATTGATGAATTCACCGGACGGGCTATGGAAGGCCGCCGCTACTCAGATGGTCTGCACCAGGCTATCGAAGCAAAGGAAAACCTTCAGATTCAGGCTGAAAACCAGACTCTAGCTTCTGTGACTTATCAGAATTATTTTAGATTATATGACAAGCTTGCTGGCATGACAGGGACAGCACAAACAGAAGCCGGGGAATTTTCTGAGATTTATAATTTAGAAGTTGTCGCCATACCCACAAATCTTGAGGTCAAGCGGATTGACCATGATGATGAGGTTTATCGGACTTCCAAAGAGCGAGATGAAGCTGTGATTGCACTAATCACAGATTGCCAGTCACGTGGTCAGCCTATCCTGGTTGGCACAGTTACAATTGAAAAATCAGAAGCGCTGTCTGAAGCGCTGAAAAAGAAGAAAATCAAACATCAGGTCTTGAATGCCCGTTTTCACGAAGAAGAAGCAAAAATCATCGCTCTTGCTGGTGTGCCGGGTGCGGTAACAATCGCTACAAATATGGCTGGCCGGGGAACCGATATTCAGCTAGGCGGAAATCTTGATATGCGCACCTTGCATGAAGCGATAGATGGTGAGGGTCAGGTTGATGCGGTAAAATCATCTGCAATTGCCTCTGAAATTGATACACTGAAAGTTAATGCTCTGGCTGAAGGTGGTTTATATGTAGTGGGTACTGAACGTCACGAATCGCGCCGTATTGATAACCAGCTGCGCGGCCGGACTGGTCGTCAAGGGGACCCGGGTGCATCGAAATTCTTCCTGTCTTTGGAGGATGATTTAATGCGGATATTTGGTTCTGAAAAGCTGGATGGCATGCTGCAGAAACTTGGCCTTGAAGAAGGTGAGGCCATCACCCATCCCTGGATTAACAAAGCCGTTGAAAAGGCCCAGTCAAAGGTTGAATCCCATAACTTTGAAATCCGCAAACAGCTGTTGCGCTATGATGATGTAATGAATGATCAGCGTCAGGTGATTTTTTCGCAACGCAAGGAAATTATGGAAACCCCGAATGTACATGAAACAGTGCGTGATATGCGTCATGATGCGATCGACACAATTGTTGCAGAGGCAATCCCGCAAAACAGTTTTGCTGAGCAGTGGGATGCAGAAAAGCTGAAAGCCTCATCCCGTGAAACACTTGGTCTTGATATTCCGGCTGAGGACTGGATCGCAGAAGACGGCATTGCTGACGAAGAAATCACAGAACGCCTGCAAAGTCTGTCAGATAGCTATATGGCTGAAAAAGGTACACGATTTGGCCCGGAAATTATGCGGATGGCCGAAAAATCTCTTCTACTTCAGGTGCTGGATCAGCAATGGAAAGAACATCTGCTTCAGCTTGAACAGCTGCGTCAAGGGATCAATCTGCGTGCCTATGCCCAAAAAGATCCTTTGAATGAATATAAGCGCGAAGCCTTTATAATGTTTGAAGCGATGCTGACAACCATGCGGCAGACGGTGACGATGGCATTATCGCATGTTGAACTGCGCCAAACTGATGAAGATTTGGCTCCTTCAAAAGCAGCCCCAACAGCAGCAGCTCCCGCTGGCAAAGTGCCGCGCAATGCGCCCTGTCCCTGTGGCTCAGGTAAAAAATACAAACATTGCTGCGGTAAAATTTAAAAGAGGAACGACCTAAAGGAGCAAAAATCCTAAGGGAACAAAAGATGGATATGTGAGAGGGTCATGAAAAAATTTTCGCTTGGTTGTGAATATGATCATGAATTTGAAGGTTGGTTTGCTGATGCTGATGCAATCCGCGATCAACTGCAGGCAGGGCTGCTTGACTGTCCTTATTGTGGAAGCACAAATCTCAAAAAACGTTTATCAGCCCCAAACTTGTCTACTCCAAAGACAAAAGCGCGCATAACTGGTCAGCAGCAGGATGTTTCATCCCCTGCAGCTGACCCTATGTCTTCACCAGAAGCAACCACCACGGGCCCATCTGCGGCTCTTGCTCCGTCAGTAGGGGAAGGCGCTGCGGCCTTTCGGATGGCCTTGCGTGCCCTGCATCAGAAAATTCAGAGTGAATTTACCAACGTGGGCAAAAGATTTGCTGAGGAGGCCCGTAAAATTCAAAATGGTACATCTGAAGAGCAGAATATTTATGGCACCTGCACGGAGGAAGAACAGCGTGAACTGAGTGAAGATGGAATCGACATTCTACCTCTGCCAGAGTTGCCGCCTGAACATTGATCAAAAAAGTATGGCGGATATNTAAGCCAACTGGCCGGAGGCACCGTAATTCACNGCCGTGATAGACGAAAACCGGAACCCNCCNTGAGGGGTTGGNATGAAGCCAGTGATATCNTCAATTAGGATNCCTGCATCGGCGCATTCGCGTTGAAGCTGNGCAGGCTGNATAAATTTTTTAAACTGATGCGTGCCCCGTGGCACCAGATTTAGGATATATTCTGCAGCAAGTTTAGCCAGAAAAAGCGCAGGCAAGGTCTTGTTTATCGTTGTGAAGATGATCACGCCATCAGTTTTGAGCAGCAGACGAATGGACTGCAGAAACTGATGTCTGTTATTTACATGTTCGATAATTTCTGAAGCGTAGATCAGGTCGAATTTTGCCTGCATGGTTGGGTCGTTTGCCAGTTTTTCAATAGACATGTGCTGATAATTGATTAACAGCCCCTGAGACTTAGCATGGGCTTTCGCGGCGTCAATTGCGCCCTGAGATGCGTCAATTGCGGTCATGTCTGCTCCCAGCCGGCATAAGGGTTCAGCCAAAAGACCCCCGCCACATCCCACATCCAGAACTTTCCGGCCACCGAGGGGCAAAAGACGATCTGGTTGTTCAGCTGTTAGTCCGGCCCGGCGGGCAATAGCCAAAATATATTCTAGACGTACAGGGGTGAACAGATGCAGAGGTTTCATTGGACCATCTGGGTCCCACCACCGTCCAGCCTGACTGTCGAAACGGCTGATATCGTCAGCATCTATTGTGGATTGGGTGTCCGGCGTGGATGACATATATCTGTCCTCGGCCAAGTTGTGCAGCCGACCAGGTTTACTGGTCTATTATACTATTTAATCATACGACAGGTACGCAAATGAAGTAAATCGTTACAGGGCGCCGCACGGCTCTTTTCTCTTCTGCAGAATTCGTGTAACAGAGGGCATCAGGTTTTACATCATGACTGCTGCATGCCACAGCGCAAGCCGGCCAGAACTGGATCAGCAGAGGTTAGCACAAATAACAGGTTGATTATGGCGCGTATTGTTCAAAAATTTGGAGGCACATCTGTTGCTGATCTCGACCGGATACGGGCGGTTGCACAAAGGGTGAAGGTAGAGGTTGATGCAGGCAATCAGGTCGCGGTTGTTGTCTCTGCCATGTCTGGTGCAACAAATCAGTTGGTTGAATGGGCTACTGATGTCGGCCCCGTTCATGACGCGCGAGAATATGATGTAATTGTGGCTACGGGCGAACAGGTGACTGTAGGTCTGCTGGCTATTGCGCTGCAGAATATTGGAGTTGATGCTCGGTCATGGCTGGGCTGGCAAATCGCCATACAGACTGATGATATTCACAGCTCTGCGAGGATTAAGGATATTGATGTAGTCCAGATTAAGGACAGACTCATGCAAGGTCAGGTTGCTGTTGTTGCTGGCTTTCAGGGTATTAGCTCTGAAGGGCGGGTAACTACACTGGTCCGGGGTGGCTCTGACACCTCTGCTGTGGCGTTGGCCGCCGCATTAAATGCGGACAGATGTGATATTTATACAGATGTTGATGGCGTGTATACAACCGATCCCCGTATTATGCCGAAAGCACGCAAGCTTGATCAAATTACCTTTGAAGAAATGCTGGAAATGGCTTCAGCCGGAGCCAAGGTCTTGCAGACGCGGTCTGTGGCCATGGCGATGCGGCATAATGTTCATCTGCAAGTTCTGTCTAGCTTTTCAGATGAGCCAGGAACGCTTGTGATTGACGAGGATGATACAATGGAAGAACAGAAAATCAGCGGTATAGCCTATAGCAGAGATGAAGCCAAAGTGACACTGGTCAGCTTGCCAGATCAGCCAGGTATTGCGGCAACAGTATTTGGGAGCCTTGCCGAATTTCACATCAATGTGGATATGATTGTTCAATCGGCATCTGCTGATAAACAGAATACAGACATTACTTTTTCACTTGGTGCGCTTGATCTGGATAAGGCTCTTGATTGTCTTGAAGCGGCCAAGAATAAGCTAGGCTATCAGGCTTTGGTAGCTGACCCTGATATGGCGAAAGTATCTGTAATTGGCACAGCTATGCGTTCGCAACCCGGCATCGCCAGGACTATGTTCTCTGTGCTGGCTCAAAAAGGGATAAATCTGCACGTAATTTCAACCTCAGAGATTAAGGTTTCTGTATTAATTGATTCAGACTACACCGAACTAGCCATCCGGAGCCTGCATGATGCCTTTGGCCTTGAAACAGCTTGAATCAAAGCTTATTACAGGTTCAAAAGCCAACATTTAGCCCTAAATAAGGTCAAGTTTTACGTTTTTTGTGGTATTTTTTTAAAATTTAGGGTAATCAAAATCCATATTGGTTCGTTACTTTAAGGTGTGAATGGTTGAAGCATGTACACGCAAAACGAACATGAAATAGCAGAACATTCAGCACTGGCCATAGGTCGGGCGCTAAGAGTTGAGCGAGAAAAATCCAGTATGTCCGTGCAGGATATAGCTGAACGGACGCGGCTGTCGACTGCAAATCTAACGGCGTTGGAAACCGGGGATTTTGAAAGCTTGCCTGGTGTTGGTTATATACCAGGTTATATCCGAAATTATTGCAAGGCTATTGGGGTTGATTCAGCACCCCATATCGCCAGCTTCAAATCGCTGTCGAATGATGCTACTAAAAAGCCTGAATACAGCTTTCCTGTGCAAGCTCTAGTGCCACGAGTTGCAGGCAGTATGCTGGCTATGTTCGCTGTTCTTATCGGGTTGGCAGTTTATGTCGGTTGGACAGTTCTTACCTATAGTCTAGCCACTGATGAAGAGCTAATTGCATCGTCTATATCAAAACCTGAGAAATTGGCAGTTTTAGTTGAAACTGAAGTTAAACAATTTGAGCAGCCTGCACAGCTTGAAGATCAGCCTCGTACTGAGATAGAGATAACAGAAAAAGCAACAGATAAACTGTCCAACTTGAAACCACAGTCCATCATCTTGCAACAAGAGGCAGAAACAGAGCTCGCTGTTGTTGAGCAAGCCCCGTTTTTATCCCAACCAGAGGCGATGCTTGAAGAAACTACGTTGAAGCCATTAAATTACCCACAAGAGACACAAACAGCTCAATATTCAGCTGAAACCGCACCTTTATCTAACGATGAACTGACAGCTGACCAGACGCTAACAGGCGTAGCTGCTCTAGCGACTTCCCGTGTGCCTGGAAAAGAAGTGGTCATCAAGGCAACAGCCAGTTCCTGGATAGAAGTCACACGCGCTGATGGTGAGGTGCTGGTGACAAAATTGATGCGCAATGGTGATGAGCTGGTTCTATCAACAACCGATGATCTTTTTCTGAGTACAGGAAATGCTGGCGGGTTGCGTCTTGGAATGATGAATATGTTGGCCTTTGATGCCGGCCAGACCGGTGAGATATTGCGTGATCTGCGTTTAAACCGTGAATCTCTTTTAACCCGCCGGAACCAACTTTCCTATTAGTTCGAAATGCCGTTATAGAGCTTTATGGGACGCAGCCATTCAGTGTTGTTTCGACTGGTCAAGTGAAGGTAAAACAGGTACAACTGGCAGAGTTCGGCATTCTGGTTATTCGATCTTACCAGAAAAACAGCTATCTTAAGTTATAGAGCCAAAGATATGTCCTCACAGGCTTACCGCCCCTATCGTTCAATTGATCGCCGCAAAAGCCGCCAGATATTTGTTGGACCAGTTGCAGTTGGAGGCGACGCGCCGATTTCCGTACAGACAATGACTAATACACTGACCACAGATATTGCTGGGACACTGACCCAGATAAATGCGGCTGCTGAAGCCGGGGCTGATATTGTGCGAGTATCCTGTCCAGATAAAGACAGCACAGCTGCTCTGAAACAAATTTGCCGTGAAAGCCCAGTCCCGCTTGTGGCAGATATTCATTTTCATTACAAGCGCGCGCTGGAGGCGGCAGATGCAGGTGCAGCCTGTCTCCGGATTAATCCAGGAAATATCGGAAGTGCTGAACGGGTTGCTGAAGTGGTGCGTGCGGCACGTGCGAATGGTTCCTCAATGCGCATAGGCGTGAATGGCGGCTCTATTGAAAAACATGTTTTGGAAAAATACGCGGAACCCTGCCCTGAAGCCTTGGTTGAATCAGCTCTTAACCATGCACGTCATCTTCAGGAACTGGATTTCCACGAGTTCAAGATTTCAGTAAAGGCATCTGACGTCTTTCTAGCTGTTGCTGCCTATAAGCAGCTCGCAGATGTGATCGATTGCCCGCTTCATATAGGCATTACAGAAGCTGGTGGCTTGCGAGCAGGAACTGTGAAATCAGCGATTGGTCTTAGCAATCTTTTGTGGTCTGGCATTGGTGATACGATCAGGGTTTCATTGTCATCAGACCCTACTGAAGAGGTCAGAGTGGCCTATGAAATGCTAAAATCTCTGGGGTTACGTCGTCGTGGCGTGACGGTGATTTCCTGTCCATCCTGTGCTCGTCAGCAGTTTGATGTGATCAAAACAGTGCAAGAAATTGAAGAAAGGCTGGAACATATCAATAAGCCTTTGACTGTTTCAATAATTGGCTGTGTGGTAAATGGGCCGGGGGAAGCCAAACAAACAGACTTTGGTCTGACCGGTGGCGGTAAGGATAATCATCAAATTTATATCTCTGGATTGGCCCATCACCGGCTGACAAACGAGGGGATTGTTGACCATGTCGTTGGCTTAGTTGAATCTCATGTTGCCAAGATGGATGGCCTGTCTGAACATTAGCTAAATCTGCGTGGTGAAAATAGGAAAGCAAGCTCATAGAAGACTTTTGTTTTCTTTCTTTGGCTGCTTTAGTAATTAAAAATAGGGACGAAAAAATGGATTTGCTTCAGCCGGTCAGAGGGACAGCCGATCTACTTCCAGAAGATAAGGCCCGACATAATCATGTCGTCTCTGTTGCCCTTGATGTAGCCCGCCGGTCTGGTTTTAAAGATATGGCTACGCCGGTGTTTGAATTCACACAAGTGTTTAGTCGGCCCTTAGGGGCTTCCTCTGATGTTGTTGCAAAGGAAATTTACAGCTTTGAGGATAGAGGCGGCACCGGGCTGACCCTGCGGCCTGAAGGGACAGCTTCAGCTATGCGGGCGGTCATATCAAATGGGTTGACGCAGTCACTGCCTTTGCGCTGGTTTTACGCAGGCCCCATGTTTCGCTATGAGCGGCCACAGAAAGGGCGTATGCGTCAGTTTCATCAATTTGGGTGCGAGCTTATAGGGCTAACCAGCCCACTGGCAGATGCTGAAATTATCTCACTCGGTGCTGCGATTTTATCCGAACTTAAAGTTTTGCCGCATACAAAACTGCATCTGAATTCCTTAGGGGATCAGGAAAGCCGTCTCGCTTATCGGCAAGCTTTGATAGACTATCTTACACAGTATCGCAGTAGCTTGTCCGAAGATAGCCAACGGCGCCTTGACAGTAATCCATTGCGGATTTTGGATTCAAAATCTGAGACTGATCAGGAAATTCTGACTGAAGCCCCTTGCCTACCTTCATATCTGAGCAATGAGGCAAAGACGCATTTTGACCAGGTGTCTGCTTGTTTGAATCAAGCAGCTATCGAATTTGTTCTTGATCCGCTTCTGGTTAGAGGTCTTGATTATTATTCACATACTGCATTCGAATTCATTACAAATGCGCTTGGCTCGCAGGGCACGGTTTTGGGGGGTGGGCGGTATGATAGCCTGTCAGAAACACTCGGCGGCCCACCCTTGCCAGCTGTTGGATTTGCGGCAGGCATCGAGCGGTTGGCGCTTCTAGCGGATGA
>PBLM01000035.1 GCA_002721775.1 Rhodospirillaceae bacterium | reverse complement strand
GCCTCAACCTTACTGGCAAGATCCCTACTACCCCATATATGATCAAGGCGCCTGCCCCTGTTGCTGGCCAGCCAATCTCTAGCTCGATATGACCACCAACTAAACAAAACCTCTTTTGGGCCAAAATGAGCGCGCACGCTATCTGTCCAGCCGCCTTGTTCAACTAAGGCCAATAGATTTTTCCGCTCAATGGCCGTATGCGAGACCGTATTGCGTAACTGGCGGGTTGACCAGACATCCTCCGCCAGAGGCGCAATATTTAAATCGCCAACCAGAATGGAGCGGGAAGGCTGTTGCTGTGAGAAATGTTTAGTCATCTCAGTGATAAATTTGAGTTTGTGAATAAATTTTGGATTCTTATCAATATCAGGTTCATCACCGCCTGCCGGGATATAAAAATTATGTAGTGTCAAGCCCTTCACAACCGCGCTGATGTGACGGCAATCAGTCCGGCCAGTCCAATTTTGATGACTGATATCAGTCAACGGCAAGCGCGAGAGAATAGCGACCCCATTATAAGATTTTTCCCCACGGATTGCGATATAAGGCCAACCTGCCTTTGTTATTGCCTGAATAGGGAACTGTTCATTCTGAGTCTTGGTTTCTTGCAGGCAAAGCACATCGATATCATGTTCTTTCAAAAACTTGGTAACTAATTGAATTCGCAGTCTAACTGAGTTTATGTTCCAAGTTGCGATTTTCATTAAAAACTATTTCCCGCAAAATTTTCACTAATTGACTGCCAGTTTTATTCTTTCAAAATTTAAGAGACTCTATTGAATGGCAAAAAAGGAATTGTTGCAAACCAAGAGAAAATTGGCAATTTTAAAAACTCTGTTGCTTATTACTTTTATTTTGTAATCTATAAAATCAAGGCGCTGGTACTTCCAGTATCTCAATCTAATTTGTGAGTTGGTTTAAAACTTTACTTTTCAACTAAAACGACTTCGTGGAAAGATTTTGTTCTTTTCTTTTTTTACTCTTTCAAGAGAAACTTAATATGAAGGCTGTACTATCAAGTTCTTTGAAACCGAATTTATGCAATGACATCATAAGATTGGGGCGGAAAAATGATGGAGGATATCTGGTATCAGAGTCCGACGTAACTGCTTCAGACAAACTATTGTCTTTTGGAATATATGATGACTGGAGTTTTGAGGAAAATTTTGTAAAGATTAACGATGTGCCTATCGTGGCTTTTGATGCATCGTCTGGATTAAAATTATTTCTAAAAAAAGCACGACGAAGGCTAGCATCCTTTAAATTTTTTAAGGCGTTATATTTTTTAGGAAGAGCGTTTTCTTTTATTACCTTTTTTACTGATAAAAGAATATTCATAAGTAAATTTGTTGGCTTAGATCTTCCACCTGTCCACATTTCAATGCAAAAAGTTTTTGAAGAATGGGATAGCAAAAAATTATTTTTGAAAATGGATATTGAAGGTAGTGAGTACAGATGCTTAGAGGCAATTATTCAAAATCAAGAAAAAATTTGTGGTTTAGCAATCGAATTTCACGACGTAGATTTGCATCTTGATAAGATTAATTATTTCATCAAAAAGTTTAACTTAACCCTAATACATGTGCATGCAAACAATAGCTCACCTGTTACATCTTTTGGGATTCCTCTAGTGCTTGAATTAACTTTCAGTCGAAATTGTGTAAGTTCACCTATAGAGACGTCCCTACCTCACAAACTCGATGCACCAAATGATCCAAGAAAACCTGAAATATTATTATCTTTTAGCTAGCTGTTTTGAACTTCTCTGTTTTTGTTTGACCTCTGGAGTTGAATACCATTTTCAGAAATGGGTTTAACAGATTCTATTTTTGATTCTTTATCAAAAATTATACAACCGAGCCAATTAAGAAGACCTAATTAATATCTGTTGCCCACATAACATAGGCAAACAATAATAAATGAAAAGATGAGGTTAAAATAATTGAAACTTTTGTTTGCCTATCTCGAGAAACCATCACCCATGCCTTTAAAAATGCCTTTTAGCCTAGGAGAGACACTCGATGAGGGTGTTTGAGGCGCAAAAGCATCATTTTTTGGTTTCAAATGTGGAACAATAAAATAAATGCCCAACCCTAAAACTAGGCCGATTATCAATATTAAACATGTTCTCATTAATACTTTCATAATTATAATTTTAAACAGACTGGAAAAAAAAGAGAACTGATATGTCCAGAAAAAAGCCCCCCAACCTCATCGATTTTCCCCATTTCTGGCAGACTGGTACTCGATGGGATGACAATGATATCTATGGCCATTTGAATAACACAGTGCATTACAAGCTCTTTGATTCGGCGGTAAACAGTTTTTTACTGGACCATAATCTGTTAGATTTTCGCAATGGTAAAAGCGTTTATTTAGTGGTGGAAACAGCCTGTTCTTATTTTGCTGAGCTAGCCTACCCGGACAAGCTGGCCGTTGGTCTGCGTATCACCCGTCTGGGCACCTCATCAGTGACTTATGAGACCGGCCTCTTCAGAGAAGGCGAGACACAAGCCGCCGCTGCTGGTGATTTTGTGCATGTGCTGGTGGATAAAGCCAGCCGTAAGCCGGTGCCGATTGATGTGGTCAGCCGGGCCGCTTTCCAAGGGATCATGACCTGAGGGAAAGGTCATATTTTTTCTAATTCTGATATGACGGCACTTTAAATAAACGATTGGCCAGCTTTTCCCCATAGACAGGATTCTGCAAGGTCACGGTTGTTGTTATACCCAGTGCATCTGTGATCACCCAACGCCGAAGTTGCCAGGAGTTGGCGTCAAATTCAAGCAGCAGACGGCCAGCGCCTTCACCAGTATCCTTATCTAGCCGGACTGATACAATGCCATCCTCAAGACTAGCAGAGGTCTTCACATCCTTTGACCGAAAACTCACTGTCTCTGACAAAAGTGGGACAAATGGGGTTTCTGATACAGGAAGGGCTTGAACAAATTTATCAATCTTGTCATCTACATAAACCCAAACCCTACTGGTCACAATTGACATGGTCGACGGGTTTTCATAATCGAGCCTCAATTGATGAGGCCGGCGGAAATAGACACGGCCTTCACCTAGGCTACCATCTGAGGAAACTTGGATAAACGTGGCCTTCAGTGTTATGAGGTCAGTAATGGCCTGTTCAGCGCGGGCAATCAGCTTTGTTTCATCTGCGGACTGCGCTGACAGCTGGGCGGGTGGAAGAAAACTGATGAGACCAGCTACCAGCATGCCTTCAAAAAATACAGATAAAGTCCTAAATATCCTCATTTTGAATAAGCACCTCTCTCTTCCCAACATGGTTCGCTGCGCTAATGATACCTGCTGATTCCATTTCTTCTACGAGAGTTGCAGCCCGGTTATAACCAATTTTCAAATGGCGCTGCACAAAACTAGTTGACGCTTTCTGTTCTCTAACTACGAGAGAAACCGCCTCATCATACAGACTGTTGCCAGTTGCAGATTGCAGGCCAGATGCCCCTGCCAGAGATTGGTCAACAAGGCCGGAGTCATCTTCTTTGGTTACACTCTCATTATAATCAGGTTCGCCCTGCTGGCGCAGAAAGTTGGCTACATCTTCAACCTCGCGATCATCAACAAAAGGCCCATGTACACGTAGAACACGCCCCCCACCTTCCATAAACAGCATATCCCCCCTCCCTAGAAGTTGTTCAGCCCCCTGTTCCCCCAAAATCGTCCTGCTGTCGATGCGTGAGGTNACCTGAAAGGAAATNCGAGTNGGAAANTTNGCTTTGATCGTNCCTGTGATCACATCAACAGACGGCCGCTGCGTAGCCATAATNACATGAATGCCNGCGGCTCTGGCCATCTGNGCCANACGTTGCACCGCAGCTTCNATTTCCTTACCTGCTACCATCATCAAATCNGCTACTTCATCAATCACCACAACAATGAAGGGCAATGGGGCNAGATCNAAAACATCTTCCTCAAAAACAGGGCGACCAGTTTCCAAATCAAAACCTGTTTGCACACGCCGAGTCATAACTTCCCCTTTGCTTCGGGCTTCAGCCAGACGTTCATTATAGCCATCAATATTTCGGACACCCATTTTGGCCATNTTACGATAGCGNCTCTCCATTTCCCGCACAGCCCACTTTAGTGCCATAATCGCCTTAGACGGATCAGTCACCACTGGCGTCAGCAAATGCGGAATCCCATCATAGACAGATAATTCCAGCATTTTGGGATCGATCATAATCAAACGGCATTCATCGGGTGTATAGCGGTAAAGCAGCGATAAGATCATGCCGTTTATACCAACAGATTTTCCTGAGCCTGTTGTACCTGCAACCAGAAGATGCGGCATTCGGGCCAAGTCAGCTATAACCGGAATGCCAGCGATATCTTTACCTAGAGCTAGCGGCAAATTGCCCTGCTCAGCCAGCCAGTTCGGATCATCAAAAATATGGCGCAACAATACAGTTTCACGGTCCTTATTTGGTAGTTCAA
Source organism: Rhodospirillaceae bacterium (assembly GCA_002721775.1). The sequence continues at coordinate 14,884 of PBLM01000035.1, read as the reverse complement.
TGCCAATCACATTCTGCCCCGGAACCACAGCCACCCGAACCGCCAGGGCAGACATTGATCGGGCAATATCATCAGCCAAAGCGATAACCCGTTGTGANTTGGTNCCTGGGGCAGGATTCAAGCCATATCGAGTTACAACAGGCCCATCACGCACATCATCAATTTCACCCTGAATCCTAAAATCACTTAGCACCTGTTTCAATTGTTCAGCATTTTGATCCAATACGTCTTGNGCAGCGCCTTCTTTTGTTTTTGGGGGGGTCTTCAGCAATTTCAAGGGTGGCAGTTTGAATGAGTCATTGCTCTCAAAATCAAAACTGGACTGCACTTTTTGCGGTGCCCCAACAGAAGCAATGGTAACTTTTTCTGTCACTGCTTCTGGCTGGCCGGTCTGCATCAGAACAGGCTCCTGTCTTATTTTTTTATCTGCCTTTGATGTTGTTTTTTTCGGTTTTTGTTTTGGCTCTAGCTGCTGGGCTTTTGCCCTCGCTTCTGCCCTCCGGCGCAAGCCATCTGAAACAGGCTGGCAAATCATCCTCAAAAAACGTGGCACAACAGCGAGCCCAGTCCAGTGCCGTTTTGACAGCGCAGAAGCCCAAAAGAAAGTAGCTGTCCCTAGAGCCGCTGCAATACTGCCAACAAGCTGTCGAGCTGACAGACTGTCTGGCAAATCCAAATCAGCAAACAGAGGGACCATAGCCGCAACCAAGTAGCGCCCCGTCAGCCCGCCGCGCGGATCTTTTTCTGCAGTATCAAAAACCCCATATGCGGCCATGCCGAGCAGAACAACAGAGATGAATAGCACAGGCAGGCGCCATTTCCATCTGCGCAAACACTTATCCGTGATTAGGCGCACCCCCCAGATAAATGGCGCCAGACAAAAGCCAAAGGCAGGCAACCCAAANGTCTGAAACAGTCCAGCAGCCACATGCGCGCCTGCCAACCCAAACCAGTTTTGTATTTCTTGTGCAGAAGCNGTNTTAAATGAGGGATCATTTTCNTTAGCTGTNATNAGGATCAGCAGTAGACAAAGCGAGACCATGCAGATAGANANGCCCAGTAATTCAACAGTCCTTTGCCAGAGAAAAGACTGNAGACTAGCAGACATNAGGGACGGTTTNTCTTCNGTATTATTCATAAGCTTTGCTCAAAATTGGCTAACCGTGCCCCCAATCTGCTAATTACATCATGTTCATGAACAATTGCGAGACGAAGATATCCGGCTGCGGGATTTCCTGCTTGCGTCTGCTGCGCCATCACCGATCCTGGTACAGTCTTGACACCCCAATGTGCATAAAGATGGCGGGCACAAATCACATCATCGCCCTGAAACACTTTCGGAATATTATACCACAAAAAGAACCCGCCTTCAGGTGTAAAAATTGGCAAATGGGCTGCTAGTAGAGAAAAGGATTTGGTGTAATGCTGGCGTATTATTTGGTTATGGCGATCATCTCTATAAAGAGCACCAGCAACTCTGAGTAGAGGCGTCTGCACAAGAGCTGCTCCATTTGCCACAACCTGCTTGTAGGCTGAGATGAGAGACCGATCCCCACACAGAAACCCAACACGTAGACCAGCCGCATTCGACCGCTTGGAGAGAGAGTTCAGAACGATTAAATGGGAAAAAGGGTCATTACCACCCTGCTGATAATCAACTGAAGCCAATTTTATTGCCACCTCTAGCGCGCTGACAGGACAAGTCTGGCGCCANATATCAATGTAGCATTCATCAACAACGAGAAGAAAGTTGAATTCTCGAGCCAGTTTAAGTGCATGTGCCAGATAATCAGCAGAGGCAATTTTACCATGAGGGTTTGACGGGTTGCATAGATAGAGAATGTTACAGCGGGCCAGAACATCTTGATCTAGCTCTTCTAACGAAGGCATAAATTCGTGTTCGACGGCCGCATTTATGTAGACAATATCGCCACCAGCAATCAGAGCGCCCGCGCGCCAGGCATGATAAAAGGGGTTCGTCACTAATGCTACACTGTCCTGTTTTGCCCCTTGNACACAATATCCCAGAAGATGAAGTGGTTCCCGCGTACCTGGAACAGGAACAATATGTTCAGACAAATCAAACTGGTCCGCTAAGGCAGGAAAACGGGATTTAAAGTAAACAGATAAATCATCCAAAAAAGCTTGATCAGCAGAAGCTTTAGGATAGGCCTGCCAGTTTTTTGATTCAACCGTCAGCCGATCATTAAACCAAGCTGGTGGCGGCATTCTTGGTTCACCCACAGTCACATCAAGNAGCTCTTCATTAGTCTGCAAAGCCACGTCACAAAGAAGCTGTCTGACCTGAACAAACATATTATCATTGAAAATTGAAAAATTAGGATTAAGCATAAATAATATAGCTTGCTAAAATGCTAAAGAGGTTGAATAGGATAACTCATGCGCACATTAATACAGTCAAGGAAACTGGGCAACATGATGGTTCCTAATCTGACATAAAGTGAGCACATTAGTTACAGCTACTTTTTAACAGGCTGAGACAATACAAGTGTAAAGGATAAAGCAAATATGCACAAATTAGACTTTTTTTGGGGTACAAAGGTAGAGAAGATAGCCTTATTTCATTTCGTAAGCTTGGTCACCTAAGTAATAGAGATTGCCAATTAAGACAGTATTAGCTGTGGGCTTTCCACTAAAGTAAAAACGCATGCCTTTCAAGATAATTGCTGGGAGAATCCTGCGGTCTCTGAGCTGGAATAAAAGAAGCACCTTCCGNATTATCATTTAGTGATGTGGAATAAGGCTTTAAAATACGCCCTGCGGTTACCGCAAACTTGAGTCCGATATGTTTTTCACACTAGCTGAAAATTGGCAGATTGATATTCGCCAATCCCTTGTTATCTGGAATGAAATCACCGATATTGATAAAGAGATGATTACCGTTTGTGCCGACTTTATTAATGGTCCGGTCTAAAACCTTTTGAAAATAGCCAGAACAGAATTAGCTTAGACTAATATACTGCTTAAATAATTACACGCATATGACACAGAAAAACACATCTCNACATTCACCAGTCGCCCTTATTGGTGGTGGGCTAACTACACAGGTTATGGCCCTTAGCCTTATGCATTCCGGCTTTGATTTCATATGGTTTTCTGGTAAGCAAAACAACCAANCAGAAACTAAGGATACCCGCACAACCACTATCCATCATGCTGGGCGGGTGATGCTGGATGCGCTAGGTGTCTGGAACATCCTGCCAGAGCCCGGCTGCCCAATAACGAAGATTGCCGTTGCAAGCGCTCAGCAACCCGCAGACAAAAATAGAGGTAGGTCAAAGGACTGGCCTTTAATTTGGGAACAAGCTGACCCACCCATGGCATGGGTAGTTTCAAATCAGGGCTTGGAGACAGCCCTTAAAACCAAAATTAACATTCAGCTGTCCAAACAACAAATTCAGCCTGTATCGATAGAGACAGTGACCATCAGCCAGCCAAATCTTCTGCGCGACAGCACAGGGAAAAGCTGGAGCTGCGATCTTGTTATTGCCTGTGATGGCGCAAACAGCCATCTACGCAAACAGGCCGGATTTACTGTTATCGANCAGAGCCGAGATGAAACAGCCCTTGTCACATCTGTAAATACAGAACGGCCCATTGAAACAACAGCTTATCAACGTTTTCTGCCTTCTGGTCCACTAGCCCTCATGCCAACCAGTACCAAAGCAGCATCTGTTGTCTGGTCTTTGCCAGACATACAGGCAAAGAGCCTGANAAGGCGGGATAGAAATTCATTTGAAAGCGCGATAAATGCGGCTTTTGGTAATCATTTAGGCAGGCTCACACCAGCTTCATCTCTTTTAACTTGGCCGCTAAAACCACACTTTTGTCCGCGCATCAGTAAACCAGGTTTCATTCTTGCAGGCGATACAGGACATGCACTACATCCACTAGCGGGTATGGGATTCAATCTAGCTCTGGCTGATGTGGCTGTTCTGCTGGATTGTTTGCAGAATGCCGCCTGCAAAGGTCTCACTCCTTCTCATGCTTCAGTCGCAATAGATTATGAATCTAGACGAAAACCTGAAATTCTGGCTTTTACCTTGGCTACACAAGGGCTGAACACGCTGTTGACCCGAAAATCCGGGCCACTCTATCAGATGGCCTCTTTCGGCATGTCACTCTTAGGTCAGGTGCCAGCCAAACGGTTTTTATCTGATCTAGCGATGGGTGGGTGGCTGGCCTCAGCTCCTTTGTTTTCAGGACATTTAAGAGGCTCAGACAGCATATGACTAAATTAATAGCTGCTCACCCAAGTGAATCTAGGCGNTTCTGATAATCAGCCATCAGCTGTTTCTTTCGCTTCCCATAATCATGAAGCAAATCCCAACTGAAAATGCCAGTGTCATGGCCATCACTGAACGTTAGACGCACAGCATAGCTGCCAACAGCTGTTATTTTTGTGATGGTGACATACCGTTTATCACGCGGCGTCTTTTTTTGGCTAGGCCCATGTCCCTGAACTTCAGCGGATGGCGACTCGACTCTCAACAATTCAGCACTTAGCTCGACTTGATCACCATTATCAAAGCGGATATTTAGCTTGTTCCGCTCTGTATTGCATCTAATTTCAATTGGCCAGAATTGCATGGGGTCTGATGCCGCCATTTTATCACATTTTCCTTATTTTTTACCCGTATCATTGCCCGGCTGAACAAGTGCCACCCGCAACCGTTCANAATCATCATCGCTTATAAGGCGAGCCGCTTCAATCATCATGATCGGCACACCATCCTGTATAGGGAAAGCCAGACGTGAACGTAAACTGACAAGTTCAGCCTGACCTTTATCATAGATCAAGTCAGATAANCTTACTGGGCAGACCAGAAGTGAAAGTAGAGTTGAATTAGTGTTTTGCGCCTTGGTCATCATCTTCAGAATGGTTGGCCATTTCTAAAATGGCAATCAAAAGCTCAGCTCTAGATGCCAAATCCACACTTTCAAGAAGGGCCTGTTTTTCAGGCACTTCAAACGGGCAAATCATGGACAGAGTGGAGACTAGTTTTTCATCCTCACAATTCTGGATATGGTCCCAATCAACTGTATAGCCCTTCAATTTAAAATAATATCGCAACACATCAATTAGATGTTCTCGGCAAATTTCAGTCTCGCAGGGCTCAAGATCAGACCTGAACTCCGACCAAGAGACACGGGCTAATCGATAGCCTTCTGCACCACTGAAACAGTCTAGAAGACGAAAACGTGATGTGCCTGATAATGTAATCANCANACGNCCATCATCTGTTTCAGAATANCTGCTTATGCGGCCNGCNCANCCCACATCNAAAAGCTTNTNATCNTCANTNTCATCACGACTNTGAATCATGCCTATCANGCGATGNGGCTGTGCCATNACNTCACGCACCATAGANANATAACGTGGCTCAAAAATATTNAAAGGCAGNCGNCCNCCNGGCAGNAACAANGCACCNGATANNGGAAANANAGNTATCTGANCNGGAAGTTCTGAANATTCTGGTTCAAACGGACCGCGTGATGCGCCCATAANNTNNACCCNTNNANTTACTAGCTGCNNTTAACNTGCCANTTNNCNAGAAACAGCCACTATGCNNNTTCTNNTTNNTTNANNNNTAAGATATAGAGCAGAAATTANGAAANCAAATAGGTNGATAANTTNCTGCGAGCAGNCACAACNGNNGNATNGGTGTGGCCNAGAGCATNNAANATTTCAAANAGCTGNNTTTTTGCCGCTCCNTCCTGCCAGCTATTATCNNGTTTTATNGANGCTAANAGAATATCCATNGCTTCTTCANTTNCACCACTGGNAAANAACGCCANTGCCAANTCCTGATGCANNTGNAGATCGTCAGGCTGCGCAGNNAGCTTNNNTCGAAGCGGTTNAANTTCANATGCAGTTTTCCCTCACCCGTTCNGCCAACTGAACAGCAGCNAGNGCATCTCNCATCTCNGGNTGANCCTGNCTNTCCTCTNCCANATTATCNATAATTTCACGGGCACCTTCANTATCACCCATCATGATNAAAGTCCGNACAAGNCCAGANAAAGCCANNAGTGATTCTGGCTGNGCCGNCAAAGCCTNCTGAAATTCAGATAANGCCTGTTTNGCATTCTGGGCTTCAAGAGCCGCTTCACCTGCGTCAAGTAATGGGCTGACATCCACCGCACCTGGCACACCCTGTAAAACCTTTTCAATAAACTGCCTGACTGCAGATTCAGGTTGAGCCCCAGCGAACCCATCAACAGGACGACCCTCAACAATGGCGTAGACAGTAGGAACAGACTGAACCTGCATCTGAGCGGCAATCTGCTGATTTTCATCAATATTCACCCGGGCAAGGCGCAGATTTTTTTGGCCGGAAATCACCTTTTCCAGTACTGGTCCAAGCTGTTTACACGGTCCACACCACGGCGCCCAGAACTGTACGATTACTCCTTTGCTATTACTGGCATCAATCACCTCAGGCATGAAATTATCTATTGTGACATCAACGATATCTATGGCTGATGCATCAGAAATAATCGGGTCTATCATAAATCAATCCAAGCGAAAACATGTAAAGGGTCTTACTTTTAATTAACAAAAAAAATGGCCAAGCTGTAGCCTTAAATTTTAAACCGGCTTTTTTTGTTTCCAGCGGAAAAAACAGTCAAATATTAATCCAGTTTACGGTCACTCCATGTTGTTTCAGGAATGCTTCAACATCTGTAGGCTTCATCGCCACGGTGCGATCATTTACAAGCGGATGCATATAAAGATAGGCAACTCCGCGTAGACGGCTGTCCATATATAAGTTGACAGCATGATGAGCACCGTTAATCATGGCCAACGGCGTTACGGCTCCTGGCCGAACTCCTAGATTGTCAAACAGCCGATTTTCTGAGCCAAAAGACAGACGGGAAGAGCCGATAAGAACAGAAAGAGTTTTTAAATCAAGTTCTGCATCTTCAGGCAGGACAAGCAAAAAATTATTTTTTTTCTTGTCCCGCAGATATAGATTTTTAATATGGCCACCACCTTCTTGCGTTGACAGGAAACCATCTCTTACCTGCTTTGAATCAGAAACCGTACGTAGCGGTATATGATCAAAACGTTGATAAAAGAATCCATTATCTGTCAGCATCTCAAGAAGCTGATCAGATGTAACTGGGAGGCTATCCTGAAAAGCTGATGAGGCATCCAATTCCACAAACTCCGTATATCGGAGGAAAAGAAACGATGCACATAGTATAGTGGCCTTCCTGTCAAATGACAAGAAACAGGAGAGGAGTTGAACAATTTTAGGAAGGTAATCGTATTGTAACAAAATGCAACAATTGACCCACAGCATTAGGGTAGCTTAAGAGAGTCATTAATTTAAGAAGATAAGAGATGACTACAGCTGGATCGTTTTATGAGCACTCACCAAAACACAAACATTGCTTTGATCGGCTGTGGCATGTGGGGCCGCAACATCGCAAGAATTTGTGCCAGCCTGGGCGTACTGAATTACGTTGTTGACCATAGCCCTGAAAAAGCAGCTGAATTTGCGCAGACCTTTTCGACACAGGCAACAGTTTTTTCAACTGTTTGTGAAGACGAGAGTGTTCATGGTGTGATGATTTCCGCTTCCGCCCGAGCGCATGAGAAATTAGCTGTGGAGGCGCTAAGAGCAGGAAAACATGTCTTTGTTGAAAAGCCAATGAGCCTAAACCTCGCATCAGCTAAATCGATGAACAAGGCTGCAATAAAAGAAAATCGTCAACTGATGGTTGGTCATCTCATCCGCTATCATCCAGCGTTTATTGAGTTGTTGGCACAGGTGAAAGGCGGTGCAATAGGGAAGCTCCGGCATATACAGGCAAACAGACTGGCGATGGGCCGCATCCGCAATACGGAGTCTGCGCTGTTTGATTTGTGTCCGCATGATTTATCGCTGATTCTGGCACTGACTGGCAGCCTGCCCACCTGCGTGACCTGTCATGGAGCCGCTCACATTACGCCTGGCATTATCGATGTGTTGTCAACAGGGCTAGGCTTTGCCGATGGAGTAAGTGCGGGCATGATGACGAGCTGGATTAACCCAATTAAAGAACACCGGTTGATTGTAACCGGACAAACCGGCTCCTTAGTCTTTGATGATACAAAGCTCTGGCCAGAAAAACTTACACTGTTCAGCGACCATATCAAACAAGCTGGCGAGTTGTTTGTGGTAGAACGGGCCAACCCCGTGCATTTGCCGGTTGAAGAAAGCGAGCCTTTAAAAGAAGAAGTTCTAGCTTTTATTGGGGTCTGTCAAACTGGCCAGCCGGCTCCCACTGATGGAAATGAAGGCATCGCGGTTCAGACCGTTATGGAACAAATGACTAACTGCTTTCAGCAGCTTGATGAGACTTAAAAACGGAGTGTGAAGAAACATGACTATTCCCTTTATTGATCTGGCTGCCCAGCAAAGACGTCTACGCCCTGAGATAGACGCACGTCTAAATAAAGTTCTAGATCATAGTGGATATATCATGGGCCCGGAAGTTGACGAGCTAGAAGCTAACCTTTGCAAGCGGTTGAATGTTAAACATACGATTTCCTGTTCATCTGGGACGGATGCGCTGATTCTTGGCCTGTTGGGGCTGGGAGTAAAGCCTGGCGACGGGGTAATTGTACCAAGCTTTACTTTTGCGGCCAGCGCAGAAGCAATCGCCGTACTGGGCGCGGTTCCTGTTTTTGCCGAGGTAGAGAGTACTAGCTTTAATCTGGACCCAGACCGACTTGCAGATGCGATTGCTGCAGGCCAGATGGCAGGACTGAATATGGTCGGCGTGATGCCAGTTGGCCTGTTTGGCCAGCCTGCCGCTCTGGATAGGATTATGACTTTTGCACAAAGCAACAAATTGTGGATGCTGGATGATGCAGCGCAGAGCTTTGGTGCCACCGTGTCTGGACAGTTGGTTGGCACTTTCGGTTCGGCCACCGCCACCAGCTTTTTTCCAGCTAAGCCGCTAGGGTGTTATGGGGATGGCGGCGCGCTATTCACCAATGATGACCAGCTAGCTGCAATAGCCCGGTCTGCAAGGGTACATGGACAGGGTGCAGATAAGTATGAAAATGAGCGGCTTGGAATGACCGCGCGGCTTGATACTATACAGGCCGCAGTGCTGTTGGCAAAGCTCGGCATTTTCGATGAGGAATTAACCCTGCGCCAGCAAGCGGCTGACCGGTATACAGATAAGCTGGCTGGGAGCAGTGTAATCATTCCGGAATTATCCGCAACAGCGACCTCTAGCTGGGCACAATATGTGATCCGTCTGCCCAAAGGTACAGACCGGCAAGCGGTACAGGACCGGATGAGAAAAGACGGCGTGCCAACGGCTGTTTATTATCAGCGACCGATGCATACACTAAAACCCTATGCGCAGTATCCAATCTCCAGAGGGGGGCTGACCATAACAGAAACAATAGCAGCAGATGTGTTGGCCCTACCGATGCACCCTTATCTTAACGCTGCCATACAACATAAGGTGGCTGAAGCGTTGAAAGCAGCACTTTAGAGTGGGGAGCGAGATTCTCTTCGCCTTCTTTTTCCCCTTGAAATTCACGCCTATCCCCTGTTATAAACATGCGGCGTCGCGGGTGTAGCTCAGGGGTAGAGCACAACCTTGCCAAGGTTGGGGTCGAGGGTTCGAATCCCTTCACCCGCTCCAGATTTTCCGGCAAAAAACAGCCTGATAAACTATTGTTTTATATAAATAAAATGATTTAGATATTTGTCCAAACTTTGGACAAATAATTCAGCTGTCATATTAATGAATAATCACTAAACTAGAAGTATCTGTATAATTTAAAGAAGTAGGCGTCTATGAATTCTAGCGACCTAATTTTAGAATTGAGTCAAATCTTCAGACTAGCCAAAAAAAAACCGGTAGAAAAAATTATAATATTTTTTATTTTTTTCTCACCAGTGTTTTTAAAGTGGTTAATCATAAATTCTAGTTTTTCTAGCGACGCGGGCGGGTATTTGGAATCTTTAATTACTTGGCTTAGTGTTGCCATGATTGTTTTTGTTCCCTTAGCTTGGGTGTGTGTTGAGAGTGTGAATTTAAACAACTCGCTAATCAAAAGCATTTTTGCAGTCCTTAAGCCAAAAAGCATTATAACGCTTTATTATGTGTATATTTGGTTAGCTTTTCCAATTTTAAGTCTTTCCATAGCAAATGATTACATTTTTAAGGCTCAATCAATTTTATCTTTTTTCATTTTTACTATTTGTGAATGTCTTATCGCTCTGTTCTTATTTAAAACTTTTTATAGAACATCAATTTTCACAATTTGGCAGCTATCAGACAAACCGAAAAATAATTTGATTCTGACTGGTGCTCAAGACTCAATAACAGAAGTGAGCAATATTGTTTCAAAAAACACTACGCGAAGCGAATATCTAAAAAATGCCACTTTAGCCACATTAATTAACGTACCATTTCTAGCCTTTTTTGTCGTAAGGTTTATATTTTGGACTGATTTACAGAACCTCGAATGGTTTTATGGAGATTTAAGGTCAAACGGAATAAGATTCGTGCCCGGACTCAGCTCGCTAATTCTGCCACATCATTTTCTTTGGCTTCAGTCAGTCTTGTTGACAGTGAAAACAGAACTATTTTTTGTCTTCGGAAATTTAATAGTTTTGTACCTCATGATAATTTTAAATGCCTCACTCGCCCAAAATTTTATACTAAAAAAATACTCACCCAAAGCCTATTCAGAGGCGGTCAACTCAAGAATCAATTCCTAAATAACCACAATATTTTGCTGACGTTGATGGGGACAGACTAGCTCAATTTTCTGGAATTTTTGCATTAACTTAATTATTTATAATTACATAAAATTGTTTGAGCACTTTTCGAAACTTTAGAAAATTTTGGATGGTTAAAAGTCGTTGAATTTTGGAGTCTAGTTATTTCAGGTGACTAGCTTCGCTTAATTATTGTTAGACAACTAAGTTTGACCTGCATTTCTTTTTACTTCTTCAATATCGATAACATAATCTAACCGATGATTTTTGAGAAGAAGCAGAAGGTTTGCACCATCAACAAGTGATATTGGCTTGTTTTTCGCAAATTCATACGCATCTGGACCAAATGATGCAGTTGTTATTAATATGCCTCGATTGGCACCTTCATTCACAATAGTTCCATACAAATCGCGCACAGCAGAAACCCCAACAACGTTAGTGTATCTTTTCGCTTGAAGGATGTATTTACCGCCCTTAAGCGGATTTGGGTCGAATAGAATTGCGTCAACGCCCCTGTCCCTTGATGATTGAGTTACCCTAATTTCTGTTCCGTCACCTGAAAATTCCAACTCAAAAACTTGAGCTACTAGGTGCTCAAAATCTTCCCAATCCATCATTGCTAAGTTTGTTTTTTGGGCGGATTGACCAATTAAATTTTTTGTGTCGACAGGCCGGTCATCATCAGTATTAAAATCAAAAATTGGCTTGATTAGTGAAGGTGAGCTGAAAAGAGGCGTTGTCACGCCCTCTAGATAATTAAAGCAGTCTTTTGCAAGCACTTTCTCCAGATTAATCTCTAAAACTTTACTAACTTGGCTTTGCAATGAAGCAGTAACCTCATTGTTTTCTTTGCCTGTGGCTTTATCAAACCATTTCTGCCTTATGTTCACGCCAACAGTGTCTATTTCGAACTCTTTAGCTACATTCGCTAAAACTGCAATCATCCAAATTTGCATTGAATAAATCAAATCTGAAACTGCGGATTTATTGCTTGTTTTGCTGATAAATTTTCGTTTGTGATTCTTCAGATGTCCATCATAAAAAATCAGATTTTCAACCTCATCAATTTTAAGTTCCACAACCAGAAAATTCTTATCTTCGTCACACCAACATTTTAAGTTTTCAAAAAGTCCTTGATAACGATTATTTTGACCTATCGAGATACGAGCCATCTGAACTATGTTATCTCTTGAAGCTGCTGAGCCCTGACTCAAGATATTTTGAATATTTTGGTTAAGTCTGATTTCAGTTTCTTTGTGTTGCTTCTCAATTTCTCCAATTTTTTGGAGCAAATCAGCATATCTGCCTAAAGCTTCTTCCCGTTCTTTCTCAGTCTTCGAAAACCAGCAAATTTCTTGTTCATTTTGGCTTTCAAACATGAAATCTGGATATATTTCCCTAGGGAGCATTGTTTCTTCAGGTGGCTTGGCAAGCTGTGGTTTTGATGGGGAAGGTGAAGCGCCTTCAAGTTTAATAGTCTGTGAATCGAACGGCAGAATAAATTCCGAACTCAAAGGGATTTCATGTCTGCCTAATTGAAACTTCTCATTCACCGCGAGTGTCGGAAAGTCCAAATTTATACCGAGGTTTGCAAGTTTTTTTTCAAAGGAAGATTTGTAAAGGTTAGCGGCACCAGAGTAATCCTCGTATTTTTCAATGTGACTTTCAACATTTTCGAGAGACGCAAAAAAATTTTTCCACTCTTTATCGTGTTGCTCGCGCTTAAACTTATTATCTCTGTAACTCATTTGGCTACTCATTTATCTCCTGCGAACTAAAGTCTTATCAATGTCCATAAACAGGTCCATCGACTTTTCTAGCTCGGAGGAAGTTCGTTCATATAAACTCATCGCTACAGCCCGTAGGGCATTTAGCTCATCTTCGGTTAACTTTGGATAACCTTCATTTTTGATGTGGTTACGTATTTTTTGTCTTCGTTTCTTTAGGTCATTTATGTCTTGGCAAACAGCTTTTAGTTGTTCCTCCCAATCAAAATAGGTTTTTGTATCGGAGTGCCGCAAGCGCTTATTACAAGATTTGCAACACGGCACAACATTACCGGGATGGTGCAAACCACATTGCTCACGATTGAACATGACCAAATGTTCAATAGTTAAATTATCAGAGGAGGTCTGACGAAAGGCGCATTTGTTATTAAACGTTTCTTCTTTTATCCGAGCCCAGATAGCCTTTCCTTTCCCACTTCCTGTGTTGAAAGAATGGCCTAAATACATTTCTCCAATTTTTGTTAAAAAAGCCCGAACCATCGTGTTTGCAGAATCAGAAGAGGTATTGTAGATAGCCATAGGCAAGTACTCAAATTAATATTGAATAAATTTACAAATTTGAAATGTCGTCGATTGCGGAACGAATTTGGTTCGAGATTTCCTCGTTTTCCACATTTAGCAATGTCATAATTTCTTTCTCTTTCTTTCGAAGCATTTCAAGAATTACATACAATTTATCTTTTGTTTCGATATCACTATTTTCGGATATGTATAGCTCTTTTAATAAGGGGGCTATCCTTAGAGATGACTGGGCGACGCATGAATTCATTCTGTTAGTCGCAGCATCATGTCTATAACTTAATTGGTCTAATTTCATCACCGTTTCTTTAACTCCATTCTCCCTATGTTCAAGGTGACTACCTAGCTCCTTAATAGTGCTCCCTAGCGCATTTGTTACCCCAATTAGCTGTCTTCGGAGGTCAGGGTCGGATTGCTCCTCTGCAATTTGCTTAAGCTCGTCGAATGCGAATGTTGCAAAGAAATGATTAAAATCAAATTCCTGTATAACTGGGTCTTGTCTATTTGGCATCTTCTCAACTCTGAAATTAGGTACTTCTTAACTGTAAACAAATTTTCTTGTTCGAAAAATAAAATCACGCCACTGACTCTCAAATCGCTATTTTGGGTGTTATAATTGGAACAGAGGGCATCCCAGATGAACAAGCCAAAGAAAAAGCGCACAAACAAAAACGTTCTAGTAAAACACATAAGGTAAAAAGATGTACGAAAGCATTAAAGTGCTGGAAAAAATACAGCATAAACTTTCGGTTTCCATGATAATGACACCGCGTATTGCTCTAAAAACCTGCAGAAAAAATGACAGTGTAAAGTCGATTATAGAAGCAAATAATCACAACTTCACTTGGATACCAGTAGTTGGTGATAGTGGTCATATATCTCATATTTTTGATACTGGGAGCATTAAAGAAGAACTCCCTGATGCAGAAATTGCTGACTTTTGTTTGCCCATCAACGAAAATTTCATAATTGGTGGGGATGCAAGCATCTATGAGTTTATCGAAACTGCTGAGGAACAGAAATTTAAACTTGTTGTTTCAGGCAGCGAAGTCTCCGGGCTAGTTACTATATCTGACCTTCAGCAATTACCTGTGAGAGTTGCTATATTTTCATTGATTACAAATCTGGAGCTTTTGCTTGCAGACATTATTACAAAGTTCTGTCCTAAAGATTGTGACTGGGAAGAAAAACTATCTGCAAATAGACGAGTTAAATTACAGGAAGCAGTTCAGAAAAGTGAACAGTCAGATTTATCCGTGTCAAAGATTGTTCTTACCCAGTTTGCAGACAAGACTACTTTAGCCACTAAATTAGACCTTATCGACATTCCCAATAAAAAACTAAGGAAGCTTTTTCGCAATATTAACAAGTTAAGAGATGAAATTGCGCACGCTTCAAATTTTGCAGAAGACGAACTTAAAGCTACGGAGCTTTGTGGCACAGTGAAGAGCATTTTCGAAATCAAGAGAAAGTTACGTTACATTCAAACGTAACTTGCATCGCTGGTATAAGGCGCAGCCACTCAGATATGGGGCTGGACCCATATGTGCATACCTATTGGGGGTGGGGTGACCCCTGCAGGCCCCTCAATTCTGGCACACTATTGGCACAATGAGGAGCAACAAGCCTGCTTTTTGCTTAACAAGCTCTGCTTGCTGCATTACCATGAAGTGAGCGAGTTCAGTACGTTAGGTTGTATGCAGAGCATCGCGGGTGTAGCTCAGGGGTAGAGCACAACCTTGCCAAGGTTGGGGTCGAGGGTTCGAATCCCTTCACCCGCTCCAAAAAGTTATTATGTCTAGTAAATATAGTAAA
>PBLM01000034.1 GCA_002721775.1 Rhodospirillaceae bacterium | reverse complement strand
CCAGTGAGTGCCTTTCGCAACGGCATGAACAAAGACTTGCCTTTTCTATCTGCAGCAATTCCTACTGCCTTTGTCCAAGCAGACCAACACTCTCGGCCAAATGGTCCTTCAGGCAACTTTTCCAATGCAACAGTAAGTAGATCAGGGTCTTCAATTTCCGGCACAACAGGCTGATGACAAACCGCCCACCACTCTGCAACTTCTGTCAATGTTCCGATATTGCCTCTCACTGCAAGCCAAAATCCCTCATCAACAGAGTCCAGACCTGCGCCAGAAAGACGACCATTTACAACACTGAAATCAAGCTGTTGCAGTACACGGGCATTTATTTGCATCAATTCATCGGGAGAAAATTTTGGTGTTGCCCGCCCAAAGCCATTGATGTCAAACGCGGCAATAATATCCGACATTAACGGCTGCGCGATAATCGGTGCTGATGTGCCAATACGCGCTAACAGACTTGCAAGGGCTAGTGCTTCCACTCCTTCTTCGCGCAACTGGCGAACAGACAGACTGCCCAGGCGTTTTGACAGCCCCTCTCCATCTGTATCCGCCATCAGTGCCAGATGTCCCATAGCTGGCGGTTGGGCGCCAAGTGCTTCAAAAAGTTGAAGCTGGGCAGCTGAGTTTGTAACATGGTCCTCACCGCGGAGAATTGTTGTTATGCCGTGATCAATGTCATCCACAACTGAAGCAAGTGTATAAATGACCCGGCCATCTTCTCGCATCAAGACAGGGTCAGATAGACTAGACATATGATATGATACGTCACCGCGCACCAGATCTGTCCAGTTAACCTCAGCATGATTGAGCAGAAACCGGTAATGAGGCTGTCGCCCTTGAGCTTCCAATTTTTGTTTTTCTGCTTCTGTTAATGCCAAGGCAGAGCGGTCATAAATTGGTGGCTTTCCTGCCATAAGTTGAGATTTACGCTTTAGCGACAACTCCTCTTGTGTTTCATAGCAAGCATAAGCGCGGCCACTTGCCTGCAACATCCTCAACGCTTCATCGTAACGGGCTAGGCGGGCTGACTGTCTGTCTTCTTCGTCCCACTGCATTCCCATCCACTGCAAATCTTCACGAATGGCCGCTTCGAATTCAGCTGTTGAGCGGGTAACATCAGTATCATCAATCCGCAACATGAATGATCCACCAGCGTTTCGAGCATACAGATAATTAACAAGGGCTGTGCGCAAATTACCGACATGAAGCATGCCCGTTGGGCTTGGCGCAAAACGAACTTTTACAGGTGTCATAATGTCTCCGTAAATTGGGGACGAAAGCCGGATGTCAATGGCAAGCGCCTGTCACGGCCAAAGGCCCGTGCAGTCACCTTGGGACCTGGTGCAGCCTGAAACCGTTTATATTCTGCTCGGAACAGCAACTGACTAGCACGGGTCACAGTGTCAGCATCAAACCCTCTTGCTGTGATGGTCTCTATATCAGCCATTTCCTCGGTAAGGGCAATCAATATGTCGTCAAGAATCTCATAAGGCGGCAGACTGTCTGTATCCTGCTGGTCAGGACGTAATTCAGCAGATGGTGGCCGCGTGATAATCCTGTCAGGAATGACCTCGCCTGTTGGACCAAGGGCACCTTTCGGGAGGGCCGAATTCCTCCAGCGTGCAAGTTCAAAGATACGTGTTTTCCAGACATCTTTAATGGGCGCAAAACCGCCACACATATCACCATAAAGCGTTGAATATCCCGCTGCATATTCTGACTTATTGCCGGTGGCCAGAACAAGATGGCCAAACTTGTTCGACAACGCCATCAGCAGCATGCCACGCAGACGGGACTGGATATTTTCTTCTGCAAGATCGGGCTCCCGACCCGCAAAGGAGGGAGCCAGCATCTTGTGAAAGGCTGCCATGCCCTTACGAATAGCAATTGTTTCAAGCTTTATGCCCAGCGCTTCGGCTAGTTTATCGGCATCTGTGACTGATATCTCTGCCGTGTAGTCAGATGGCATCATCACAGCATGCACTCGACCAGCTCCCAGCGCATCTACAGCCAGAGCCGCTACAACTGCTGAATCAATCCCGCCTGAAAGCCCAAAAATAACAGATTGAAATCCGTTTTTACCACAATAATCACGTAGACCCAACATCAAGGCTCGCCAAAGGGCTTCGTTGGCTCCATCTGGCTGGGCAAGCGGACCCGTAAGTTGAACATCATCAGCAACACGCTTAAGGGTAAGGCAAGCCAAATGTTCTGAAAAATAAGGAAACTGGCAGGCTAGTTTCCCTGCTCGGTTCAAAGCAAATGAGCCACCGTCAAAAACCAGCTCATCTTGACCGCCGACCATATTCGCATAAATCAAAGGCAGCTCGGTTTCTGTGACACGTGAGACAACCTGCACTAGTCGCTGTTCTGCTTTTTCAACATCAAAGGGTGAGGCATTCACAGACAGAATGATATCAGCACCAGATTCTGCAAGCGTCTCACATACATCTGCAAACCAGATATCTTCGCAGACAGCTAGACCCAGACGCCACCCCTTCAAATTGACCGGGCCACGTAATGCGCCAGCAGTAAAATTGCGCTTATCATCAAATACACCATAATTAGGCAGATTGACCTTATCGCGCCTTGCTTGAATGGCACCTTCAGCAATCACAAACACACTGTTGAATAATTGACCAGTGTCCCTGTGTGGCGCGCCAACAATCATAGCTGGCCCTCCATCAGCTGATAGCTCGGCGATATCCTGAAGGGCCTTTTCGATACGCGACATGAAATCCTGCCGCAGTACAAGATCATCAGCCGGATAACCTGCCAGATACATCTCCGGGGTCAACAAGCAATCTGCACCCATGTCAGCGGCCCGTTCACGTTTCTGACGCAGAGCTTCAAAATTTGCTTCAACATCGCCTAGGTGGGGGTTTGCCTGCATAACAGCGATCGTCAGCTCTGTTGATTGTTGTTTGGACATAGTGTTTTTGCTGCTTAATTTGTTCTTTTGTGAAGAAATTCACGACCGATTTTTACACGCTTTTCGCCATCATATTCTATGATATCTGCTGTTGCGTATGTCTCTGACCATTTTTCAGGTAAATAAGACCCTGTTCCTATCATATCAACAGGTGTCTTCGCTAGCGAAAAAACACGGCATTTGTCGGGGCTAAACCCGCTTGAAGCAACAATTTTAACTCGGTCAAACCCTTCCTTATTCAGCTCTTCACGCATATGCCATATCGCCGCAGCAGATACGCCCGTACCCATGAGATGTCTCAATTCAACTTCTGATCGATATCCCCGAATCGCCTCTGGCACATTGCGTTCAAGTACAGCGTAGGATGAAGGTGTGTCCAGACCCTGNAAAAAACGACCACCATGCGTNTCCAAACGGACGGACAATTTTCCGTCTTTCGCNAGCTCNGAGAAGTGTTTCGCNACACGAAGAGCGTCATCAACTTCTTGTCCAAAATAATCAACCAGCACGGTCAGCGGCTTATCTGAAAACGTCTGATGAAACAGCTTTGCAGCTTCAAGCGTGTCATTTGCATAACCGATAAGTGCATGTGGCATTGTCCCAATACCCCCGGCTTGTCCAAAAAAATGGGATGTTGCGTCAGTTGCGCACCCAACAAAGCCACGCGCGCCAACCTTCAATTGCGCCTTTGCAGAGCCAACAGATGCTCCATAAGCCATGAGCTCAGCCATATCGGTGCCTGCACAATGACGAGCATCCATAGCCAGAAACCCAACATTAGGTAAATCAACACACATCTGATAGGCATTCCAGGCTGCCACACAGGGGCTGCCCAAGCGTTGCAGGAAAATGGTTTCAAGATCAACTAACACGGAAAGTTTGCCAGAAATATAGAACATTGGCTCACCAGCACCGACCCATGCCCCTTCTTTGTGGAGCTGTTCAACACCAATATCTGCACCCCTGTTAGAGGCCATCATCTTCAGCCAATCCACCGCTAATCGCGGCGCTAAGGTTACTGGCCTACGCATAAAAACAGCATAAGTCACCTGACTGTCCTTATGCGCCGTTACAATGGACCGGGTCAGATTGAAATAACTGTCCGTGTGTTTAGGTTGCTCAGNCACAGAAGGCCCAAAAANTTTCCCGGACTTTNTGCTATCCGGCGGCAAGGATGAGTCTGACTTGGACATTTTGCTTTAAACTTTTAACCGACCTTTTNAAAGCNGCTACCCTGGTCACGTCGTCGCTTTAAAAGATCTGCGATCAAAAATGCTAATTCAAGAGCTTGTCCCGCATTAAGACGCGGGTCACAGTGTGTATGGTACCGGTCGCCCAGCTTCTCTTCGGTAACTTCAATCAACCCACCAACGCACTCTGTTACATTTTTACCTGTCATTTCAAAATGCACGCCACCNGGATGTGTCCCAACCTCATCATGAGCATCAAAGAAGCCCTGCACCTCTCGGAAAATATCATCAACCCGTCTGGTCTTGTAACCAGATGAAGCTTTGACCGTATTCCCATGCATAGGGTCACAACACCAAACCACTGAAGACCCTTGCCGTTCCACCGCCTTCAACANAGGTGTTAATTTTTCTCTGACAAAAGCTGCGCCCATGCGCGTGATTAGCGTTAGACGACCAGCTGCGTTTTCAGGGTTCANCTTATCGATAAGCCTTAGCAAATCATCGGGGTCTAACGATGGACCACATTTCAAGCCAATCGGATTGGATATGCCTCGCATATATTCCACATGCGCCCCGTCTGGCTGGCGGGNGCGATCACCAATCCAAACCATATGCGCAGATGTTGCATACCAGCCCTTCTCATCCGTTATGGTGTCCTGCCTTGTGAGTCCTTCCTCGTAATTCANTAGCAGTGATTCATGACTGGTAAAGAAATCTGTTTCNGCCAATGCTCTAGTAGTTTGTGAGGTAACTCCGCAGGCTCGCATGAAGGACAAACATTCGTCGATCCGTTCAGCAATTTCTGCATACCTTCTAGCTTCTTCCTTGTCTGAAATGAAATCTGCAGTCCAGTTATGAACAGCCGTTAAGTCAGCCATCCCGCCCTGCGCAAATGCTCGCAGCAAATTCAATGTTGACGCTGACTGCTCATAAACCCGCAGCAAGCGCTTTGGATCAGGCATCCGATCTTTCGTTTCAAAATCAATGCCATTGATCATATCTCCTCGATAGGAAGGCAATTCAATATCACCAACTTTCTCAATGTCAGATGAGCGCGGCTTAGCAAACTGCCCCGCCATTCGCCCAATTTTCACCACAGGCATGGACGCACCAAAAGTGAGTACAACTGCCATCTGCAGAAAGACACGGAAATTATCCCTGATCAAATTAGCTGAAAATTCAGCAAAGCTTTCTGCACAGTCACCGCCCTGAAGCAAAAATCCTTGTCCATTTGCCACATGTCCAAGCTGACTGCGCAAATTTTGCACCTCACCTGCAAAAACAAGAGGCGGCTTTTCAGCAAGTTTCTGTTCCACCTTATTCAAAACACCCTGATCAGGATATTCAGGAACCTGCAGGATCGGGAATTTGCGCCAACTATCAGGTTGCCAATTCATGTTTCGCTCAGTTTCGTTCAATCTAGCGCAAAACTGCCTTCTACTGTTGATGGAATTTGCATAACATCAAAATACCGATTAATTGCTTAAAAGCAAAGAAAACTCTTCATTAAAGGAGATTTAATACTCCGGTGCGGACTTTAACCCTGGCGTTTAGTCCGCATGGTTACAAATTCCTCTGCAGCAGTTGGATGAATGCCAATAACTGCATCAAAATCTTCTTTTGTTGCTCCCATGTTTACAGCGATAGCCAGCCCCTGCATAATTTCTGCTGAATCAGATCCAACCATATGAATTCCCAATATTTTTTGGCTGCTGCTGGCCACGATAAGTTTCATGTAAGTCTGCTCGTTCCTGCCGGACAATGTATTTTTCATCGGGTTGAAGTGGCTCTCGTAAATATCTAGCTCACCATGTTCTTGTCTGGCCTCATCTTCTGTCTGCCCTACTGATGCGACAGGAGGCTGGCTAAAGACAGCTGACGCCACATTTTTATGATTGGCCTGTCTGTTTTTTTGGCCAAAAAGTGAATCAGCAAAGGCATGGGCCTCAGCTATTGCTACTGGGGTCAAGTTTATCCTGTCTGTGACATCCCCAACAGCAAAAATTGAATTAATGTTTGTGCGCGAATTTTCATCCACACAGATTGCCCCTGTGTGAGACAATTTCACATATGTGGACTCAAGCCCAAGGTCCTGCGTGTTTGGCACTCGGCCGGTGGCTGCTAAAATCTGATCAGATACTATAGCCTGACCATCACTTAACTCTACAGCCAGTTGTTTTTCATCTGAGCAGACAGCTGTAATAGTTGCGCTATGGTGAATATTAATACCTCTTTTCAAAAGGGCTTCAGCCATATGTTTGCGTACATCATCATCAAACCCTCTCAAAGGCAAGTCGCCACGATAAACCAGATGCACCTCGCTGCCGAAACCTCTGAAAATGCTAGCAAATTCCAATGCTATATACCCCCCGCCATAAACAACGATGCGTTCAGGCAAATTTTTCAGGTCAAGAGCTTCTGTCGAGGTAATAGCATATTGTCTGAGGCCAAGTACGTCAGGTATTTGCGGCCGCCCGCCTGTAGCAATCAGAATGGTTTCACCAGAAATTTTACGCTCATTCACACTGACCTGATGCGGACCAACGATTTTACCGCGCCCTGAGATCAATTCTGCGCCGGCAGATTCAAGCAGCTTTCGGTAAATGCCCTCAAGACGTTCAAGTTCTCTATCTTTGGCAGCAATCAGTGCGGGCCAATCATGTATTGCCTTGTCAATCTTCCAGCCAAACCCTGTGGCATCTTCCAAGTCGCCGCCAATGCTTGACCCATACACCAAAAGCTTCTTCGGGACACAGCCTCTTATAACACAAGTACCACCAGGTCTGTCCTCTTCAATCACAGCGACTCGGGCGCCGAAACCAGCAGCAATACGCCCAGCACGAACCCCGCCCGATCCGGCACCAATAACGATGAGATCATAATCATATTCCGCTGTCATTTTTTCTGCCCTCTGTTAAACGCAAAAAAGCTGCATCATATTACTCGTGATGCAGGCCTGTGAATAGCATGATCAATCCTTGAGAAAAAGACACATAAGTGCTCTTCTATCTAATGCACTACTGAGAGGAAAACAGAACCTGACCATTGAACATAAATTTTTTTGAATTATTGACTGTTTCGTTTACATCTGACCGTCAGCAAGATTAAACTTCCCACAAACAGAACCAACAAGGAACGGAAAAATGACAGACCCCACTTCTGTTTTAGGCAATCTGTTATGGACGCCTGATGGCAGCCCCACTGAAATCGACAGCTATGCCTCCTTTGTAAAGTCGGAGAAAGGGTTTGACTGGGCAGGTGATTATCATCAGCTCTGGCAGTGGTCAGTTCAGGAAAAAGGTGTGTTCTGGTCATCTTTGTGGGATTGGCATGATGTTATTGGCGAGAAAGGCACGCGCCTTCTCATCAATGAAAATCAAATGCCAGGAGCTCGTTTTTTTCCTGACGCCTCTTTAAATTATGCTCAGAACATGTTGGCCGAAGCAGATGACCGTCCTGCTATCATCGCCTATGGTGAAGATGGACGCTGCACACGTTTAACAAGGGCTGAGCTGCAAAAAACTGTTATGGCGCTGGCAGGATGGATGCAGCGCAAGGGGATCGGCAAAGGAGACCGCGTTGCTGCCTATCTGCCAAATGGGGAACATGCGCTTATAGCGATGCTGGCAACGGCAGCAGTTGGCGGCATTTTTTCAAGTTGTTCACCTGATTTTGGCCTGACAGGTGTCAGTGACCGCTTTGGGCAAATTACCCCTAAATTGCTAATTGCATCAGATGGCTATCATTATAATGGTAAGGTTATTGACAGGCTGGATAACATTGCAGAATTAGCACAAGCCATCCCATCAATCGAAACGGTTGCTGTTGTCGGCTACATCAACCCAACTCCAGATATCAGTCAGATCAGATCAGCTGTTTTATTTGAGCAAGCCCTAACTTACAGTCCTTTGACGAAATTTGTCCCGGTCAGCTTTAATGACCCGCTTTACATTCTGTATTCATCAGGAACGACAGGCGCACCAAAATGCATTGTTCATTCGGTTGGCGGCACCTTAATGAAACACATTTGTGAGTTGCGTCTTCACAGTAATGTGAAATCTGGCGATAATGTGTTTTATTTCACAACGTGTGGGTGGATGATGTGGAACTGGCTTGTGTCGGCCCTGCTCTGCCGTGCAACAGTAATTTTGTATGAAGGCAACCCTTTTTACCCAAGACCTGAGCGGCTATGGCAGATAGCTGAAGAAGAAAAGTTAACCTTATTCGGCACATCGGCAAAATATATTGATGCCATCAGAAAGGCCGGTCTAATTCCCCGTGAGGAATTCAAACTGTCAGCCTTGCGCACATTATGTTCAACTGGATCTCCATTATCTGCTGAAGCGTTTAAATTCGTGTACGAGGCAATACAACCTAATTTGCAATTAGCCTCTATTTCTGGGGGCACGGATATTGTGGGCTGCTTTGTTTTGGGCTGTCCTGTTCTGCCTGTATTTGCAGGAGAAATTCAGGTTCGCGGTCTGGGCATGGACGTAGCCGTTCTTAATGATGATGGTCAGAAAATTTCTGGCAAACAAGGTGAATTATGTTGCCTGTCTCCTTTTATTTCTATGCCTATAGGGTTCTGGAATGATGATGATGGACAAAAATACAAAGAAGCTTATTTCGCGCACTTTCAAGATGTATGGCGGCATGGCGACTGGGCAACATTAACTGAAAATTACGGCGTCATTATTCATGGCCGTTCAGATGCAACATTAAATCCTGGTGGTGTGCGGATCGGGACTGCCGAAATCTACCGTATTGTTGAAGCATTAGATGATGTGACTGAGGCGTTGGTGATCGGCAAGGCATTCGCGGATGATGTCAGGATAATTCTTTTTGTCAGATTAGCTGATGGCAAACAGTTAGATGATGACCTGCAAGCCCAAATAAAAGCAGACTTGAAAAGAAAAGCTAGTCCGCGTCACGTCCCTGCGGTAATTTGTGCTGTCCCGGATATCCCCCGAACACGATCTGGGAAAATTTCAGAACTAGCCGTGCGCGATGTTGTTCACGGGCGGGATGTGAAAAACACAGAAGCCCTGGCAAACCCAGATGCACTTGCTCATTTCAGAAATCGTCCCGAACTTGCGGGTTAAGGCAGGTTCAGGACAGATTTTTCAAAAATTGCTGCAAACCAGAACTGTTCGCAAATTGTTTACGTGACCGCTTCATAGCTGGAACCATAGCATGCAGTGATTTTGCCTCTGCTGATGACATCGCTTCATCATCATTAAAATCGACAGCTTCCTGAATCGGACAGGCCATCAGATGATAGGTATGGCTGGCCCCAACACGGTCAGCGACCACCTTAAATTTAGCCTTGCTGCCGACAGGCCAGCGTTCCCGCAAAATAAGAAGCATGATGAACTGACCATCTTTCAGGCCTGGTTGGCGGAGGCCTGTTAAATACCGGCCTGCGCTTTCAACCTGCCTTCTGAACTCTTCATCTCCTTCCAGCCTGTCAGCGGCACCACTATCCAAAGCCTGGCCCAGCCAGTTTATCATATCGCTGTCACTGACGCCATCTGGCATCTGAAGATTGCTTATAACGGGCTGCTCTAACAACAGGCTGTCAGCGGTGAAACTGTGAATGTCAATTTCTCCCATCAAACGAATAATCATAGGTTCTTCCCTCTTGCTTCCGCAGATTTCAGGCGTGCTGCTTACGAGAGATAACAAATTCCCGCCAAACAATAAACATACACGATGTGACCACTATCATTGCTCCCCCAACCTGCANAAAAGTTGGAACTTCNGAAAATANTACAAATCCCAAAATTCCTGCTGAGGGNACCTGCAANTAGCGCAAAGTCGCGACAACGACTGCGTCACTAAATTTGTAGGCAAATGTGAATGATAATTGAAGAAGAGAACTAATTACACCTAGCGCAATCAATAAAATCCATTGCCGACCTACAGGCATCTGCCATTGGTCAGGAAATAGTAAAAAACAACTACNCCAAANCACAAANCCTGAAAGGTTATGCACNAGAGCTATTGTTACTGGCTCATCCCGCTTGCCGAGCCGCCGCAAGGACAAAGAGAGGCCAGCATGAACCACAGCACCTGCAACTGCATAAATAGTGCCTTTGGTCAGTGGTGCAGAGAAGGGATCCGTAAGCAGGGCGATACCAACCATGCCCACCAAGACAGCACTCATACGAAAAGGACCAACCCGTTCCGACAGAANCAGCGGAGAAGCAAGGGTCACAAACAGAACAGAAGACTGAAATAAGGCTGTGGCCTGACCAAGAGAAATACTACGCAAAGCTGANAACCAGAGCAGCATGCCAGTCAGACCAAACACAATCCTGANGAGCATTGTTTTTTTTTGCTTTAGCTTTAAGAAATCACCTCCTCTCACCCACAAGGCCACACCTAATAATAGAGGGAGGCAAAAGAGAGCGCGGTAGAATAACGCTGTCAGCAATGAGAGGTCATCAGAGAGAACTTTTATAATTAAGCCTACAACAAGCCCGAACACAACTGCGCTCAGAGTGCAAAAAACACCTATTATTTGACCGGGTAGCATAAAAAAACCTGAGTTAATTGAAAAAACACGATCTGGTTTACTGTAGCCTAACGTAACAACAACAGATAAATTTTTTCTCTCACAGGAGTAAACTCTATGAAACATCTGTTTCTTATAGCTAGCATTGTGGCTGCCTGTTTAACCAGTGTAACACAAGCAGGTGTGATTGAGGATCGAAAGGCGAAATTCAGGGAAAATGTTGCCATTTTGCGCGCCATTCAGCCACAAATCGGTAAGGGCAACTTTGAAGCCATTGCTGCCGGTGGGCGGAACATTGCTGACTGGGCCACAAAAATGCCAGATTTTTTTCCCAAGGGCTCAGAAAGTGTCGGAGCTCTCGACGCTATTTGGCTTGATTTTGACGATTTCCGGTCAAAGGCAGTTGCAAACAAACAAGCCGCCCTGAAACTAGAACAGGCAGCAGGGACCAGGGATGCCGAACAAATCATGGCCGCTGTTCAAAAACTGAGTGTAACCTGTAAATCCTGCCATCAGTCTTTCAAGGCAAACTAGTTGGAATCTAAACAGGTATCTGTATTACATGCGCCAAAGTTTAAATTTACCTTGGCGGCAAATTCTTCAGACAACAAAAACACGTCAAAACAAGCTTGGTTTCAGTAATGGCGCAAGTTGGAACAAGCCAATCAGACCGCACATTAGTAGCAAGCCAAAAACTGCGCGCGACATTGGTAAATTGCCCGTTGGTCCAACAGCTTTTGGGCGGCGGCCGGTGATCATGGCGGGCACTAAATTCTTTTTCAGCCGCCAAAAATAGACGAACAACGCAAACAAATGCAGCATAATAACAGCAAACAGCACCTTTTCAGTCATATGATGTACAGATGAAGCCAGCTTGATATAATTAGGTGCAAGATGGGCAAAGGGCCCGTCATACAAAATATCATCTGTTGAAAAGGAGCCTGACACGGCCATTACTATGCAAATGGTTAATAACACAATCGTGGCATATCCACCCAACGCGGAATGACCAGACAAGTCATCTGCCTGTTTTAACATCAGTTGTCTTAGCGAAGACCATACAGCGAGTGGTGGTTTTAAAAAACTTGAAAAACGAGCCGTCTGACTACCTAAAAATCCCCATACAATCCTGAACAGAATTAAGGCCATGACAGCAAGACCACTTCTTTCATGAATGACTGTCAAACCTGTCTTGGCTGATGTCACAGAGGTCACAACACATAAGACAAGGGCCCAGTGAAATACTCGCAGTGGCAAATCCCATATAACTGGGTCTGATATTTGTTTTTTAGTTTTGCTATCAGACATAGACTATCACTTGTATTGTGCAGAAGAGCCTTTAAATTGAAATTTAAAGCATAAGCACAAAACTGGAGGTTGTCATACCCCAAAATAGGCTGACGAGCCACCCAGAGCTTGTTAATGCGTTGACCTGCCTTGATAAGCACGATGCTGATTTAGCTAGCGCCAGAAAGATATATGGCAACCCACCCGATCGTTTTGAGCCTGCGACGTTTCCGTCGCTGGTTAGGATCATTTTAGGACAGCAGATATCGCGTCAGGTCGCTGGTGTTTTATGGCGGCGCTTGCAGAAAAATGGATGGCAACAAGCAGATGTCCTCGCTGGTTTGGGCTATGATGACTTGCAATCTATCGGGCTCAGCCGGCGAAAGGCGGAATATGTAATTGATCTGGCGCGAGCGGAGACAGATGGCAGACTGGACCTGAAAGAACTCAACAAGCAGCCTGCCAAACAGTTTTCTGCCAAATTGATTGGGTTCAGAGGCGTCGGCGGCTGGACAGTTTCAAATTACCGACTCTTCTGTCTGTCAGATTTTGACGCGTGGCCAGGAAATGACCTTGCGTTGATGGAAGCGGTCAAGAGACTGAAGGTATTAGACAGACGGCCAACACAAACAGAAATGGATGAATTTGCCCGCCAGTGGCAACCTTACCGTGGGGCAGCCGCCTTGTTGTTATGGCATTTACATAGCTGCCTTGTCAGAGATTGTATGCCAAAGGGCTGAAAATTAACTCGCGAAAAAATCGCCTTGAAGGTCTGCTGGAGAGGGTGTGTCCTGATGAACAGATGGTGCAACAAGAGAAGCATTATCCTGCCGGATATCGCCGACCGCAGGTGCAACAGGATAAATATTAAAATAGCGCGCCAAAGGTGGCACCATACAAGCCTCAGCCTCCACCTCTGATCCAGACAACCAAAACTGCCAGTTTGATGCGGGTAAGACAAGTGGACTGCGATGATGAACTGTTGCCAAGTCTGCCTCTGCAGCAGTAGTCAGGATCACAAACTGGCCAGCCTCCGAAGGTGAAACAGATTTAAAATATAAGCCAGCAAAGGCCATCACCCGTGAATCAGTTAATTGGACATGAAACGGGCGGCCCTTTCCAGCCCATTCATACCAGCCACTTGCAGGAACAAGACAACGTGAGACTGAAAAGGCATCTCGGAAGGTCGGCTTTTTAGAGACAGTTTCAGCCCGGGCATTAATGAGACGTTTACCGTTCGGGCCCACACACAAGCCAAACTCAGCAAAACTTGCCGAAGTCTCTAGGCCAGACCACTTTAAAATAAGAGAAGACTGAGATGGCGCAATATTCCATCTTGGAGCAATATTCTGCTGAACACGAACGCCAAAGCGTTTATGCAATTCATCAGCAGTTGTAGTTAGTATATAACGTCCACACATGTCAGCCCCCTCCTTTGCGCACGATAATGCAAAATATAATTGCCTTAACAGTGACTTTTCATCATAACAATCTGAGATCTGATTACAAACAGCAAGACGATTTTGTCAGATGCTTATACATGCTATTAATAACAAAAATCTGAAAAATGCTGCTGATTGTCTGCAGGCTGGCGGACTTGTGGCCTTTCCGACGGAAACGGTATATGGGCTGGGTGCACTGGCGACTAACGCAACAGCTGTCGCCCGCATATTTTCAGCAAAACAAAGGCCACAATTTAATCCACTGATCAGCCACTTCTCCTCGGCAGAAGATGCCCTTGCTGCAGGACATCGCAACAATGCGGCAACGCGACTTGCCTCAGCATTCTGGCCGGGTGCTATGACATTGATTTTGCAAAGACCTGAGAACAGCCTGATCACAGCACTGGCTTCTGCAGGTACAGATGCACTCGCCATCCGCGTCCCTTCCCATCCAGCTGCACTGGACTTGCTTGAACGTGTGAAGGCCCCAGTCGCTGCTCCCTCTGCAAACCTAAGCGGAGGCATAAGTCCTTCAACAGCTGCGCATGTTGCCAATGGTCTTGGTGGGGCCTGCGATATGATTCTAGATGGTGGGCCGTGTGAAAGCGGCATTGAATCGACAGTTATAGATTGCCGCCCGGAACACCCTGTGTTGCTGAGACCAGGCCCGCTGACTCTAGAACAGATTACAGACCAAACTGGCATAGAGCTAAAGATACCAAAACTTCTTGATAAGGCTTCACAGCCTGTATCACCTGGTCAGATTGAAAGCCATTATGCGCCGCGTGCTATCGTGCGCCTCAATGCTGAAGACAGGTGTCAGGGTGAGATTTACATTGGCTTTGGACCATCAAGAACAGGGCTGACACCAGATTTCAATTTATCCGAAGAGGCTAACCTTATTGAGGCGGCCGCAAATCTGTTTGCTATACTCCACGAGGCAGATGCCCTGGGAACAGCAGCTATTGCCTTTGCCCCAATCCCCATGGCAGGATTGGGACTGGCAATTAACGATCGGATCTCCCGCGCTGCAGCCCCCAGAACGTCCTCACATTAAGGGTGTCTGATAATAGCACTTTCAAAAAGGCGACTTCAGATGAATGATTTAAAACATTTTACATCTGTTTTAGATGATAATGATATCTTGCATAAGCAAAACGATATGGCCCCGCATTTGATGGACTGGCGCGGCCAGTTTGATGGGTCTGCACAAGGCGTGTTATTTCCGCGCTCAACGGAACAAGTGGCGCAAGTCATGGCAATCGCTGACGAACAAAACATCACGATCGTTCCCCAAGGTGGAAATACAGGTTTGGTTGGTGGCGGCATTCCAGATAAAAGCGGTCAATCAATTGTGCTCAGTCTAACAAAAATGAACAAGGTGCGAGAATTATCAATACAAAATCGATCTATGATTGTTGAAGCAGGCTGTATTCTCCAGGAACTGCACAAGACAACAGAAGAACATAATTTGTACTTTCCTCTGAATCTCGCAGCAAAAGGCAGCTGCACGATAGGCGGCAATTTGTCTACAAATGCAGGCGGTGTGAATGTGGTGCGTTATGGCAATACGCGTGATTTATGCTT
Source organism: Rhodospirillaceae bacterium (assembly GCA_002721775.1). Next base: position 11,593 of record PBLM01000034.1, on the reverse strand, counting down.
AGGCATTGAGGTTGTTCTTCTGGGCGGACGGGTAATGAACCTTTTGAGTCCACTGCGTAAAGATAATACAGGCTATGATTTAAAGCATCTGTTTATTGGCTCAGAAGGCACACTCGGTATCATCACAGCTGCCTCATGCAAGCTTTTCTCCTTGCCAAAGGTGAGGGCCACTGCACTTGCTGGCATTAGAGATATTGACTCGGGTGTCGAGCTTCTTAGCCAGCTGCAGACAAAAAGTGGGGAGCAGGTAGAAGCCTTTGAATTGATGCCTGCGAGCCTTTTAGAAATTATATTCAAACAATTTCCAGATATCCCCCGTCCATTGTCACCGCTGCCAGAATTTATGGTTCTGATGGAGATCGCTAGCTCAGATGAAAAGGATGGGCAGCCAGACAAAACTGGCGAAATACCTCTTTATTCTATTATGGAAAATTTTCTTGCGAAGGCTTTTGAAGATGGGTTGGTCAATGATGCGACGCTTGCCCAAAATGAGTCCCAGCGCCAACAATTGTGGGATATTCGAGAGCATGCACCTGAATCAACAAAACGAGAATCAACACCCATAAATACAGATATATCCGTGTGCCGTTCAGAGCTGTCAGCTTTTTACAATAAGGCGACTGAAGAAGTGCGCAAAGTTTGTACAAGGACAAGAATTTGCGGTTATGGCCACATGGGAGATGGCAATCTGCACTTCAACCTTATTGAGGCTGAAGGCGGGGATTCTGGCTGGGAGCAGAAGCGGGAGGCCCTGAAAGACGCAATTTATATTGCTCTTGATAAAATTGGTGGCTCCATCAGTGCAGAACATGGCATTGGACAAATGAAAGTTGACCAGCTTCAGCAAGTGAAAGACCCAATCGCGCTTGAGATGATGGCGCAATTGAAGAGGTTATTTGATCCAAAAGGCTTGCTGAACCCTGGGAAGATCCTCAAATAAATAACTACCACTATCTAGCAAGGAACGAAACATGGGCACTGCATCATCTGATGAAAAATCTATTCGTGCCATTTTAGCTTTTTGGTTTGAGGAGATATCACCAGCTACCTGGTTTAAAAAAGACGCATTATTTGATGACATGCTGATGAGAAAATTTGAAAGAACCATTGAACAGGCTTTGGCAGGACAATTGGACAAATGGGCACAGCATAAGGACGGGCGTCTTGCACTTATCCTCCTTCTAGATCAAATGACACGAAACATCTTTCGCGACACACCCAAAGCTTATTCTGGTGATGAGATTGCCTGTGTTTTATCTCTTAGATCTGTGGCTGATGGCTTTTTAGAAACAGAAAAGAATATGCACAAGCGTCAATTTTTTCTAATGCCAATGATGCACTCTGAGGACTTAGAGATACAAAAACAATCACTGCCTTTATTTAAAACCCTGACCTCAGAGAGTGCATATGATTATGCTGTCAGACATCATGATATTGTTAAACGTTTCGGTCGGTTCCCTCATCGAAACCAAATCTTGAACCGGCCCTCGTCTGAGGACGAAATTACTTTTCTAGCGCAGCCGGGCTCTTCATTCTAAAGTTACTTTTACAGTTTCCCAAACCTCGTCAAAGGTGAGCTGGTCAAGCCTTTCTTTTTGCATCCAACTCGCCTTTCCTCCATAAGGTGCTGACATTGAGGCATCTGTGTCAGCACCCATCAACATCACCGTTGGCACATTTAATCGAGCTGCCAAAAATACAGGACCTGTGTTATTTCCTATAACAATAGAAGAGCCTAGAGCTAGTTCTGCAAGAAGAAACAAATTCGGCTTACCCGTCAGGTCAAGGCATTCATTGCATGCAGCGGCAATCTTAGATGTAATTGGCCGGTCTATTTCAGTCCCTGAAAGTACTGGTTGAAATCCTTCTTTTTTTAATGCCTCAGCTATTTTGATGTAGTTTTCAATTGGCCAACGCCTTACCGACCCCGCCGCAGATGAACTAGGCAAAATTAACGCGTAGGGAGAACGCAATCCTGACGTGGTTTCTAAATAGCCAGAAGATGATAAAAATGAAAGCTCTGGCTCTATTTGCCGCGCGCCGGCCATACACACGGCTGTAAGCATCCGCTGGCGATTAGATACACCGGTAAAATCTGGCATCAAATCGGTTGCATTTGGAGCGACCCCAAACCAACGCGTGCCCTTTGACACAAGCCTCGCATAGTTTGCTGTGCGCTTAGTACATTGCAAATCAATAATTTTATCCCATCCCATCCGCAATAAAGATTTCAAACGAAATGTCTGAAAAATATTCCATGCTGTTGCTCTTTGATCAATGAGAACTTCATCAAACCAATTTGAAGATTTCATCAATTTTTCATATGGCTTGGTTGTCAAAAGTGTTATTTGTGCATTAGGGCAACTTTTGCGCAAGCTTTCAAAAGCATCAAAACCCTGAATTATGTCACCAAGGGCGCCATGTTTAATTAAAAGTATCCGTTCACTCATCACGCTGGTTTTATCTCTAGAAAGTTATTGTTTTTGCGTTTTAGGGCATTTAATACAAAACAGTCCAGAGTAAATTAACGCTTTTTCACCTACTATTTACCACTGACAACACGGGCATCTCATGGCATAATCAAAATTCCAAGTGATAGAAACTCAATTCACATCAGTTGGAAGTTGGAGCGACCTTTTTTGCCACTCACACATATTTTACTTCCATATAAGGAAGTTATGACTGAAGAAAACGCCGGTGCTGTTGCCTCTGTTGTCGCTCAGCATGCGAAGCTATCTTCCGGAGACCACGACTTTCGGGTTTTTGGGCAAACGTTGAATGTCCCTGCCGTTTCTGGCATCGATTATGTTCCCATGACACCAAATTTTAGCTGGGTGAAGGGCAAAGATATTGGCCTTGCCCGTGCATATGTTCAAAAGTTGAATATAATACCAAGACCAGACCTTGTAGAGGTTCATGGTCGTGCTCAAGTCGCTCGTTATGTCTGCCAAAAACGCCCTGATTTACCTGTCATTCTGTATTTACACAACGATCCGCGAGATATGAGAGGGGCAAAGACAGAGGACGAGCGTCTTTGGCTGATGAGACAACTGGCTGGTATAATTTGCGTATCAGATTATGTAAGAAGTTGTTTTTTTGACGGTCTTGCACCAAAAGACATCGAGAATGAAACTGTGCAAAGCGTTCTCAATGGCACAACAAAAAGCGATGAACTGCATCTACCTAAAGAAAAATCTATTCTTGTCATCGGCCGCATGGTTCCTGAAAAAGGTATCCTGCCTGCATGCCATGCTATTGCCAAGGTTTTGAAGACGTTTCCTGATTGGAAGTTACATGTTGTAGGTGGGCGGCATTTTAGAAAAACCCCTCCCTCAAATTATGAGAAGCAGATTGAACAGGCTGTTTCTACCGTGAGAGGACAGGTTCACCTTCATGGGTTTCAACCAACAAAGTTCACAAAAACCCTTCAAAAAAAAGCTGCAATATCCGTAGTACCCTCTTTATGGGCCGAACCATGCGGTCTGACAGGGCTTGAAGCGTTGGCTGCTGGTTCAGCCTTACTCACAACAGACAGAGGCGGGATACCCGAATATGCAAGGGGTCGCGCAGTTATAATTAAGCTCAGCGGTACTGAGCGAAACGACCAAAATGCTGAAGTTGCTTTTAAGTCCGAGCTGGCACAAGAACTGCATCGTCTTATAAATGACAATGACTTCAGAGAAGCGCTTCAACATAACGCTTTTAATGACTTTCCCTTCACGGCTGAAAACATGGTTGATAAAGCCAATAAAGTCCGACAAGATTTTCTGTCCAGATTTACAAATACACAGCTTTGATGTAGCAGTTAATCCTAAACAAATTATGGAAAAGTAAGTGAACCTTCACCTCTCAAAGCTCGTTACATCTATTGACAAAGTCATTATCTGCATTTGGGTGCTTATAGGGCTATGTCTGACTGCCTCATCTGGGCTCGCACAGGATGGCTCTGACGTCACTTTCGAAGCTGATTCAGTCACCGTTGAACAAGACAATAGTAAAATGGTGGCAAGAGGCAATGTAAGGGTAACTCATGAAGATGAAGTTTTAGAAGCGCAATTGCTCGAATACAATCACTTAACCGGAACTGCAATAGCAACAGGCGAAGTAAGGCTCAGAACAAATGACGGTGCGGAATATCGAACAGACAAAATGTTTCTTGACAACAACTTCAAGTTTGCGTTGGCTAGCCCCTTGATCAGCTCACTCTCAAATAACAGCAAATTTTCTTTGAAAAATACCGACAAACGCAAAAGAAAGCGCACTGTATTTGACAGAGCTGCTTTTTCACCATGCAATTGCGATTTTGATAAGGGCCAGAGTCCTATATGGGATCTACAAGCATCAAGTTCTGAGCAAAATCTGGTGACTCAAACTATAACGCATTACAATGTTGGAATGAAAATATTTGGATTAAAAAAATCAATTCATCCGGTCCTAGCTTTCAGGAATCCCACACCTGAAAAGAGAATTAATGATGATGAGAAAACAAGTTCCAAAATCATCGCAAATACAATAGCGAAAGAAGAACCCGCCAAAACGACTGAACTCTCAACGAATATCCAAGCTGAAATGCAAAAAACAAAAGCGGAAGATAAATCTACTACAGACACTGAAAAAATAGGCGAAGCAAACATCACTTCTGACAACAATTATGCGGCATCAAAATCTGACGTTACCTTCGAAGCTGACTCAATAACAGTGGAGCAAGAGAACAATATGATGTCAGCAAATGGGAATGTAAGGGTAATGCAGCAGGGCGATCTTCTGGAGGCAGACCTAATAACTTACAACCAATTGACAGGAATTGCGAAAGCAACAGGCGGTGTTAGAATTAAAACAAGAGATGGCACTGAACATCTGGCAGTAGAGATGGTGCTCGACGAGAACTTCACCCATGCTGTCGCCACACCATTAGTGAGTACTCTTGCTGATGGAAGTCGTTTCTCATCTGAGCAAGGAGAGTATTACAAACAAAAGCGCACTGTTTTTGATAGGTCTGTCTTCTCGCCCTGCAATTGTGATTATGACAAGGGTGAGAGTCCAATTTGGGATTTAAGAGCAACAACATCCGAACATAATACTGAAACCCAAACAATAACACACAACAACGTCAGGATGAATATTTTTGGGTTGCCAGTTTTCTATTTTCCGGTTTTATCGCATCCAGATGCTACAGTCAAAAGACGCTCAGGCCTACTGTCGCCAACGATCAAAATCTCAAATGACATTGGGCTGACACTAACAACCCCCTATTATCAGGTTATTAGTCCAACTCAGGATATTGAATTCCAGCCAACAAGTTTTCAACGCAGAGGACAAGGCTTAAAAACTATCTACAGGCAGCGCTGGGAAGATTCTGATTTGGACGCAAAACTATACAGCGCGCGTTTGGAGACCTTCAAAGAAAAACGAGAAAATGTGGGCGCAGTGGATGTTTCATTTTCAAGTAATATTGGAACCGGATGGAGACTTTCCACTCTTTTGCAGCGCTCTTCTCAGGATACTTTTTTGCGACGCTACGGATACAACAATAACCAAATATTAAAAAGCGATGTTACCGCCACTAAACTCACCAATGATCGCTTCTATCAAGCAACCATATCTGATCTTCAAGGATTAACGCAGACAGATACACCCGATAAAGAACCAACTATTCTGCCTTCTATCTTCTATGCAAAAACAACACAGGGGCCGCTGAAAGACCAGATTGTACGGCAAAAACTCAGCGCCCTTCACTTAGANANTGATGANGGCTACGAGATAGTGNGGTGGACGGCACTTCTNGGCACCCAAAGAAAAATAGATNTNGGCAACCATATATTGACTACATCAGGCGACATATTGACCAGCTANCATGATGTCCAGAAATCTCCAATAGACTCANAGAAGTTATCTACCTTTGGTCAAGGAAATTTTATTTTGTCTGGCGAATGGGAATATCCCATAGGTATCCAGTATGGCCGCAATTTGAGAGAGGACGCTATTATCTCACCACGGCTCAAAGCAACAGTCATTGATGGTTCTGACAGAACTGACGAATTGCCAAACCGCGATGCTTCAGATTTCAGGCTCGATGAGGCTAATCTGTTTTTGAACAATCGCTTTCAGGGTCGTGATTTTATTTTGCCAGGGACGCATGTCGCGGGCGGTATATCTGGCATCACCAACAATTCAGTAATTGGCGACATAACTGGATTTGCTGGTCTCTCTTTCAAGGCACAGGGGAAAACTCCAGCTGGGCTTACTATTTCGGGACGGGAAGATTTCTCAGATTATGTTGNAAGCTTTGCAATGAGCACTCCGTTTAATCTGAACCTTTCCTGGTCAGGCCGTGCAGATTATGACGAATTAAAACTAAATGAATCTCACACAAGTTTAGATTTTACCACAGTAAATACATCAATAGATGTCGAGCATACACAATTGGCCCAAGGTTTTTTCGAGGCAGCAGAGGATGACAAGGAAGAAGCGGAGGTCAAACTAGCGCATAAACTACCAAATGATATACGGCTAATTGCTAAACAGGTCTGGGATTTATCATCAGGAGAAACTAAACGGAACCAATCTGTCATTTCGGCTGAATGGAGCGGGGGCTTTCAGAATTGTGTCACGCTGTCTCTTGGTTACAAGCGTGACCCATACATAGATCGAGATATCAAAAAAGTCAGTCAGTTACAATTATTACTATCATTTAAATATCTGGGATCAGTAAATTCTTCGGAATTACAATAGACCAATTTATCTTGAAAATTTAAGGTAACACTGTCCACATCACAACACAGCAAGTTAAAAATACGAGCGCTCTGTTTAACCACACATTATTTTCAAGTGCCTTCGATAAAAGTGCGCCAGCCAGTGCCCACAGGCTGTGTAATATCAGTTGAGCTACCGCAAAGCTTAAACAAATCATTACTATTTGCTGGATAAGGCTACCCAGTTTCGGTCCAAATTCTGTCCAAGCCAAAATGGTCATTACCCATGCTTTGGGGTTCATGGGATGAACAATTAAACCCGAACGCCAACTTGCATATCTGCTTCTCTCAGAACCACTTGCCTGGTCTTTAAGCGCACGCAGAGAGAGATATATCATAAAGGCAGCAGACAAATATTTTAGCATATCCAGAAAAACAGGTTGAGTTGTCAAAAATAATCCGACGCCCGTTGCCATCGCTAAATTCAAAAATAGTTTCCCTGAAATAAGTCCAAAATTAAAACGCATAGCTGTTCCCATGCCATATTGTGATCCTATTGTCATTATCAGCAAATTAGCCGGNCCAGGAGTTCCAACCATGAAGATAATAAATACCCAGAGTGATAAAAGATGCGTAAATGACCCATCAGAATGTTCCAATATCATTTGTTACCCTAACGTTCTTGGAGAAGATAGGAACAGGAGCGATTGCATAACCAAAACACTCGTAGAACGCCAATGCACCCTGATTGACTCTGTGGACAAGCAAATTGCGCTTTGGTCATCTTAAAACGCCAATTTGTGTCCAACCTCGCGCTTTGACGCGGGGCCGATCCACAATCACTGAGAGGAAGGTATTTCACCAAGATAATTGACCTTTCTAAGATGGTCATCGTTACCAGCCATAACCGACCAACCTACCCTTTCACTCATCTCTATGGCCCAAAAATCACCTTCCTGGCTTATTATCAACACATCTATTTTGCGCTGATCAACTCCTTGTATATCATTCCGTGGTCTAATGAGGCCACAAAATTGAAAGAATGAAATAGTAGCCTTGAGATAATAACTCATAAATATACAAATTTACGTCTTACCCCATACAAACATATTATAATATCTAATAAATTGTTGTTTATGTTATTTTTTTATAAATTAAACTATATATTAGTTATACTTTCTTTCACAAAACAGCTTGTAATTCAGTCTTCAGGTGATCAATAGGTAGGTGATGTGTTGACTTCATTTCCTTTAAAGAGATTTTGGATGACATGGACGTAAAATCGATTTCATTAATTAACCTCTGCTGTAATGAATCATAGGAGCCAATATCAGTGCAAATGATTTTAAGTTGATAATCAGCCCGCTCCCCTGTCAGCCGGTGCACTTCCACAATTTCAGGATAGCGATCAATAATAGCCGCAAAGCGCTCTACCCATTCAGGTGAATGGCGCCCAACTGATATTGACAAAAACACAACCACACACAGGTTTAACTTTAGACGGTCAAGCTGGGTGTATTTCCCTTGTATAATACCTCGCTCTTGCAAACGCTGAATCCGGTTCCAGCATGTTGTTTTTGACATCCCTAATCGCCGACATAATTCGGATAACGCAATGTCACCGTGTTGTTGCAACTGGTCCAAAAGCTTTAGATCCTGAACATCCATCTCAAAAATACCCCAATTTGTTGAATATTATTCCATAAAATAACTACTTATAGGAAATTTTCGGAACAATCACTTTTTTTAAATAGATTCNCAGAAGATTGGCCTTTATTCAGCTGAACACATAAACTTTGGCATCAAAGGAATGCTGGACCTATGGCATCTTATCCAAATCATATTGAAACGCTTGTTTTGCACGCAGGCAGTCACCGTCACGATCCATCCACCAACTCAGTGGCTGTTCCTATACATCAAACAACAAGCTATCAGTTTGATAACACAGAACANGCCGGAAAACTGTTTGCTTTGCAGGAATTAGGCAATATATACACACGCATAANGAATCCAACAACACAAATTCTGGAGGAACGCCTTGCTGCGTTGGAAGGCGGTGCAGCGGCACTTTGCGTATCATCAGGCTCTTCTGCCGTGGCATTAGCCATTCAGAATGTTGCTGCTGCTGGTGACAACATCGTTGTCTCACCTTATCTTTATGGAGGTACATACAATCTGTTTACCAACACATTGCCAAAAATGGGAATTGAGGTTCGCTTTGCAGATACAACCAACCCTGAGAGTTTTAAAAATCTGAGTGATGAGCGGACAAGAGCATATTTTGGTGAAACATTGCCAAACCCGAAACTTGTGCCTTTTCCAATTGCTGAAGTTGCCGAGATTGGCATCCATAAAGGCATTCCACTTATTGTTGATAATACAGCAGCTCCTTTAACCTGCCAGCCATTTGAGTATGGCGCAGCAATTATTGTGCATTCCCTAACAAAATTCATTGGTGGTCACGGCACATCTATAGGCGGCGTGATCGTTGATGGCGGGACATTTAATTGGGTTAAACATCCAGAACAGCAGCCACATTTCAACGAGCCTGATGGCAGTTATCACGGGGCTATTTGGGGCACATCGGTCCCAGAAGCTCTTGGTGCNCCGATTNCATATGCAATCCGTGCTCGCGTAGTTCTGTTGCGGGATTTGGGCGCAGCTCTCTCCCCTACAAATGCATTTCACCTAATTCAAGGGCTCGAAACATTACCGCTTCGCTTTCGCGAACATCAAAAGAATGCTGAGCAACTGGCAAATTATTTTTCGCAACATGAGGCAGTTTCATCTGTTATTTATCCCCAATTTTTCACTGGAGCAGAAAAATCACTGACAGATAAATATCTTAAATCTGGGCACGGCGCACTCATTGGCATTGANCTCAAAAGTGGGGCTGATGCAGGTCGAAAATTTATTGACAATCTGAAGTTGATTTATCATGTTGCAAATATCGGCGATGCGAGAACATTAGCCATTCATCCAGCCTCTACGACGCATTCACAGCTTTCTGCAAAAGAGCAGCTCAGTGCGGGTGTNACACCAGGTTATGTACGACTGTCTGTTGGCATTGAACATATTGAAGATTTAATTGCCGATATCGAACAGGCCCTAGCGGTGGTGTAGTAAAAAGAGCTTACTCTTCTAATACGGCAGCAAACTAATAAAGTTAGAGCAACATATCAAACAAATAGTTTTTGATTTTNGATATCTGATGAAAAAAGCAGCAAATGATTTAACTGATTTGTGGTTTATTTCTATATTATGATTATTTTTCAGATTATTATGTATATTTTTTAAAATTTTTTNATCAAACATTATTCTAAATTCATTCTAGCTTAACCGGATAAATTCAGAATTGTCTAATTCTACAAGGTTAAAAAATTAATTATATATGGCCAAGTTGACCTACTGTTTTTTGCTTTTCCTTTTATGCCCCTCTATTTGTTCAAGTCTCTNAGCGTGGCAATTGCTACAAACCATAAAAGTCTTAATTTTCCCCATAAAGACTTGTCTCTTTTCAATTGGTGATATTTGTCAATTCCACAAATTGTTTTAATCATTTTTGAATTAGACATAAGACTCAACCCTACCATAAATANTCAAATAAACCAGTCATTCAACTGTAACACTTTTGCGGTGTGATGATGCACTTTTTCCTGCAGATGTGGTTTTCAACTTCACCCTCACCTGTCGTTCCCCTGCCCTCACCGGCAATCACTACTCCGACTATCAATTACTCCTCTATCAAACCATCTCTGAGCATCGAGAGCAAGGTTTGACCTTCGATGCAATTGCTGAGTGGATGAATAAGGAAGGATACCAGACCATGTGAGGTAAGAAGTTCAGAGGTGCGCACGTCCACTCAATCTTGAAGAAGAGATCGGCAAAGGAAGAATTACTTAACCGAGAGTATCCACCAGTCTGGTCAGACTTCAGTATAGAGGTGGTAGATAAGACTATTTTGATGACTGATTTTGGATTTCCAGAAAAGGGGAAATGAGGGTTTTTTATGACCTCTCGTTTTTTTCATTTTCAAAGAAAAGAACCTTACAAAATCAACACTGATGCTGTTACTAAGATTAAAAATATAAATTTCTCGTAAACTTCTCTCATAGGGTTATCTTAAAAATTTGTTAGGGAAGTTCAAATAAATTTCTGCCAGTTTTGATGGGGGTCTATTTGGTCAGTTACTCACCGTCACACCGTTTTTGTATGTTCCAGTCGCATCACTCCAAACAGTGCCATTTGCAAAATAAAATAACCAACCCCCTCTCTTTTCCCGTTTTGGTATTCACCTTTATTAAACAATGCGCCGTTAGAGTGATAACTAACCCAAGAACCGTCTTCCTCTCCTTGTGTGAATTCTGCTTTCCACATTACTTTTCCAATCTCCCAGTAACCGACCCACATTCCCTCTTGCTTACCGTTTTTGAATTTACCAGTCTCCAATCCCTCATCAATTTCACCAGTGAATGGAATATCAGTGAATTTTTTGTAATAGATGCCCTCACGTTGAACCAAGTCATCCATCGTCAAACCCCAACTAGGGAATGACACTAGAGACATTAGAACCAGAGGTATGATGAATAGAGTTCTCATACTCAGACTGTAATCTGAGTATGAGATTTCAGAAAAGTGAGGTGCAGAAAGACTCTCAGAAATTTCACTTCTTCTTACTTTTCCAAGTGCCACCGTATTGGTAGGTGTCCTCAAATCTCGTTTTAACGTCCGTCAGACACTTTCCGCATAAAAACACCCAATCCTTCAAATCATCGTATCGACACCGATACAGGACTTCCTTTGCGTCCCTACAGACATGACAGTCTTTGGTTCTAACCCGCATCACACCATCGTCTGACTTCATCTCTGTAGTCGGAGAAGTATTTCGAAATTACGTTGAT
>PBLM01000033.1 GCA_002721775.1 Rhodospirillaceae bacterium | reverse complement strand
CTGAATGTCCGCCGGAAGCGATACTGCCTGATACAGAACCCGGCGCAGATGTCTGGGTAGCGCTAAACAAGGAAATGGCAGAAATCTGGCCCAANATNACGCANAANATTGATGCGCTGCCNGANGCAGANGCCAAGTGNGATGAANCNGGTAAATTTGAGACNTATTTCACAAAGGCACCTGGTANAGGAAACTGANNGTTNACAANGGTCTNTAGNAGAGNTGTTTTGAAATCTTTTCGATCCATGGTATACTTATCGCTCGAAGAACAGGGCGTTGATGCATTATGTGCATACAGATGCCGTATAAACAAAAACAAATATTTGGAAGGTTGGTCAGGCCCGGCTCATATTTTCGGGCACTAACACTGAAAACCATGGCAAAAAAACAAGCATTCTCTTACCAAGACGGCGATTTCGTTGTATACCCCACACATGGCGTCGGCAAAATTATTGGAACAGAAAAAAGCGATATCGATGGTGTCGAAATAATATTGCTAGTGATCCGCTTTGAACAGGAGCGTATGACCTTGCGAGTTCCTCTTGAAAAGGCGATGACTCTGGGTCTGCGTACATTATCTTCCCGCAAGCACATGGATGACGCAATTCATACTCTGAAAGGTAAAGCACGGGTTCGCCGCACAATGTGGTCACGTCGCGCATTGGAATATGAAGCAAAGATCAAGTCTGGAGACCCTGTCAATATCGCAGAGGTTGTCCGCGATCTGCGTAAGCGCGATCCTCAGACTGAGCAGTCTTATTCTGAACGACAAATGTATCAGGCGGCTCTCGAAAGATTGGCCCGGGAATTTGCAGCGATTGAAGAGATCGATCAGGAAACNGCTGCTGTTCGTCTCGAAGATATGATGGATGCGGCTTAAAAGCCTGATGGTCTTTCCATTTGATGAAATGGTTTGACGCACTCTTATAAGCTTCTGATCTAGCAACACCACCTTACCGTAAATATTNGCAAAGGATGGTGAGCCAATGGCCATATACGATTCTGCTGAAATTCGACAAGCGGACAACGCTTACATTCGTAAGACAATGAAAAAGCCACTGCTTGATCGCGACTACGAGGTCGAGCTAGCGAAGCGATGGCGTGACCATGATGACGATCGTGCTATGCACNAATTNGTCATGGCNTATGCTCGTCTAGTGGTCAGTGCGGCCTCGAAATATCGNCATTATGGGCTGGCAAATGGCGATTTGATTCAAGAAGGTAATATTGGCCTAATGCAGGCAGCGAAACGGTTTGACCCAAGCCGGGGCTTTCGCTTCTCCACTTATGCAGCATGGTGGATCAGGGCTTCTATCCAAGATCACATTTTAAGAAACTGGTCTATTGTGCGCACTGGAACGACCGCTGCACATAAATCACTATTTTTCAAGCTTCGTCGCCTACGNGCNCGCATTGGTGAAGCAGATGGCGGACCTTTATCAGAAGAAGGGAGGCAGAAAATTGCGGAGNCTATAGGGGTGAATGTAACAGACGTTGTCACTATGGAACAACGCTTGTCAGGTGCTGATATGTCGNTGAATGCCTCCGTAAANACAGAAAGCGAAAATGAAGCCCAGGATTTTCTTGCTGACGAGAGGCCAAGNCCTGAGCAAGTGGTTATCGAACTTCATGATAAGGAAGTGTTATCAAGCTGGCTTTCTAAAGCATTGAACGAACTAAGTTCACGTGAACGGCTGATTATCCTGAAACGGCGACTCAATGAAGAAGGGGCAACTCTTGAGCAGCTNGGTCGAATTTTGGGTGTCAGTAAAGAACGGGTTAGGCAATTGGAACACCGCGCCCTGAAAAAGCTCCAGAAAACGTTGGAAACACAAAGTCAGTCCTCATTTCCTGAATCTTCACTGGATTTGCTTTCCCAGTTCTCCTAGACTTTTGCATTGTTGAAGTGGCTGAACCGAAATGGCTGGACCTGTGCACGCTTATGATTCTGAATTGGGGCTTTATGCGCCAACAAAGCCGTTTAACGATGGGTTTCTTGAAAGGGGAATCCATAATGTTTATTTTGAAGAAATTGGTAACCCGGAAGGGATCCCAGTCTTGTTTTTACATGGGGGGCCTGGAGCCGGTTGCGCACCTGCACACAGACGCCTGTTCGATCCGCAGCGGTATCGTGTCATTTTGATGGATCAGCGTGGCTGTGGACGTTCCGAACCTTTTGCCAGTATTCAACAGAATACCACACAGGATCTTATTGCTGATGTTGAAGCCTTACGCTGCTATCTAAATATTCCGCAATTCATTTTATTCGGAGGGTCGTGGGGGTCAACCCTTGCACTATGCTACGCGATTCAAAACCCGCAAGCCTGNCTTGGGTTTGTGCTGCGTGGTGTATTTCTGGGTACACGTTCTGAAATCGAATGGTTTTTATATGATATGGGTCGGTTCTTTCCTGAAGCTTGGCAGAAATTCGTGTCCGCTGTCTCCCTTTCTGAGCGCAATGATTTGCTGTCCGCCTTTTATCGTCGTCTGACAAGCCCGTCAAAGTCAATTGCTCTTGACGCTGCACAGGCTTGGGCGGCTTATGAAAATTCATGCGCNACACTAGCGGCAATATCCAGAGATGCAGGCGATACCGCCCTCAGCATAGCTTTACTAGAGGCGCATTATTTTACAAATGATTGTTTTTTGCCTGAAAATCATATTCTTGAACAAGTCAAAGCTATCAGTCATCTGCCCGCTTTTGTTGTTCAGGGACGCCATGATGTAATCTGCCCACCCTTTACTGCTTTCAAATTGGTCCAAGCGTGGGGCAGGCAGGCACAGTTACGCATGGTTGACGATGCTGGCCATTCTGCTTTTGAACCTGGGATNATTGGGCGGTTAATGCGTGGCCTGGACGAAATTGCCCAGCAGATTTGATAACCTTATCTTTAATCCATTTTATAGTATTTTTATATTAAATCGATTTGTGTTTGAGCAATACCATAGCGCGGAATGGTCTCTTTTCAGGCAAATCTAAAAATAGTTGCACAAAATTTATCGATCAGTTACGCAAACTTAGGTANTGTGGTCTTAGATGGTGACGGTTGTGGAAAGAAGAAATGGCTGAATCAACATTGGACAGAAATTTCAGGATAACAAATAATAATGCTGTTGATGTGCATGTTGGCAAGCGTGTTCGTTTGCGCCGAACATTGCTAGGCATGTCACAGGAACAACTCGGTGCGTCTTTGAATATTACCTTTCAACAGGTACANAAATATGAGCGTGGGGCAAATCGAATAAGCGCGTCTCGCTTGTGGGACATCAGCCAAATTCTTGATATTCAAGTCAGTTACTTTTTCGATGATATGACAGATGATACCATGCGCTCGTCTCCACGCCGTGTCAGCCGTGGTGAAAACATTGATTTTGATGATGAAAATGTGCGCGATCCGATGGCGCGACGTGAGACACTTGAACTTGTGCGCACCTATTATTCGATCGGAAGGCCAAAGGTGCGAAAACGTATAACTGAGATGGTAAAATCCCTGGCCACGACCATTAACGAAAAACACTGAGCTTAAAAGGAAACCTAGAGCCATCATGACTGATCCTGAGACTAGCTTTGATAAGCCTGACAATACGCTCAGTTTTGAGGATGCATTAAGCGAACTTGAAGCAATTGTTGAAAAGCTTGAAGGTGGTGCTGTGGANTTGGATAAGGCCATCGATGCTTATGCACGGGGCATGTCTCTTAAGCAACATTGCCAAGCGAGACTTGAGGAAGCTAGGCTTAAGGTTGAGCAAATAAAACTTCCTGAAAACGGTAGTGCTACAACAGCTCAACCATTTGAATCTGAGTCTCAATGACAGATGTAAAGGCGATGCTGTCTCGTGATGCCGCCTGCATTGACAGCTGGTTGTCTACCTATTTTGATAAATGTGAGGCTACGGCTAACGCTCCTCATTTGGTAAAAGCAATGCGTTATTCTGCGCTAAACGGAGGCAAGCGACTTCGGGGCAGCCTTGTTTTGTCAGCAGCTAGAATGGCAGAACACATAAATGGCAATATTGATGCCTACTTTAACCCAGCAGCGGTTGCGGCATCCGTCGAGTTGATGCACGCTTATTCATTAATTCATGATGATTTGCCGTCGATGGATGATGCAGAACTGCGCCGGGGTGTAGCCGCTAACCATATTTTATTTGGTGAGGCAGCGGCGATTCTGGCTGGGGATGCTTTGCAGACAGAAGCCTTTGCAATTCTGTCTGCACCTGANTTGTCAAANTGCNCNTCTGCGCAATTAAAACTTATCCATTTATTGTCTCATGCTTCAGGNTTTCGGGGTATGGCAGGGGGGCAGATGCTCGATCTGTCAGCTTTGGAACAGCGCTTTAATTTGGGCGATGTCAGGCAGATGCAAGATATGAAAACAGGGGCATTAATTCAGGCTGCGGCTGTGATGGGAGTGGTTGCGGGACGCGGTTCATTCACCTTAGAACAAGCGGTAGGTCATTATGCAGACGCATTAGGTTTTGCCTTTCAGATCACAGATGATCTTTTTGATTATGATTCCGACCCATCAATTCTGGGCAAGCCATCTGGCCGCGATTCAGAGCAGGGAAAGGCTAGTGCTGTTACTTTACTTGGTCTAGCTGAAGCTCGGAAAATGGCGGTGGATTTAATCAATGAAGCGAGCGACTTTCTGCGTCCCTTTGGTGATGCGGCTGATGAAATGATTGCACTTGCCCTCTTTGCTATAGATCGGGATTACTAATTTTTACGTATTTAATTTGATATGTTTATTGAGAAATATTTTCCANTAGTTTCTTGGANCTGTAGATACATTAAAGGTGGAGTGAGGGCTTGAGATTAAGTCGCTGGGATTGGGGAAAATTTTGACTGGCCGTCAGACACCATTATTAGATAAAATAAATACGCCAGATGAACTGCGCCAATTGCATGTNAGTCAACTGCCNGCNCTNGCAGATGACCTCCGCTATGACATGATAAAGGCTGTTTCTCAGACAGGTGGGCATCTGGGGGCTGGCCTGGGTGTTATTGAACTGACGATCGCCCTTCATTACATTTTTGATACTCCTAATGACAAGCTCATATGGGACGTTGGCCATCAGGCCTATCCACACAAGATTTTGACTGGACGGCGCGCGCTCATGTCAGGCTTGAGGCAGGAAGGTGGGCTATCTGGTTTTACCAAACGTTCAGAATCACTTTATGACCCATTTGGGGCTGGCCATTCTTCAACCTCAATTTCAGCTGGTCTGGGCATGGCCGTTGCTCGTGACTTGAAAGGAGCAACTAATAACGTTATTGCCGTTATCGGAGATGGGGCGATGAGCGCAGGTATGGCCTTCGAAGCTCTGAATAATGCAGGAACGATGGATTCCAATCTGATTGTGATTCTAAATGATAATGATATGTCGATATCGCCTCCTGTAGGCGCAATGTCCGCCTATTTGTCAGAGTTGATTTCTTCACATCCCTATCAGTCTATCCGCGGTCTTGTAAGGGAAGTGGCCAGCCGATTCCCTGCTGAAGTTGAGAAGACGGCAAGGCGTGCCAAAGACTTGGCTAGAGAAATTGTCAGCGGGCATAGCCTTTTCAGTGAGCTGGGTTTTTTCCATATTGGTCCGATAGATGGGCATGATTTTAGCCACCTTCTGCCTGTTCTGCTCAACTTGAAAAAAGGTCAGATAGACGGTCCAGTTTTGGTTCACGTGGTGACTGAAAAAGGCAAAGGACATCCTTTTTCTGGGCCATCATCTGAAAAATATCATGCTGTTCCCAAGTTTGATGTATTAACAGGGCAGCAATCAAAATCATCTGCCAATAGGCAGACATACACACAGGTTTTCGCAGATACTTTAACAAAGTTGGCTCGGCAGGATGACAAAATTGTTGCTATCACCGCGGCCATGCCATCTGGAACTGGCCTGAACNCNATGATGAAAACATNNNCATCACGTGTTTTTGANGTTGGNATTGCTGAACAGCATGCTGTGACNTTTGCGGCGGGACTNGCNTCNGANGGCATGAAGCCGTTTGCAGCGATTTATTCAACTTTTCTCCAGCGCGGCTATGACCAGCTAGTTCATGATGTGGCGATACAAAATTTGCCGGTGCGATTTGCTATTGACCGGGCAGGCTTAGTAGGAGCAGATGGAGCTACCCATGCTGGTGTATTTGATTTGGCTTATTTGTCTTGCCTGCCAAACATGATGATCATGTGCCCTTCTGATGAAGCTGAACTCGTTCATATGACAGCAACTGCAGCTACTTATGATGATGGCCCGTCTGCAATACGCTACCCGCGCGGAACCGGAACAGGGGCAGAGCTGCCAAAAGCACCCCAAGAGCTTGAGATCGGAAAAGCCCGTTTGCTGAAACAAGGCAGTGATATCGCTATTCTTAGCCTTGGGACTATGCTGGATGTGTGCTTCGAAGTTGCGGATAAGCTAGAAGACATTGGCGTCAGCGTTAGTCTGGCAGATGCTCGATTTGCAAAGCCATTTGACTGCGGAATGATTCGAAATTTTGCCACTTCTCATCAGGCGTTACTGCTTGTCGAGGAAAGCAGCCCTGGCGGTTTCTCAGCTCATATCCTGCAATTCATGGCTAGTGAGGCGTTGCTGGATAATGGGCTGAAAGTGCGCGTCGCCAGTCTGCCGGATGCCTATATCGACCATGCCGAACGGAGCAGCCAGCTTGCCTTATCAGGCCTCGATGTAGACAGTCTGTTTGCAGTTGCTAGCAAGCTTGTCGTTGGTAGAAGAGGTTCGGGCCAGGAAAAACCTTCTAAAAGTTCTGGGAACTAAATGACCGATGCGTAGGAGGGCTGATCTGGTTCTGGCAGAACGCGGCCTTGTACCCAGCCGCCAGAAGGCTCGCGCGCTGATTCAGGACAGGGCGGTAACCTGTGATGGCCAGCCTGTGCAGAAACCAGGCCAACTAGTGCGGCCTGATGCTGACTTCCATGTTGATAAAACTACTATACGCTGGGCTAGCCGTGGCGGATTAAAGTTGGAACACGCGTTAGAAAAATTCAGCTTACCCTCTTTGACCGAGAGAGTTTGCCTCGATCTTGGCGCCAGTACAGGTGGATTTACTGATGTTTTACTGTCATATGGGGTGGACCTTGTCTATGCGGTTGATGTGGGACATGGCCAGCTTGCTGCGCATCTTGCTGCAGATAAGCGGGTAAGAAATCTGGAAAAGACACATGCAAAGGACCTTAATGACAAAATAATTACGAAGCCGCTTGACTTCGTTGTGTGTGACGTCTCTTTCATTTCTGTCACCAAGGCTCTTTGCCCAGCACTTTCGCTTGTGAGGCCAGGCGGATGGTTGGTAAGCATGATCAAGCCCCAATTTGAAGTTGGGCGGGCCGCACTTGGCAAAAGTGGTGTGGTAAAAACCACAGAAGGTCGAACTCGTGCGATCGAACTGGTCCGCTCATTTCTGGAAGGTCAGATGGGTTGGCAGGTCAGTTCGGTGATTGAGTCGCCAATTACCGGCCCTGACGGGAATCACGAATATTTCATTGCGGCCCAAAAGCCTGCGGATTAGATGTGTTCAGGAAGAAGAGAGGTCTGGGCATGATGGCGCATGACCTGATCCAGCAAAACAATAGCCATCATTGCTTCAGCGACTGGCACTCCGCGAATGCCCACACAAGGGTCATGCCTTCCTTTAGTCACCAGTTCTACCTCTTCACCAGCACGGTTAAGTGAACGACGTGATGTTAGGATAGACGAAGTTGGCTTAATAGCCACACGTACTACGATATCCTGACCAGATGAAATGCCGCCCAAGACGCCACCATTATAATTAGATAAAAACACAGGGCGTCCGGCATCATCAAGCCGCATCTCATCCCCTGCCGCCGAACCATCAATTGCGGACAAAGCAAATCCACCGCCAATCTCTACCCCTTTGGCAGCATTAATTGACATCATTGCTGCGGATAGTTCAGCATCCAGTTTGCCATACAGGGGCTGGCCCAGACCTGTGGGAATTCCTTGAGCGACGACTTCCAGCACAGCCCCGGCAGAAGACCCGGCCTTGCGCACATCATCAAGATACGTTTCCCAGTTTTGCGCGGCATCCGCATCAGCACAAAAAAATGGGTTTTTATTTATCTGTTCTGCATTGAAATTATCTCGGTCAATCTGATGTGGGCCAATTTGCACAACAGATCCCTGGATGCTGAATTCATCCCCAAAAATTTGTCTCAACACCAGATCAGCAATGCCTCCAGCAGCAACTCTAACAGCTGTTTCTCTGGCCGAAGATCGACCACCGCCTCGGTAATCACGGTGACCATATTTTTGATCGTATGTATAATCTGCATGTCCAGGCCGATAACTTTCAGCAATTTCTCCATAATCCTTTGATCGTTGATCTGTATTTTCGATCATCAGCATAACAGGAGTGCCCGTTGTCCTGCCCTCAAACGTGCCTGACAGAATCTTGACCTGATCTGTTTCTTGGCGTTGGGTTACAAACCGGCTTTGCCCNGGTTTGCGCCTGTCCAGATAGGGCTGAANATCTGCNTCGCTNAGNTTNAGTCGAGGNGGNACNCCATCAACCACACAACCAATCGCNGGGCCGTGGCTTTCGCCAAAACTNGTGAAGGAAAATAATGTGCCAAAACTGTTGTCNCCCATNGGATCANACGACCGAGATATCNGGTGCNTCAACAGCTTTCATGCCAACAACATGATAGCCACAATCTACATGATGTGTCTCGCCTGATACCCCTGATGATAAATCGGATAAAAGATATAGACCAGCCCCACCAACATCTTCTAGCGTTACATTCCGCTTAAGAGGTGAATTGTATTCATTCCATTTGAGGATGTACCTGAAATCGCCAATGCCGGATGCGGCCAGTGTTTTCATGGGCCCTGCAGACAGCCCGTTTACGCGAATACTTTGCCTGCCTAAGTCAACAGCCAGGTATCTCACAGACGCTTCTAACGCGGCCTTTGCCACACCCATCACGTTATAATGCGGCATCACACGCTCAGCCCCATAATAGGTCATGGTTAGCAGCGACCCCCCATCTGGCATCATCTCAGCTGCCCGTTTAGCGAGGGCGGTAAACGAATAGACTGAAATATCCATAGTTTTTTGAAAGTTTTCCCGGGTGGTATCAACATAGCCNCCTTTCAGCTCTTCCTTNTCAGAGTAGGCAATCGCATGNACAAGAAAATCTAATTTGCCCCATTTTTCTTTCAGGCTATTGAAGACCAGGTCAACAGATGTTTCATCTGATACATCACAGGGCAGCACCATGTCGCTGCCAACCGATGCTGCAAGGGGGTTAACACGTTTTTTCAAAGCATCACCCTGATAGGTAAAGGCCAGCTCTGCCCCCTGGCCAGCAGCTGCAGAAGCAATCCCCCAGCCGATGGAACGGTCATTCGCAACACCCATAATCAGGCCCTTTTTACCCTGCATCAGCCCTGTATTTGCTGTCTTTGAGTGTGGTAGTCCTGATGGTGGTGTGGAAGAAACAGTCATATAAGTCCTCTAGTTTTGCAGCTACTCAAGAAGCATCAAACATCGCGAAAAATAATGTCATATAAAATGGCCTAATTAACCAGCCAAACTTATTATGTCAAACNTACTAAANTNCTAGCAAAGAACAGGCGGAAAATCCAGTAGCATCCGCCTTATCTTTGCCGCGCAGGGCTTCCACCTGTCAGTCTTAAGNATATAGTTCAGCTATCACATATTCTAGTCAGTTCAGCGCGTAGCTGACCTTTTTATTCACCTCAACACGGTCACCCACAGTCAAGGGCTTGCTGGCATTNAGAGACANAATCCGGCCATCTGCCTCGACTTTNANGCGATAGCCGACAATTTTTTCAATTACTTCTTCCTGAATGATGCGGTTTGTCTGACANACTTCCTGCTGGCGGTAGCCGACAATATCTCCGGCTTTAGCGGTTTGTTTTGCTCGTTCACGCCCCAGCAGGGCACCCGCAACAGCTCCTGCACTGCCCGCACCATCATTGTCAGATAATTTATTGCCTACAGCAGATCCAATCAGCCCGCCTATGATCATGGATCCTATCTCTGAGCTGCCCTGATTCTCGCCATAGACGGGAACTTCCTCTATTTGACAGATACGCTCATCACGTGGTGTCTTTCGGGTGAAGCTGTTTGTCAGGGTTTCGACATTTGTGACGGTGCCAATAACATATTCATAGCGCGTTTCAGCAAGAACAGGACCGTTTAGCAAGCAAAATATCGCAAAACTAGTCAGNGCTGCGGCGGTAAGCTGATTTTTCATCTCAAACATGTCCTTTCTGAACATATAAATCATCACATCACTCATGCTCAAAACCTGAAGAAAATTACTCGCAGATTTTCAACAATATAAAATTAATAGAGATTGATTTTGGCAATTTTATGGCTAGGTTAAAATCGTGGGTTTGCATGCCACTAATTGCCTTTACAACAATGGATGACACATAATGACAGTCCTTGGCGCTGATGAACTGAATATAGATCCCTTTCTCCTGTTTAATCAATGGTTTGCAGAAGCGCAGCAAAGTGAAATCAATGATCCGGATGCGATTGCGCTGGCCAGTGTCGATGCAGATGGTATGCCTTCTGTGCGGATGGTTCTGCTCAAAGAAATCTTGCCAGAGGGATTTGTGTTTTATACCAATTATACTAGTCGCAAATCTGGTGAACTACTGGAGACAGGAAAAGCAGCTTTTGTGGTTCACTGGAAATCGCTGCGCCGACAAATCCGCGTGATAGGTTTTGTTGAGCAGGTGCCTGATGCGCAGAGTGATGCTTATTACCAGACACGCTCGCGCGGCAGCCGCATTGGGGCATGGGCCTCACAACAATCAAAGCCCTTGCAAAGCCGTGCCGAGCTGGCCGCAGCTGTTAGGAAAATAGAAGAAACCTACCCTGATGAAGTGCCACGTCCTCCTCATTGGGGCGGGTTTCTGATCCGGCCAGCAGAAATTGAATTCTGGGCAGATGGAGACTTTCGGTTGCATGATCGGTTCAGATTCGCAATAGAGTCAGACGGNGATTGGGTTGCGCAAAGGCTATATCCATGAAATCTGACCCGCATTGTGGTCAGATTGAATTGCGCCCCTGCATTCAAGGCAACAAGGTCACTGTCGCAGACTTGTTATGAGAAAAAAAAGTCGGATGTGAACAGTTTTTCTTGTTTACTGTTGCTATCCTTACAAACTGATGAAGACAGAGAGCACAGCTTTGTTAGTCAAAAAGGGTAAAATGATGAAAAATAATGCACGGGTTGTTGTTATTGGTGGCGGCGTTGTAGGTGTCAGCACCTTGTACCATCTGGTCAAAAAAGGCTGGACAGATTGTGTGTTGGTTGAACGCAAAGAGCTGACAAGTGGTTCAACATGGCATGCTGCAGGCCTGCTGCCTTTGTTCAACATGTCCTATTCAGTTGGTCAGATTCATAAATATTCTGTTGATCTATACGGGCGCCTTGAAGAAGAAACAGGGCAATATGCTGGCCTGTCACGTGTCTCAAATATCCGTCTTGCCGCGACACAAGACAGGATGGATGAATATAAACAATATGCTGGCGTGGCTCAAACCATTGGCGTGCAGGTTGAATTGCTGACTCCCGAAGAAGTCGTTGATATCTGGCCACTAGCAGTAAAAGATAATTTAATTGGGGCAATCCGTCACCCTATGGATGGCTATATTCAGCCAGCAGACTTAACCCAGGCTCTGGCCAAAGGTGCACGTGATATTGGGGGCGAGATTCACCGCAACACAAATGTGACGGCGATTAAGCGCACCCCATCTGGTGAATGGAAAGTCACTACTGATAAAGGTGAGATCACATGTGAACATGTGGTGTCAGCCACAGGAAATTTTGCCCGGCGCACAGGTGAGATGGTTGGTCTGGATATTCCAGTGATCCCTGTTGAACATCAGTATATCGTCACTGAACCACATCCTGCTATAAAGGAACGTCAGGCCAAAGGCCTTCCTGAGATGGGCGTTCTGCGCGAATCTGACGGGTCCTGGTATATGCGTGAGGAAAATGGCGGTCTCATTCTTGGGCCTTATGAGGTGGGCGCGCCTGTCTGTTATTTTGATGGGCCAGATGATGATTCAGAATATGAGTTATTTCAGGAAGATCTGGAAAGGCTGATGCCACATATTGAATCAGCNATTGCCCGTGTGCCTGCATTTGCTGAGGTTGGGGTGAAGAAGGTTTATAATGGCGCGATTGCGTATACACCAGACGGCAGTCCGATTATTGGGCCTGCTTGGGATTTACCAAATTTCTGGCTGAATGANGGGCATAGTTTTGGCATNACAGCNGCNGGTGGTGCGGGCTGGCANCTTGCTGAATGGATNGTGNATGGNGAGCCGACAATTGATATGATGGGGGTTGATCCCCGCCGCTATGGNTCATATGCCACNAANAGCTTNTTGAAAGAAAANAATGAAGAGGCCTATGCCAATGTCTTCACNGTTCATTATCCTGATGAGGAACGTGANGCGGCCCGTCCATTNCGCACTGCCCCCTGTTATGANCGTNTGAANGCTNTGGGCGCNGTNTTTGGNCANAAATTTGGCTGGGAGAGGGCAAACTGGTTNGCNCCNGANGGCGTGGAAGCAAAAGATCANTGGTCATTCCGTCGGTCAGANTGGTTTGANCATGTTGGTGCGGAAGTNAAGAACGTCACNGAAAATTGTGGCCTGNTGGACATGTCAGCNTTTGCNAAATGCCGGATCANCGGTCCNGGTGCNGAAGCGTTTCTNGATCANCTTNTNGCTAATAAACTGCCAAAAAAATCAGGGCGTATGGTTCTTGCCCATGCGCTGGCCCCGCGCGGCGGCGTACATTCAGAATTTACCATTATGCGTGAATCAGAAGACAGTTTTTATCTGGTGTCTGCAGGGGCAACCCAGCGGCTTGATCATGACTGGCTGAAGAAACATATGCCTAATGACCGTTTAGTTACCTTTACAGATTTGACCAATGCGATAGGCGTGTTGGTTCTGGCCGGGCCAAAGGCGCGGGATGTGTTGCAAAAACTGACCCGAACGGACTTATCCTCTACTGCCTTTCCTTGGCTGTCCGCCAGACAGATTGATGTGAACCTGGCACCATCTGTGGCTGCCCGCGTCAATTTTGTGGGTGAGCTGGGTTGGGAACTTCACCACCCGATTGAATATCAAAACCATATTTTTGATGCACTGATGTCAGTAGGGGCAGAATTTGGCCTGAAGCCTTTTGGGATCCGTGCGATGGATGCTATGCGTTTGGAAAAATCATACCGTATGGTTGGCACAGAAATGAGCATTGAATATGCCGCGCTTGAATCCGGACTTGATAGGTTTGTGCATTTACAAAAGCCTGACTTTATAGGCCGTTCAGGTCTGTTGGAATGGCAGAAAGAAGGGTTTACAAACAGCTTTGTCACACTTGAAGTGAAAGGCACAACAGACAGGGATGTTATCGGCGGAAACCCGATTTACAAATATGGCCAGCTGATTGGTAGGGCAACATCAGGCGGCTATGGTTTCAGGCTCGGAAAATCACTTGCTCTTGCTATGGTAGCCCCTGACTGCACAGATATAGGCACAGCGCTTGAAATTGATGTTCTGGGCGAACGGTTCGCGGCTGAAATTATTAATGAAAGCCCGTTTGATCCGGCAAATGACCGTTTGCGTGGCTGACCTGCTTAAAAATATGTGGTGATGAAAAAGGAAAATAAGTGATGTATGAAACCCAACCAGAACGGAAGAGCCGCCGTGGCGGCGGGCGGGGTGCGCGCCGTGAAGCCAGAGGAGTCGCCCAGGCGGTAAGCGCGCCATATCTGGTCAGGAAAATAGATCCTGTTGATATTTTAAGTGAAGAAGCCTGCCAGCTGATAGAAGAAACCGCAGAAACCGTTCTGGAAGAAATCGGCATTGATTTCCGTGATGATCCAGAAGCGCTGGCTATACTGAAAGACAAGGGCTGTGACATCAAAGGAGAACGGGTGCATTTCCCGCGCGGGCTGGCCCGTTCTTTGTGCAAAACAGCGCCATCATCCTTCACCCAGCATGCTCGGAACCCGGCTAGAAATGTTGAAATTGGGGGCAAGAACACTGTATTTGCGCCTGTCTATGGTCCACCTTTTGTTCGCGATCTGAATGGTGAACGTCGTTATGCAGAGATTGAGGATTTCAACAATTTTGTGAAGCTTATCTATATGCTGCCTGGTCTTCATCATTCAGGCGGAACCGTTTGTGAACCTGTTGATTTGCCTGTGACCAAGCGGCATCTGGACATGGTCTATGCGCATTTGCGGTATTCGGATAAGCCCTTTATGGGCTCGGTGACCGCGCCCGAACGTGCACAGGATACTGTGAATATGGCTAAGATTGTTTTTGGTGAAGATGTTGTTGGCCCAAAATGTGTGATACTATCATTGATCAATGCAAACTCGCCAATGACATGGGATGATACTATGCTGGGGGCGCTGAAGGTTTATGCGCGGGCCGGGCAGGGAACGATTGTCTCGCCCTTCATTCTGGCGGGCGCGATGTCACCTGTTTCCGTTGCCGGCACCCTGACACAGATATTGGCAGAAGCGATGAGCGGGATTGCTTTTGCCCAGGCTGTGAAACCGGGTGCGCCAGTAATCTTCGGCAGTTTTGCTAGTTCCATTTCCATGCAGACGGGGGCGCCAACCTTTGGCACGCCTGAACCAGCCAAGGTCTTGTATGGCTGCTCGAAATTGGCCCGACGGCTGGGTGTGCCGTTTCGGTCAGGCGGGTCTTTGACAGGGGCGAAAACAGCAGATGCACAGTCAGCCTATGAATCGGCACATACATTATTACCAACGGTTCTTGGCGGGGTAAATTTTGCTTTGCATTCGGCAGGCTGGATGGAAGGTGGGCTAGTTGCTGATTATGCTAAACTAATTCTTGATGCTGACCAGCTCACCATGATGGACAGCATGGTTGGCGGTATTGATGTATCAGAAAATGGCTTGGCACTGGATGCTTTGCGTGAGGCCGGGCCTGGCCAACATTTCCTTGGCGCCAGCCACACACAGGCAAATTTTGAAACAGCCTTCTGGCGGTCATCCATGGCGGATAACACGACGTTCGAACAATGGGACAGCGATGGACGTATTGAAGCAGAAGCAAGAGCTCGGAAAAAAGCAACTGATATGTTGGCTGCTTATGAAGCCCCGGATATCGATCTGGCAATAGATGAAGCGCTTATTTCCCATATTGAACAGCGCAAATCTGCTCTGCCCGACAGCGAATATTAATGACAAAGGCAGTAGCCGCATTTCTGCCTCTACCTCACCATATAGCCATATTCGATAGCGGCATCTTTCAGCCAGGTTTCCACATAATCAGCAAAGCTGGTTCGGCAGATCAGCCGGAAGCTGGTCACTGCCTCGCACATCAGCACCACCGCCACTCTGTCTAGACTGGACTGGGCACACTGGCCAGGCTGGAAGACAGAAACATGCAGGTCAAGCGCGCAGCCCTTGGCTAGAATTTCTCGCACATAAGGTCCGTTTAGCTCATACACAGCCAGCGCGTCTGAAAGTAGGGTCAGTTGAAAATGCTGGCAGGACAGCTGTGTGCTGAGGGTGCGGTGCAGTTCTGCAGAGTCCTGATCTTCGCAGATCAGAAGGCTTTCATCTGGCCCAAGCCAGAGCGCACGTCTGTTTCCGCTAACCGAAAAGGTGTTCGGCCCCTCTGGCAAGGCTGTGCCGAAATACCGGCTCATGATTTTGTTTACATCTTGGCTGTTGCGCAGGTTCATGAGCCCTAACGGGTGATGGTGTATCTGCAGGCAATCTTCTTTCCGCCCCTCAGGGTTTGGCATCTGTCTGGGCAGAATGGTAGACTGGCGTTGCTGCGCATCAGTTTTAGTTTGCGCCATTCAACCGATCTCCTTTCGCATCATAAAATTTGGTATCTGTTACCCGAGCTTTAATCGGCAGCTGTCCGTCAAGCATTGGAATGTAAACGGTCTGTCCCATCAGTTCTTGTCCACCTTTCAGCAAGCCCATCGCAATGGAATGGCCAAGATTAGGGCTGAAATAAGATGAAGTTACATGTCCCAGCATTGCCATAGGTGCAAGCTGGTCAGGGTCAAGAACCGCATGTGCGCCCTCTGGTATGACTTTATTTGGATCATCTGTCAGCAGGCCAACCAGCTGCTTTCGCTGCGGGTCAGCCATGGAGACCCGTTCAAGTGCGCGCTTCCCAATGAAATCAGTTTTTGTTTTAGACACAATCCAGTCCATGCCCAGGTCAAGCGGTGTGACAGTCCCATCTGTCTCCTGACCAACGATAATAAAGCCCTTTTCTGCCCGCAGCACATGCATAGCTTCTGTCCCATATGGGGTTAGGCCGAAAGGGGCGCCTGCCTTTATTAATGTTGACCAGAGGGCCGCGCCATAACGTGCAGGTACATTAATCTCATAAGAGAGTTCACCGGTGAAGGAAATGCGGAACAGCCGTGCAGGCAAACCGCTGACATGTCCTTTTTTCATCGACATAAATGGAAAATCGTCATCTGCTAAATCTATATCGATGCCTGTTGCGGTGAGGATGTCCTTGGCGGCAGGGCCGGATAAGGAGGCCACAGCCCATTGCTCGGTGACCGATGTCAGATAGACCTGTAGTTCCGGCCATTCGGTTTGCAGCCATTCCTCCAGCCAGTCCAGCACCCCCGCTGCCCCGCCTGTTGTTGTAGTCATATGAAAATGATCCTCAGCCAGCCGCGTTGTGACCCCGTCATCCATAACCATGCCGTCATCTTTACACATCAGCCCATAGCGGCATCTGCCTACCTTCAGTTTCAGCCAGCCATTGGTATAAATTCGGTTTAAGAATTCTGCAGCATCAGGCCCTTTAATATCAATTTTTCCTAAGGTTGAAGCATCCAACAGGCCCGCTGCCTGCCTAGTGGCTAGAACTTCACGGCTGACCGCCTTTTCCATATCCTCACCCTTTTGCGGGTAGTACCAGGCCCGCATCCATTGGCCGACATGTTCAAACTTTGCCCTTGCCTGCCTGTGCAGACTGTCCATCTGTGTTGTGCGCACCGGGTCAAACAGGGTGCCAATAGACCGACCGGCAATCATACCTATGGATGTGGGCGTGTA
This sequence comes from Rhodospirillaceae bacterium, assembly GCA_002721775.1. The sequence goes on along the minus strand of PBLM01000033.1, from coordinate 9,297 downwards.
GGGCATGCGGAACGTGGTTGTACCAACCTCGGGGATTGCTTCACCTAACTGGTCTGCCAGAATGGCAAGAGCGTTGACATTAGATGTCTTGCCCTGATCTGTTGCCATGCCAGTTGTGGTATAGCGTTTAACATGTTCAACCGAATGATACCCTTCCCGCACAGCCAGCTTGATATCAGAGGCGGTCACATCGTTCTGAAAATCGACAAACGCCTTGTCACCTTCTCCTTCGCCCCGGCCATTTGGCAGCGACCAGATCGCCATGGGAGATCTATTGATTCGTGGAGCGTCAACCACCGGCACATCACCTATCTCAACAGCCATGCCAGCAGCTTTAGCAGCTTTTCCGGCAGCTGTGATTGCTTCTTTTAGGCTTTTTTGCAGCTCAAAGCTCCCGTTACAGGCCCCGATCGACTGTTCAGCCTCATGGGCGGATGAGGGGCGGAAACATAAGGTTTTCTCATCCCAAGTCAGCTTACCGCGGGCTTGTGAGTGGAGATGCACAACCGGGCTCAGGCCGCCTGACATCAAAATGCAGTCGCAATCGATATGCACAGCATCACCTGCGACATCTGTGCCGTCAGCAGTTAACGGGCTGACCTCGACACGGGCAACTTTCTGATGGCCGTGCGCTGCTGTGATCCCATGGCCACACAGAAAGTCTATACTAAGGCTTTTAGCTTGACGCTTTAATGCGGGCGCAGGAGCAGGCCGTGTATCCACAATCGCTTTGACAAGACAGCCAGACTCCTGCAAGGCAAAGGCTGTATGCCAAGCGGCGTCATTATTGGTCATCACAATGCCGCGCTTGCCGGGCAGAACACCATATTCGCCAAGATAGGTCTGTGCGGCAGAAGCCAGCATTACGCCAGGTAAGTCATTGCCGGAAAAGACTAACGGCCGTTCAATTGCCCCTGTGGCTAGAATGACCTGCTGCGCGCGCACCTTCCACATTCGCATCCTGGGCAGGTGCGCAGGCTTGTCTTTCAAATGATCTGTTACGGTTTCGGCAAGGGTTAGATAATTATGATCGCCATAGCCAAACAGGGTGGTGCGTTTCAGTATTGAAACATTCTCCATCGCCTGCAGCCTTGCCACTGTCTCTTTAATCCAGTCCTGGGCCGGCTGGCCATCAATTTCTACATCATCCACACTGTTCAGCCAGCCGCCACAGCGCGGGCCAGCTTCAGCAAGCAAAACACGGCATCTGCTCATACCAGCTTGCAGCGCTGCCATCAGGCCTGCAGCCCCACCACCGGCTATAACGATATCAAAATGTGCATTTCGTTTTTCATATCTGTCTGGGTCATTGTGATCACGGCCAACCATGCCCAGCCCTGCCGCATGGCGGATGAATTTTTCGTAAGTCATCCAAAAAGATGCAGGCCACATAAAGGTCTTATAATAAAATCCAGCTGGAAAGAAGCGTGATAAAAGCGAGTTTACCTCACCCACATCAAATTTCAGGGTTGGAAAACGGTTTTGCGACTTTGCCACCAGCCCATCATACAGCTCAACCTGTGTCGCCCGTAAATTAGGTTCAACCCGGCCATTTGTTCCGACCTGGACCAGCGCATTTGCTTCTTCAGCCCCGGCAGCCATAATGCCGCGCGGACGGTGGTATTTAAAAGACCGGCCGACCAGATGAACATTATTAGCAAGTAAGGCAGAGGCTAGCGTATCACCGGCGTAGCCTACATAGTTTTTCCCATCAAAGGTGAATTGCACCAGCCTGTCTTGCTGCACAGAAGAACCTTCCTTCACACGCATAAGTTGTTTGCTTTTTGCCATCAGCGTGCCTCTTTACCTTTTTTTGCCGGTTTTGAAGCAGCCTCTGCGGCTGTTGTGCGGCGCCAGCTGTCCTCATAAGCCTGCCGTGCTGCCTTGCTTTTGGGCAGACTGCCAATTGGATATATTTCAATGATCTCGTGGCTGACGGTATTACGTGCCACGTTAAACCAGCGCCGGCATCCTGCCGCATGACGCCAACGTTCCAGGAAAACGCCTTTCGGATTGTCTCGCAGAAACAGATAATCAGCAAAATCCTTGTCACTCAGCTGCTTGTTTTCCAGCGGGCGTGCGATATGAGCCTCACCGCCGCAGCTGAACTCAGCTTCATCTCTCGGCCCGCAAAAGGGGCAGTTAAGCTGTAACATAATATTTAACTCTTCTCTTAATGTGAAATACACTTAATGAGCAACACCTGCTGCACCATGCTCATCGATCAGAAACCCTGTCTCAAACCGTTTCAGCGAATATGGGCCGGAAATGGCATTCGGGCGATCGTTCGCAATTAAATCAGCGAACACATGACCTGATCCTGGCGTGGCCTTAAAGCCACCTGTACCCCAGCCACAGTTGAAATACAGCCCGTCAACATCTGTCTTAGAGATAATAGGAGAGGCATCAGGACAGGTATCCACAATGCCGCCCCAATGCCGCAGCATCCGCAGGCGTGATAATACAGGAAACAGCTCTACCGCGGCTTCTATCATATGTTCTGAAACTGGAAATGAACCGCGTTGTGCATAAGAATTATATTTATCCACTCCAGCGCCCAGAACCATTTCGCCCTTGTCTGACTGGCTGATATACATATGAACTGCATTTGACATAATAACAGTATCAAGTATCGGCTTTATCGGCTCAGAGACCAGGGCCTGCAAAGGCCGGCTGGCTAGCGGCAGATGTAGGCCTGCCATTTCAGCCAATAAAGATGAATGACCGGCAACAACACAGCCTACTTTTCGTGTCTTGATCACCCCCTTGGTTGTTTCAATGCCAATAATCTTGCGGCCTGACCGGCGTAGGGCTGTCACCTCACAGTTCTGGATGATATCAACGCCCATATCATCTGCTGCTCGGGCATAGCCCCAGGCAACTGCATCATGGCGGGCTGTGCCGCCGCGTTTTTGCAAAAACCCGCCCATAACCGGGTAGCGGATCGACTGATCCATATTCATAATTGGCACAAATGTCTTTATCTCCTGAGGACTGAGAATTTCTGAATCGATACCGTTTAGACGAATCGCGTGAACCCGCCGCGACATTTCTTTCAGCTCATGTGCAGAATGAGCAATGGTCAGCACTCCGCGCTGGGAAAACATGATGTTAAAGTTTAAATCCTGTGCCAGCCCCTCCCACAACTTCAGCGCATGTTCATAAATGGATGCTGATTCATCCCACAGATAGTTTGAACGGATGATCGTGGTGTTTCGGCCTGTATTGCCGCCACCAANCCAGCCTTTTTCAATTACGGCAATATNGGTCATGCCGTGAACNGATGCCANGTAATAGGCTGTNGCNANNCCATGACCACCACCNCCAATAATGACNNCGTCATANTCGCNTTTTGGTTCAGCATGCCGCCAGGCCTGTTGCCAGCCTGTATGNTATGATGCCGCCTGCCGTNNCAAAGAAAACACGGAGTAGCGCTTGGCTTTGTCTCTCAGTCCACCAATGCCCCGATCCAAAACTGGTCCAGCCATAATGAAATATCCTCTTGGTTCGCTGTCTTTCGCGTGCTCAGATCTAACCTGTTTGGTCAGCATAGAAAAAAACACAGGCATAGTCCAAAAATTCAAGCCCTAAATTGCTCAGATGATGAAAAAACCCTGTCTTAATGACGACTTGNNTTTGTGCTTGGTCGACATATGCCTGTGGCTCCCCTATGATGTCGTCTGGCATNCGTTACACAANNGAGGAACAGGCATGGCAATCATCAACCGCGTGGCAGACTTTCATGATGAGATGACACGGTGGCGCCGTGAGCTGCACAGCCATCCTGAGATTTGTTATGAAGAGATATGGACCTCTGATTTCATTGCAGGCAAATTGGGCGAGTTTGGTATTGATGTAGTCAGGGGATTAGCTGGCACAGGTGTCGTTGGCATGTTGAAAGGCAAGACTGATACTGGCCGGTCAATCGGCCTGCGGGCAGATATGGACGGCCTGCCCATGCCTGAAACAAATGACTTTGAGCATAAATCAAAAACAGAAGGCCGGATGCATGCATGTGGCCATGATGGGCATATGACCATGCTGTTAGGAGCGGCTCGTTATCTTGCAGAAACACGTAATTTTGACGGCACTGTCTATTTCATTTTCCAACCTGCGGAAGAAGGTGGTGCAGGGGCCGCCAAGATGATTGATGAGGGCCTGTTTGTTGATCATCAGATGGAAACGGTTTGGGGCATGCATAACTGGCCTGGCCTACCTGCAGGTGAAATCGCTGTTTCAGAAGGTGCCAGCATGGCTAGTGCAGATCATTTTGAGATGACAGTGACTGGAAGTGGTGGTCATGCTGCAATGCCGCATCAGGCTATCGATCCGGTCCTAGCGGCTGCAAATATTGTTCAGGCCCTGCAGATGCTGGTCTCCCGACACACGAATCCGCAGGACTCCTCTGTTTTGTCGATCACCACGATTCATGGCGGCAGCGCGTTCAATGTTATCCCTGACGAGGTTACATTGGGCGGGACGGTTCGCGCCTTCCGCTCGGAAACACGGCGCAGGCTGGAGCAATCGCTTCGCGATGTGTCCAGGCTTACCGCTGAGGCGCATGGCTGCACAGTTGTGCTTGACTGGCGGGAAGGTTATCCGCCAACAGTTAACCATAANGCAGAGGCTATACGGGCTGCGGATGTGGCGCGGGCGGTTGTAGGGGCAGACCGCGTCCACATGAACCCGGAACCCTCAATGGGTGCAGAAGATTTTGCCTTCATGCTAGAAGCAAAGCCAGGCGCTTATATATGGTTAGGGGCAGGGGAAGCTGAGGCCGGCAGAATGCTTCATAACACCGGTTATGATTTCAATGATGAAATTCTGCCAACAGGCACCAGCTATTGGGCAGCTCTTGTTGAAAGTGAACTTGCCGCAAAATAAGATTTTCATTTTCAATCGATAAAACATGGCCAGCGTTGTGCTGGATTGCAAAAGAAAGATTAAAAATGCCCGCTGATAAACAAACAGACCAACGCAGGNGGCGGACCGGAGTAACTGTCCTGTTTGCTGTGACCAGCCTCGTTGTGATCGCTGTCGCCAGCTATTTTGTCTGGCATCAGATGGGACAGATTGCTCTTGGCCTGCATGGGTGGATTGCTCTTATTGCCGGTTCAGTTGGCATGGTAGTTCTGGGCGGTGGCCTAATGGCGTTAAGCTTTTATTCTGCCCGCTCTGGCCATGATGAAGCAGCCTGGCAGGACCCGGACGATGATCTAAACTGACCTGATTTTTGCACTGAATTATTCTGTTCTTGTCTTATTTTCTGTAAACGTCTGATTTTTAATCCAGAACAAGTTGGTTTTTTGGACTTGACAATGTTCTTGTTTTGTTCTATTCTAATTAACCTTTTTGAATAGATGACTCGAATATAAATCGGATGAGTGATGACAGCGTGAGGGGGTCATGCTCAGGCTACAGATCATGCAAGCAACATATTTTACATCTTCTGTGTCAGACGAGCCGGCAAAAGTGGCTTCTGAACTGATTCAGGCTGGCAGGNGTNGATATATGTCCCCCTCATGCAAAGCCAGCCGGTTTGCTGAATTGAAAACGCAAATCAGGCATGCTGACACAGCCCGGTCCTTCCTGGCTCTGCAGCTAAAGGTGGGCCTGTTTGACACAGCCTTATCAGGGGGACTGCGGTTTGGTCATGTGCATCTGATGACGGGCCGGTCATTTGACGGGGCAGCAACAGGGTTTGTGCTGGCCTTGCTGCGGCTTATGATGGATAAGGACACCCTCTCACCTGTGGTCTGGTGTAGTCCCCGCCATGCTGGCCATGCTGGCCATATACTAGCATCTACCCTNCCTGCACTAGGGGTGTCCCCATCACGGTTTATTTTTGTTCATGACCAGCACCCTAAACGGNTGATGGGGGCCTTTGAAGAGGTTCTGCAGACCAAGGGTGTTNTNGCGGTTGTAGGTGAGTATGGCTTGTTTGCGCGGTGTGCAGATACATGGCAGCGCTGGGCCCGACGCACACGTTTGGCTGCCCAGGCAGGCGGGACGATGGGGCTGTTGTTGGGTCCTCCTGCCCCTGTTTCAGGTTTTGAGACGGGCTGGCATATCACGACCGCGCCAGCTGATCTGTCTGCTGAAAGGCAAGGTCTGCAAACAGACTGGCGGCCATACTGGTCGGTTCAACTGACCTACAGCCGGCAGGGGACACCTTGCGCAGACAAGCTTGTTTATGATGGTCTAACTGGTCGGCTGCAGTCAGCCGTTAGGCGGTCAGATCAGGATGGTCAGGCCAGTCAACTGCCCGTTTCACAGCCGGCTCTGCCTGCGTCTGTTTCAGCGTAAGGCAGGGGCGTACTTATATCATGAAAGCANAGCAATGGGTGTATCTGGTGATGATCGGCAAATAATTTATATGCATCTTCCATGTCTGCCGATCCGGCGCATGGCAGGGGTGCAGGGCTGGTCGTTACAGGAAAAAGTAGGTCTGTATCAGCGTGAAAAAGGGGCAGACAGGCTGGTCTATCTGTCTGTTGAAGCTCAGGCAGACGGGGTTCAAGTCGGGTTATCTGTGGCTGATGCGCGGGCCCGGCATCCTGATATGCGCTTTGCTCCAGTTGACCACGATGCAGATCGGGCTCTGTTGACGGCTTTTGCACGATGGGCGTTTCGGTACAGCCCTGTTACCGGCATTGATGTTGACGGCTTGGGGATTTGGATTGAGGCAACGGGCGCCAGCCATCTGTTTGCCCGAACTACAAATACCTGTAATAAAAAGGATGATGATACAGATAGCGGGCTGAAAGTTATGTGTGCTGATTTGTATCATCAGATCAGCCAGGCAGGCTTGCGCGCATCAATTGCCAGCGCGTCAACTTTTGGGGCGGCTTTTGCGCTGGCACATTACCATCGGGATGTATCTGCTCAGCCGGTACATGCGCCTGCCCGCCGTGCCCGAATGCGGGAGGCTCTTGCTGACCTACCGTTGGCAGCCTTGCGTCTGCCACCAGATATACTACATGCGCTCAGCCAGGCAGGCTTGCGCCAAATCAGCCATCTGTATCCGCTTTGCCGGGCAGATCTGACGGCGCGATTTGGCACGGATATAGTTCTGCGTTACAGCCAGCTTTTTGGGGATCAGCCTGACAGCCAGATACCGGTTCAACCTGTTCAGCCTGTATCTGTCAGAAAAATTTGGGAAGAACCGGTTATAGGTTATGAGGCCTTATGTCATATGGTCAGCCAACTGACAGCAGAAATGGCAGGCAGGCTGCTTGATGCTGAACTGGCTGCCCGGTCTTTTGAGCTAGGCTGGCAGCGCACAGATGGTCAGGTCAGCTGTTTGCTGTTCCGCTTATCACGGCCTGGCCGGCGTGAACAGACCTTACAGCGGCTAATGGCAGGGGCAGCTGAAAAAATTGATGCGGAATTTGGCTTGGAATACAGCTGGATACAGGCGCATGGACTGACAGTTGATGTTCCTGTAACAGCTCTTCTAGGAACGGATGAAGCCGGCCTGCAAGCAGGTCAGGTCAGTGATATGGTTGATGTTCTGGCTACCCGTCTGGGGCTGGACAAGGTTCAGCGTGTTGTCAGCCGGTCAGACTGGCATATCGCTGACAGCCAGGCCTATAAACCGGTTGCAGATGTAACAGATAAAACCGGTCAGTGGTCTATGCCTGTTTTGGCTGGTTTGGCCTCGCCGCGTCCGGTCCGTCTGCTGGACAGGCCTGAACCGGTAAAAGTTGTGGNGATGATGCCGGATCATCCGCCAGCAATGATCCGTTGGCGGCATCATAGCTGGACAGTATTGCGGGCAACAGGCCCTGAACGGGTTGGCCCCCGCTGGTGGGATCCTAATAGGACAGACAGATTATCACGTGATTACTACCGAGTTGAGATTGAAGATGGTCGCCGGTTATGGCTGTGCTGTGAAGGCCTTGTTGAACGCGGTGATGAGGTCAGCTGGTTTATATATGGGCTGTTCAGCTGATGGCAGACAAGATGATATACAGGCCAAAAGCTGTTCTGGGCTGTCAGACTAATTTCAGTTTTTTGTCTGGTGCCTCACATCCTGAAGAGTTGGTTGCTCATGCTCATCATCTAGGCTGGCAGGCTGTGGGCATTGCTGACAGATTTAGCTGTGGCGGGTTGGTGCGTGCGCATATGGCGATGAAGGATATTGCGGCTCAGAACAATCCGGATCAGAAACCTGTCTCCAGCCTGTCTCTGGATAAGCTGATTTGTGGGGTAGGTGTCAGCCTTCATGATGGCGGCGATATTCTATGTTATGTTCGCACTCTGGATGGCTACCACAGCCTGTGTCAGTGGTTGAGCGCAGCAATGATGCGATCAGGTCATGATAACCGTGCTTCACCAGATATGCATATCAGTGATCTGGGGCGGCTGTCTTCTGATGTGATTGTGATTACGCTGCCGCCTGTTCTCGCGGATACAGATTATCGTGAACAGGCCCGCACAATTAGCCTGTTTGCACCAAGTGATGTGTATGTTGGTGGTTATCTGATGCGTGATGGCTGTGATGAGGAACGTCTTTACCGTCTCAGTCAGGAGGCAGCAGCAGATAATCTGGGATTTGTTGCGCTTGGGAATGTTTTATATCATCGTCCTGATCGGCCCCCACTTGCAGATGTGCTCAGCTGTATCCGTTATAAAACCAGCTTGCCTGAAGCCGGACAGCTGTTATCCCGCAATGCTGAACGCCATCTGCTGGCCCCAAATGAGATGGCCCGCCGGTGGCAGGGTTTTGAACAGGCGTTGCAGATGGCAGATGAAATTGCCGCCAGCTGCCAGTTCAGCCTTGATGATTTGCGTTATGATTATCCGGCCCACGAAGGCCGGTTTGGCCGGTCCGCGATGGATGAATTAACCTGGCAAGCCCGCGAAGGGAGTCGGAAACGCTATCCTGATGGGGTGCCGGATAAGGTGAATGCCTATTTGGATAAGGAACTGGCTTTGGTGCGGAAGATGGGTTATGCCCCGTTTTTCCTAACGGTATTTGATATTGTCCGCTTTGCCCGCAGCCGCAATATTCTGTGTCAGGGACGGGGGTCTGCTGCAAATTCAGCAATCTGCTATTGTTTGTTTATCACATCTGTTGATCCTGACCGTTCTGAACCTCTGTTTGAACGGTTTGTCAGCGAGGCCCGTAATGAGCCGCCAGATATTGATGTGGATTTTGAACATAACCGGCGTGAAGAGGTCATCCAGTATATTTATCATCGGTATGGCCGGCATCGGGCAGGTCTGGCGTCATCTGTGATCACTTATAAGGGGCGCAGTGCTTTTGTTGAGGTTGCCAAGGCTTTTGGTCTC
>PBLM01000032.1 GCA_002721775.1 Rhodospirillaceae bacterium | reverse complement strand
TGGGTATTGGCGGGTCATCAAGTGGTGGATTTATGACAGCGCGGTCAACAGCCAATCTACTTACACGTACTACGGCAGTTTTGGCAGCCTGCTTTTTTGCCACTTCTATTGGTCTAGCGATTCTGGCTGGTGCGGGAAGCAAGCAGACATCCATTGTTGATGAAGTTGTCAACTCAAGCTCTGAATTACCAGTTCCATCATCACCACAAGTGCCAACTGGTCAATAATGTTTATCATGAAGGTTGTGATATTCAATACCGCCGGGAAAAAGAGAGGATGGCGGCATTGACTCGTTTCGTGTTTATCACTGGCGGTGTTGTCTCCTCTCTTGGCAAAGGGCTTGGCTCCGCCGCGCTTGGCGCTCTGCTCCAGGCCCGTGGCTATAAAGTCAGACTGCGTAAATTAGACCCCTATCTAAATGTTGATCCAGGCACCATGTCACCTACCCAGCATGGTGAGGTTTTTGTCACTGACGATGGGGCGGAAACAGATCTGGACCTTGGTCATTATGAACGTTTCACAGGCGTTCACACACGTCAGACGGACAATGTTACAACCGGACGGATTTACTCTGATGTTCTAGCCAAAGAGCGGCGTGGCGACTATCTGGGAGCAACCATTCAGGTGATACCACATGTAACCGACGCAATTAAAAAATTCGTATTCAATGACTTAGATGACGAGGATTTTGTATTGTGCGAAATTGGCGGTACAGTTGGAGATATTGAATCCCTGCCGTTTCTAGAAGCTATACGACAAATCGGAAACGAAATTGGTAAACAGAAGGCCTGTTTTATCCACGTCACTTTACTGCCGTATATCGCGGCAGCGGGCGAGTTAAAAACAAAGCCAACCCAGCATTCTGTCAAAGAATTGCAGTCGGTCGGTATCCAGCCTGATATATTGTTGTGTCGAACTGAACATTCTCTGCCAGCAGAACAAAGAGCAAAGATTGGCCTGTTTTGCAATGTTCGGCCAGATGCGGTTATTCTTGCCGAAGATGTGAATAATATTTACGAAGTGCCACTAGCCTACCACGAACAAGGTCTGGATGATCAGGTTTGCGCCCATTTTGGCCTGAGCAGCAAGAAACCAGACCTCAATTGTTGGCGGGATATTGCTCATAATGTTGCCCATCCAGAAGGTGAGGTCACAATCGCTATCGTTGGGAAATACACATCGCTGCAGGACAGTTATAAATCTCTTGGCGAAGCCCTAAGCCATGGCGGCATTGCCAATAAAGTTAAAGTGAACATCGAATGGCTGGATTCAGAAATTTTTGAGCAGGAAGACTGCCAAACCTATCTCCACTATCTTGAGAATGTTTCGGGTATTTTAGTTCCAGGTGGATTTGGCAAACGGGGCTCAGAAGGTAAGATTGAGGCTATTCGTTTTGCTCGTGAGCAGAATGTTCCTTATCTCGGTATATGTTTTGGTATGCAAATGGCTGTTCTTGAAACTGCTCGCGGTTTGGCAGACATACCGCAAGCCAGCTCGACTGAGTTTGGTCCTTGTGATGAACCGGTTGTTGGTCTGATGACAGAATGGTCAGCAGGTAATCAGATGCAAACAAGGAGTGATGCAGATGATCTAGGTGGAACTATGCGTTTAGGTACGTATCCCTGCCAAATGGCGAAAGGTTCACTAGCCAGTGAACTCTATGGGGTCGACTTCGTTGAGGAACGGCACAGGCATCGCTATGAGGTTAATATTGCCTATCAAGATAAGCTTGAAAAAGCAGGGCTGAAGTTGTCTGGTCTTTCCCCAGATGGTCTTCTGCCTGAAATTGTTGAGCGTCCTGATCACCCTTGGTTTATCGCAGTTCAGTTTCATCCAGAGTTAAAATCAAAGCCGTTTGAGCCGCATCCGTTATTTGTTGGATTCGTCTCTGCTGCTAGGGAAAAGTCGCGTTTAGTCTGACAGATTCATTTATGAAGACGCAGACCTTCTTTATGCGGAGAATAAAACATGCTGAAGATCTCGCTTCCTGAGTTTGAAATAGGCGATGATGCCTCTTTATTGCTGATTTCTGGGCCTTGCCAGATTGAGGGGCGGGATCACGCTCTGTTTCATGCTGAAGCTCTTCAAAAAGCTGCCAATTCGGCTGGGATGAATTTTGTTTATAAATCATCTTTTGACAAAGCAAACCGGACATCCTTTTCCGCACAGCGGGGGGTTGGTCTTGATAAAGGCATTCAGATATTAGCTGACGTGAAAGCAGCTCTGGGCTGACCTGTGCTTACAGATGTTCACTCGCCCGAACAGTGCGCCGTTACTGCTGAGGCTGTTGATATTTTGCAGATACCGGCTTTTTTATGCCGGCAGACTGATTTGCTGGTGGCTGCTGCTCGCACGGGGGCGGTGATCAATGTCAAGAAAGGTCAGTTTTTAGCACCCTGGGACATGAGGCATGTTGCTGATAAGCTATTGCAGTCTGGGAATGAGCGCGTATTGTTAACAGAACGCGGCACCTCATTTGGTTATAACACATTGGTCAGTGATATGCGAAGCCTGCCGCAGATGAGGGCAACAGGCTTTCCTGTCATATTTGATGCGACGCATTCGGTTCAGCAGCCTGGCGGACTTGGTGGGGCGTCGGGTGGGCAAAGTGAATTTGTACCCGTTCTAGCAAAGGCTGCTGTTGCTGTTGGCGTTGATGGCCTGTTTATGGAATCACATCAGGATCCTGACCATGCCCCATCTGATGGGCCTAACATGGTTCCTCTTGAACAGATGCCAGATTTGTTGGTTAAGTTGTCCCGTCTTGCTGAAGTTGCACAGAGCTAAATACGGCCAAAAGGCCTTAGAAAGGAAAGCCTATGTCTGCTATTCGTGATCTTCATGCACGCCAGATTTTAGATTCTCGTGGCAACCCTACAGTTGAGGTTGATGTTCTTTTGGATGATGGCAGTTTTGGTCGTGCGGCTGTCCCCTCTGGTGCGTCAACTGGCTCATATGAGGCCATTGAAAAAAGAGATAGCGAACAGGCCAGCTATGGTGGCAAAGGTGTGTTGTCCGCTGTAAACGCGGTGAATACTGAAATTTTTGATGCACTATCTGGTGCGGATGCAACAGAACAGCAGCAGATTGACGCTGATATGATAAGCCTTGACGGTACTGAAAATAAAGCTCGGCTAGGTGCTAATGCAATTTTGGGCGTCAGTTTGGCTGTTGCCAGAGCTGCCGCCGAGGCATCAGGGCTGCCGTTATGGCGCTATCTGGGCGGTATTCACGCGCACATTCTGCCAACTCCGATGATGAACATTCTGAATGGGGGTGCACATGCAGATAATTCCCTTGATGTCCAGGAATTCATGATTATGCCTGTAGGCGCTGCTAACTTTAGTGATGGTCTAAGGATGGGTGCAGAAATCTTTCAAGCCCTAAAGTCTGAATTGTCAAAGATGAAATTGTCTGTTTCTGTTGGGGATGAAGGTGGCTTTGCTCCGGCAATTAACACAACGCCTGAAGCTCTTGAAATTGTTGCTCGCTCTGTTGAGGTAGCAGGTTATCACCTGGGTGATGACGTGGTCCTAGCTTTGGATGCAGCTGCATCTGAATTTTATCAGGACAGCGGTTATGATTTGCGCGGGGAAGGGCGTAAATTGGGTACGGAGGGAATGGTTAATATGTGGGCGGCACTTTGTGAAGAATATCCGATAGTGTCGGTTGAAGATCCGCTTGATGAAGATGACTGGCAGGGGTTTGTTGACCTGACGGCAAGGATTGGCCATGGCGTCCAAGTTGTAGGTGATGATTTGTTTGTGACGAACTCTGAGCGTTTGACCAAGGGCATTCAGATCAAGGCAGGCAACGCCATTTTGGTTAAAGTGAATCAAATTGGCACGTTAACAGAGACCATGAAGGCTATATCTGACGCCAAGCAAGCTGGATTTGGTGTTGTGATATCTCATCGGTCTGGAGAAACCGAGGACAGCTTTATTGCAGATTTGTCAGTTGCAACAAACGCAGGACAGATCAAAACAGGTTCGCTGTCACGTTCTGATCGGCTGGCAAAGTATAACCAGCTGTTGAGAATTGAGGAAGAACTTGGCCACCAGGCTGTGTATGCCGGACGCTCTATTTTACGGTGATTGCCTATTTTATCGTCTGCTTAAATATAAAAACGTTAATAAAATCGGCGATTCGGATTTTTTCTTGACCTATTGAATCCTTTTTGATTCACTCTGTCCTGTATGATAAAATTCAACAGAGCTAAATGCCATGCATCAATCGTTTCACCGCGCTTTTGCCTTAACTGGCGGACTTGTTCTTACGGGCATTCTAATGGTGTTTTTTGGATTCCACACATTTGTTGGTGAACGCGGCCTAATGGCCAGGTCAGAAATAGACAGGGAAATACAGGCAGCTCGTGAAATTTTGGCGTTGTTGGACAAACAAAATCATTTTCTAGAACACCGGATCAGGTTAATGCGTTCTGGAACGATAGATGCAGATATGCTGGCGGAGACCGCACGCGCTAATGTAGGCATGTATGGCGAAAATGATGTGATCATTTCAATTGATCTAACAAAATTGAAATTTTAGTATCTTCATTAATTAACTCAAATTAAGTTTAATAAATTAAAATCGTTTAAAAACAATATAATAAAATCGTTGCACTTAAGGTATTTTGACATCATCCTCATACCTTGAATAGGGCTCGTAGGCCACAATGGTTATGGGGGGTTAAATGGCTGGCAAAAAGAACATAGTGCGAAAACGGGGGCGGCCGCCAAAGGCAGTCATTAATGACAAGCCGTCACGTGAAATTCTCGAACAGCTTTACGAGCAAATGCTCTTGATTCGTCGGTTTGAAGAAAAAGCCGGACAGCTTTACGGTATGGGCCATATAGGGGGATTTTGTCACCTTTACATTGGCCAAGAGGCCGTTGTCGTTGGAATGCAGTCCATGGCTGGAGAAGGGGATTCTGTTGTAACCTCTTATCGAGACCACGGCCATATGTTGGCTTGTGGCATGGAATCCAGAGGCGTGATGGCCGAGCTGACAGGCAGAAAAGATGGCTATTCACGCGGCAAAGGTGGCTCAATGCATATGTTTAGTCGAGAAAAGAACTTTTATGGCGGACATGGCATCGTTGCAGCACAGGTGCCAATTGGTGCAGGTTTGGCATTTGCTCACAAATATAAAGGCGATGGCGGCGTAAACATGGCCTATCTTGGTGACGGCGCAGCCAATCAGGGTCAGGTGTATGAAACCTTCAATATGTCGGCTTTATGGAAGCTGCCCATTATTTTTGTGATTGAGAATAATCAATATGGCATGGGTACATCTGTTTCCCGTGCGGCCGCTGGGCAGGATTTTGCAGATCGCGGCAAATCTTATGGTATCCCGGGACTTCAAGTTGATGGAATGGATGTTCTTGCTGTAAGAGCGGCAGCACGCGAAGCACTGTTTTATTGCCGGTCTGGAAAAGGTCCTTATATATTGGAGATGAAGACCTATCGTTATCGTGGTCACTCTATGTCAGATCCTGCCAAATACAGAACCCGTGATGAGGTTGATGCCATGCGAAAGCAGCACGACCCGATTGAGCAGCTTCGCGATCTACTGTTGCGCGAAGGTGGTGATGAGGCCGGTCTGAAAAAAATTGATCAAAAGGTGAAGGCTGTTGTTACGGACGCAGCTGATTTCGCTCTAAGTAGTCTAGAGCCTGAGACGGATGAGCTGTTTACAGATATTCTGATAGCCTGAACAAATAGAATTTCAAAGGATTGAATTATGTCTGTAGATATTAAGATGCCAGCATTGTCGCCAACCATGACAGAAGGGCGATTATCAAAATGGCTTGTCAAAGCTGGCGATAACGTCAGGTCAGGTGATGTGATTGCTGAAATTGAGACAGATAAGGCAACAATGGAAGTCGAGGTTGTAGATGAGGGTGTTGTTGGAGAGATTATCATAGCAGAAGGCAGCGAAGGTGTGGCTGTCGGCACTGTGATTGCCAGATTACTAGAGGAGGGGGAAACAGGTTTTCCAGAAGCTGGAGAAACAGCAGTGCTAGCTCTAGCTTCATCCCACTCTGCGCCTGCAACACCTGCAACTGAGGCTGTGACTGGGCCCGCCGCGATGCCTGTGTCAGTTCTGCCGCCTTTACCTGAGCTTGATTGGGACGGAGGTACAAAGACACAGACAGTCCGTGAAGCCCTGCGTGATGCTATGGCAGAAGAAATGCGCAGTAATGATCGTGTTTTTGTTATGGGTGAAGAGGTTGCCGAGTATCAGGGCGCTTATAAGGTCACACAAGGCTTGCTGGACGAATTTTCGGATAAGCGTGTCATTGATACACCAATAACGGAACATGGATTTGCAGGACTGGGCGTAGGCGCTGCCTTTGGTGAGTTGCTTCCTGTGATAGAATTTATGACTTTTAATTTTTCGATGCAGGCGATTGATCAGATTATAAATTCTGCAGCNAANACATTNTATATGTCAGGAGGTCAGATGGGNTGTCCAATNGTGTTCCGGGGGCCAAATGGNGCNGCAAGCCGTGTTGCGGCCCAGCATTCACAATGTTACGCCAGCTGGTATGCACATTGTCCAGGATTGAAGGTTGTTTCTCCTTGGTCTGCAGCGGATGCCAAAGGTCTTCTCAAATCAGCTATNCGTGACCCAAATCCGGTAATTTTTTTAGAGAATGAAGTCANGTATGGACAAAGTTTTGAGGTGCCGGAACATGAAGATTGGGTNGTGCCAATCGGAAAGGCAAAGATTGTCCGTTCGGGAACAGATGTGACCATTACGGCTTTTTCTATAATGGTAGGTAAAGCCCTAGAAGCTGCTGAAATACTTGCCGCTGAAGGTATTGATGCCGAAGTTATCGATTTGCGGACGATACGGCCTCTCGATATCGAAACTATTGTNAATTCTGTTAAAAAGACTAACCGTCTCATTTCAAGTGAAGAAGGGTTTCCTTTTGCGGGCATAGGCTCTGAATTGGCGGTGCAGATGATGGAACAGGCGTTTGATCACCTTGATGCGCCAGTTATGCGTGTTACNGGCAAGGATGTGCCGATGCCTTATGCAGCAAATCTTGAAAAACTGGCCCTGCCACAGGCAAATGATATNGTTGCGGCGGCCCGCNAAGCNTGTTNNCGNAANCAGGGAGGNTGATATGGCTGNATCTNTTCTTATGCCGGCNCTTTCGCCGACNATGACNGAAGGGACACTTGCTCGCTGGTTGATANAAGAAGGCGATAATGTTGCTTCNGGCGACNTCATTGCTGAAATTGAAACAGACAAGGCCACTATGGAGGTAGAGGCACTTGANGATGGNGTTNTCGCCGGNNTNATGGTTGCAGAAGGCACNCAGAATGTGGCTGTTAATACTATTATTGCCATTTTGGCTGAAGAAGGGGAAACAACTGAAGAGGCTTTGAGAGCAGAAACGGCCATTCAGGCCGTTTCGCCACCGAGCTTGCCTGTAAAACCAGATACACAGATAGACACTGCGCCAGCAATAGCTGAACCAAAGTCAGACTACGCTCCAGCAGCAGCTCTGTCTGCAAACAACACTTCTCCTTCTGCACCGTCTTTTTCTGTTTCGCCGACATCAACTTTAATCAGATCTGGCCGCAACTTCGCCAGCCCACTTGCGCGACGTATCGCGTCTGATTCAGACCTCAATCTCGACAACGTGAAGGGCACAGGCCCGCATGGGCGGATTATCAGAGCAGATGTGGAAGATGCACTGGCAGCTGGACCTGCAGATCAGCTTACAACGCCGGCGGCTCCGGCAGAAGAAAGGTTTGTTCCACATAACGCGATGCGACGCATCATTGCGGAACGTCTGCAACATTCAAAACAAACAGCCCCGCATTTTTATTTGACCGTGGATTGTGAAATTGACGCGCTCCTTGCGGCGAGACAGGCCTTAAATGAAGCCGCTGCAGATGGCGTGAAAATCTCTGTTAATGATATGGTTGTAAAGGCAGCAGCGGCAGCATTGATGGAGGTGCCAGATGTGAATGGCTATTTTGAAGAGGATGGCTGCCGGTATTTTAGCACAGCAGATATATGTATCGCTGTGGCTGTGGACGGCGGGCTGGTAACACCAATCATCTATAATGCTCAGCAGCTTGGCCTTGCAGAAATTTCTGCTAAAACGAGAGATCTAGCTAGCCGCGCACGTTCAGGCACGCTTGACCCCTCTGAATATTCTGCTGGAGGGTTCACCATCTCAAATTTAGGAATGTACGGTATTCGTGAATTTGCAGCTGTGATTAATCCACCGCAATCAGCTATATTGGCTGTTGGGGCAGGCGAACAACGCCCTGTCGTAAAAAATGGTGAATTGGCGATAGCAACAGTGATGAGTGTGACCTTGTCAGCAGATCACAGGATTGTTGATGGGGCTTTGGGGGCCAGATGGTTGCAGGTCTTTAAACGGGCAATGCAACAGCCTGTTACCATGCTTTTGTAGCGATAATGGACGAGACTAAAATGATACCCATTTCAAAAAAGGTAGACCGAAAATGACACAGTCATCAGCATTCGATGTTTTAGTAATTGGCGGCGGTCCTGGTGGCTATGTTGCCGCTATCCGAGCTAGCCAGTTAGGTATGCGTGTAGGCCTTGTTGAAAGTGAACATTTAGGTGGGATATGCCTGAATTGGGGGTGTATCCCAACCAAGGCGCTTCTGCGTGCAGCAGAGTTACGTCATAATCTGGATAATCTATCTGAATATGGCATCACGGTGGAAGGTAAAGTTTCGGTTGATATGGAAAAAGTTGTCAGCCGCTCGCGAAAGGTAGCAGATAGATTGTCAGGGGGTGTCGCGCATCTACTAAAGAAAAATAAAGTGACCGTCATTGAAGGCCATGCAACACTGGCTGGCCAAAAACAGAGAGTTTGGTCAGTAGATATTGAAGGAAAATTAGCACAGACTGTACAGGTAAAGCATGTTATTATTGCAACAGGTGCCCGTGCTCGCCAACTGGCAGAGTTGGAAACTGACGGCGTGCAAATTCTGTCTTACAAAGAGGCTATGGTGCCAAAAACCATGCCAAAATCGCTGGTTGTTGTTGGCTCTGGCGCGATTGGTGTTGAATTTGCCAGTTTTTATAAGGATATGGGTGTTGAGGTTACCATTATTGAAGCTATGGATCGGATTCTGAATGCTGAAGATGCCGAAATCTCCGCATTAGCGCATAAGGCTTTTGAGAAGCGGGGTATAACCATTTACACATCTGCACAACTGAAAGGGTTTGAAAAAACTCAAAACAATGTAAAAGCAAAGGTCATAATTAATCAAAAGCAGAAAATCATTTCTGCTGAACAGGTGATTATGGCTGTTGGTATAGTAGGAAATACTGAAGGTTTGGGGCTTGAAAAAACGAATGTTAAGTTTAAAAAAGGCCATATCGAAACGAACGCCCAGATGGAAACGGCTGAGCCGGGCATTTATGCGATAGGTGATGTGACCGGCGCGCCATGGCTGGCTCATAAGGCAAGTCATGAAGGCATTCTATGTGTGGAGTCCATTTCTGGCCTTAAAAATCTCCACCCCATTAAGCCAGACGCTGTGCCTGGTTGCACCTATTGTCGCCCGCAAATTGCTTCTGTTGGCCTGAGTGAAGAAAAGGCAAAGGCGCAAGGCCATAAGATTAAAGTCGGCAAATTTCCATTTTTAGGTAATGGCAAAGCCATTGCGCTTGGTGATGATGAGGGGTTGATCAAAACAATTTTTGACGAGAAGACAGGAGCTTTGCTTGGTGCCCATATGATCGGCCCAGAGGTGACAGAGTTAATCCAAGGCTATGTAGTCGCGCAAACGCTTGAAACAACAGAGTCCGAGCTGATGCAGACGATTTTTCCGCATCCTACATTATCAGAAGCAATGCATGAATCTGTGCTTGATGCTTATGACAGAGCTATTCATTTTTAAATTATCAGCCTTTATTTGTGAAAAAGAGATGCTAGTGACCTTTTTCCCCTTAGATATTTACGTTAAAAATTTCAAACAGTTGGCTTGAATCGCAAAGTTGAGGGATAAACGGGGATGTCCTCTCCAAATCTGACAAAAGGTGCCGAACGGCATCCTGAAAAACGACGGAATGAAGACAAGCCACAGCCGCGCCGTCCTGACTGGTTGCGGGTGAGAGCGCCACGGGTTGGAGCTTTTTCTGAAACGAAACAGCTGATGCGTGATCTTGAGCTGGTTACTGTATGTGAAGAGGCGGCCTGCCCAAATATTGGGGAATGTTGGGCGAACAAACACGCAACCATGATGATTTTAGGATCTGTTTGCACGCGTGCCTGTGCCTTTTGTAATGTAGCTACAGGCCGTCCGGACCTTCTTGACCCGCATGAGCCTGAACATGTGGCAGAGGCGGTTGCCCGCCTTGGGTTAAGGCATGTTGTCATCACATCCGTTGACCGGGATGACCTTGATGATGGCGGAGCCGCTCATTTTGCCCGCTGTATTAAAGCAATAAGAGCACGATCACCTTCAACAACGATTGAAATACTGACACCTGATTTTCTCCGTAAAGATGGAGCAGTTGAACATGTTGTGGGAGCGCGCCCAGATGTGTTCAATCACAATATGGAGACAGTTGAGCGCCTTTACAGGCCAATTCGACCAGGTGCACGTTACGACCATTCACTTGGTATTTTGAAGCAGGTCAAATCACTTGATCCGTCTGTTTTCACAAAATCTGGCATTATGGTCGGGCTAGGTGAAACTGACAAGGAAGTTGCAGAAATGATGGATCATCTGCGAGCGGTAGATGTCGATTTCATGACAATTGGGCAGTATCTTCAGCCGACTCCCAAACATGCCGCTGTCGACCGCTTTGTTACCCCTGAGCAATTCCAAGCCTATGCGGCCTTGGGACGGGAAAAGGGTTTTTTAATGATGGCATCAACTCCCTTAACGCGCTCGTCCTATCATGCTGACGCAGATTTCGCAGCTCTTCAGAGCGAACGGCAAAAGCGTCTTACGCAGACATCTTCACAGAATGCGCGAGGATAAGCTCCTTAAATGACAACGCATGCTGAACAGCGTCTTATTCGCCATTCCCCTGAACAGCTTTATGACCTGGTTGCCGATGTAAGGCGATATCCTGAATTTTTGCCTTGGTGTTTGGCATGCCGTGTTCGAAAACAGACAGATACAGCACTTGTCGCCGACCTGATTATTGGTTTTCAGGTGTTCAAGGAACAATTCACCTCTCATGTTCAGATGAACAGAAATGACTTGACTATAAAAGTAGAATATGCGGAAGGTCCATTTAAATATCTTGAAAATCAATGGAAATTTAGCGAACATCCTGACGGTTGCTTGATTGATTTTTATGTGGATTTTGAATTCAAATCCCGCTTGTTACAAACCGTCATTGAAAGCTTGTTCACAGAAGCGGTGAAACGCATGGTTAGCGCATTTGAGACCCGTGCCGACCAACTTTATACACTTAAATTAAAAGAGGGGTGATGGGTTAGCTTGTTGAAAGGCGCAGCAGCAGTGAAATAGCATGTGTGCACGCTGCTGTGCGTATTTCTTGTCTGTTTCCTTTGAACAGGTGACGTTCTGTTCGTTGAATGCCATCGTTGCGAAATCCAGATATCCAGACTAGGCCGATAGGCTTTTCATCTGTACCTCCACCTGGGCCAGCGATTCCTGTCAGTGAGATGGATAAATCTGTATTTGCGTTTAGACAGCCACCTTTTGCCATTTCCTCAGCTGTTTGTTGCGAGACAGCTCCGTAAGCTGTCAAGGTGTCCGTTGTTACCCCCACCATTTCTTGTTTAGCCTTGTTGCTGTAGGTAATAAAGCCGCGATCTAACACAGCAGATGCACCCGGAACAGCGGTAAGATATCCAAATAAAAGACCGCCTGTGCAGGATTCCACCGTGGATAAGGTTTGGTTGGACGCGGTAAGTTTTTCGATGAGGGTAGTAGCATCTTCGAACATTTGGCTTTCCTTCAGTCGTTGGGATATTCAAGCGGTGTAGATAAATAATTGTGCCATCAACATTGCCATACCTGCCAATGCACCTGCCACCACGTCATCTGCCATCACCCCAATGCCGCCCGGGATTCTCTCAGCAGCAGATACAGGCCAAGGTTTGAGAATATCAAATAGTCTGAACAGGATAAATCCGGCACCATACCATAACAGGGCTGAATCTATATTTGGGGGAATACATAAAAGGACCACCCATTGTCCGGCAACCTCGTCAATGACAACTTCGCCTGGATCATCAGTATTTGTCAGTCGCGAATAAGAGTCAGCAGCAAATACACCCAGTATAGTGACCAGCAAAAGTGCTGAAAATAAAATAATAAAGCCGTTTTTTGCTAGAAAAAAGCCGACTATTAATGCTGTGACAGATCCTGCTGTTCCGGGTGCAGGCAGATACCGGCCAATAGGGCCAAGTGTTGCCAATTGTGCCAAAAAAACATGCATTAATCTTGTTTTCCATATGAAGCAGGTAAGCGGACAGAAGCTTGGGCCAGCGCGGCTACGCCTTCGCCGCGGCCTGTGAAGCCAAGCCGTTCACTTGTTGTGGCTTTGACCGATAACCGATGGAGCGGTAATCCGGTAATTTCAGCGAGACGTTGGCGCATCTTGTCTCTGTGTGGTCCGATCTTTGGAGCCTCACAAATTAGTGTTATATCCAGTAATGTTACATATCCACCTGCATCTGTAACCTTCTCAAGAGCAAATTGCAGGAACTGGTCTGAAGAGGAGGCTTTCCATTTTGCGTCAGATGGAGGAAAATGCTGACCTATATCTCCAATAGCTAATGCCCCAAAAACAGCATCACAAAGCGCATGCAGCCCAACATCGCCATCTGAATGTGCGATAAGACCCCGTTCATGTTCGATGGCGACACCACAAATCATAATAGGGCCCGTTTTTTCGGTGGAAAAGCGATGCACGTCAAACCCGCTTGCTGTGCGCATTTCTGTCTGCTGTTTCTGCATCATGTTCAAATCCTCAGCAAAAGTGATTTTTTTGAGCTCGTTGGCCCCGTCAACACAGACCACAGTTAATCCGGCAGCTTCAGCAAGACTTGCATCATCAGTGATAGGCTGTTTGCCCACCCTATCCGCATGGGTCTGATGAAGGCAAAAAAGTTTATCAAATGAAAAGGCCTGCGGTGTTTGCACCCGTCTTAATGTGCTTCTGTCAATCGTATCCAGAACTGTATTTGTTTGATCAACATTCTTAACTGTGTCTGTTACCGGCAGAGACGGAATGGCTGCATCTGCGCCGCTTGCACAGGCAGCATATAAATTATCAAGAACTTGATGCGGTACAAAGGGGCGGGCAGCATCATGAATGGCCACCAGGTCGTTTGGCCTTAGTGCAGACAAGGCCTTCAATCCATTCAGAGTTGACGCTGACCGGCTTGACCCACCTGATGTAAAGTTTACAGAAACCGCGGTAGCCCTTGCCGCTGTCTCCAGATAATTCAGAATGTTTTTTTCAACACCGGCTTCCGGAAGAACAATCACAATCTGTCCACAAGAGGGCCATTGGCTGATGGCATCAAGGCTATGTAGAAGAACCATTTTACCTGCTAATAGTTGAAATTGCTTTGCGTGTCTGATAGATGGATCAGAAGAAAAATATCGGTTGCCGTGACCAGCAGCCAGAATTACAAAATCCATTTTATCCTGTATAGCATTCATCTATGGTTTTTCCTGTTTAAGTGATGAGACGTATCTAGCCAGAGCGCGTCAGGCTTGTCCAGTTAAGCCGTCAGATCTGTTAATGGTTTTGCGATAAATCCTACACTTTGATTGCCTGCCTAATTTTTGTGCAATGTTATGGACATTTTCACGTAAAATGATGCACAATCGCGGTCATGACAGGTATTGTTGACCAAATTTTAGGCCTTTCCGGCGCGAACAGCATTCCTGATGTGGTTCTGGCACCAATGTCGGGAATTACAGACCGGCCGTTTCGCCGTGCGGTGAGGCGAGCGGGTGGCGGCCTCGTGATAAGTGAAATGGTGGCTAGTCATGCCATGCTGGCAAACATACGCAAAGAAATGAATAAAATTTCTGCTGATTTGGGTAGTGAAACCCCAATAGGGTTGCAAATCGCTGGATGGGATCCATCCATGATGGCTGAAGCTGCGCAGATGACAGAACAATTAGGGGTCAATCTGATCGATATTAATATGGGCTGCCCAGCTAAAAAAGTCACAGGCAAAGCAGCAGGTTCTGCTTTGATGCGTGAACCAGATCGTGTGAAGCGCATATGTGATGCTGTTGTCAAAGCTGTGTCTTTACCGGTTACGTTAAAAACGCGTCTTGGCTGGGATGACGTGTCCCTGAATGCACCAGAGATTGCTCAAATTGCCGAGCAGGCGAGTGTAAAACTGGTAACTATCCATGGGCGAACACGCTGTCAGATGTATAAAGGACAGGCTGATTGGTCAGGTGTGAAGGCTGTTGCTGATGCTGTCCAGATTCCTGTTTTTGTAAATGGAGATATTAACAGTTGTGAGACTGCAAAAACAGCACTAAGCGCTTCTGGGGCTGCGGGCGTAATGGTTGGCAGGGCAGTCATGGGCCAGCCCTGGCTGCTGGCACAAATTGCAGATTATATTTCGGGACAACCTGTCCGACTTGTTCCAAGCACTTTAGAGCGTCATGTGATGATGCAGGACCATCTTTCTGATATAATTGCTGAATCTGGTGAAAGTGGACTGCGGGCTGCGCGTAAGCATTTCGCCAGCTATTGCGACCATCTGGATGGATCTGATGAATTGCGGGCTGTCGCCTTACAGACATCTTCAGCCTCAGAATTAAGGGACGCAATCTTCAAACATTTTCTGGAACCATCCAGAATATCAGCCGCTTGAAACAGACAGGAGGAAGATGCTGGAGATGAGTTCAGAAATGTTAGGTGGTTCGGTCAATCAAGACCAAATATCAACGGAAATGCTTAATGTGTTGCCGTTTCCTCTTCTTCTGATCGATCAGAAAGATCGCTTTGTTTGGTTGAATCCGGCAGCTGAAAGCTTTTTTAAGAGCAGTACAGCCTTTCTTGCTGGTCATGCTGTTGCTGAACTTATACCCTCTGACAGTCCTTTTTTTGCCCTACTGGAACGGGTAAGACAGACTGGGCGTTCAGTTATTGAAAGGGAACTTGGATTAATCAGCCCGAAGCTTGGTGTGCGGAAGGGAACTTTTCAAATGGTTCCTGTACCTGCACGCAATAAAATAAATAATTCTGCCCAAGTCTTAGTTTCCATTCAGGAACAATCCATGGCAGAACAATTGTCAACTCAGAATCAGTTCAAGGGGGCCGCACTTTCAATGTCCAAGATGACAGCTTTGCTTGCCCATGAAATTAAAAACCCGCTTGCTGGTATCAAAGGGGCAGCGCAGCTATTGGAATTGGATTTGCCNGCAGAATATCGCGAACTCAGNGGTATGATTGTAGATGAAGCAGATCGCATTACCTCTTTGCTTAGCAGAATTGAAACCCTGTCAACTGATGCGCCCTTAAAATTTGCAGATGTAAATATTCATGAGGTGCTAGACCATTGTATTAAAATTACAAAAGCGTCCTTTGGCCGCCATCTTCAGATCGTCCGGCGCTATGATCCTTCCTTGCCNGATGTTAGGGCAGATCGGGAGTTGTTAGTTCAGTGTTTTCTAAATCTGTTTAAAAATGCTGCTGAAGCAACAAAGGTTGGTGATGAATTAGTCTTAGGAACTTCTTATTCTATGACAAGGTACATATCCAGCCTGTCGGATGGAAAGCGCGTGCACCTGCCTCTCCAGATTGAAATTGAAGATACTGGCACAGGCATTCCTGAAGAGCTGTCAGAACATATTTTTGAGCCCTTTATTTCAACTAAATCTGGCGGATCTGGTCTTGGTTTAGCAATGGTGGCCAGCGTTATTGCAGACCATGGAGGCACAATTACCCATCAGCGCAGGCAACAAGTAACTTGTTTTAGCATTAATCTGCCGTTTTTGAACGTTAAAGACTCTGACAGGGTTTCGCAGAGTTGTTCGAGCGAGACAGATAGTTCCTCTTTAGGGGAGGTAAGTTGATGAGCCGCATTCCGCAAATTCTTGTTGCAGATGACGATCGAACAGTCAGAACTGTGATCTCGCACGCTCTAAGCAAACAAGGTTATCAAGTTGGTGCAGCGACATCAGTTGCTGGGTTATGGGATATGGCGACAACAGGACGCGGTGACGTCCTGATAACAGATGTCAATTTTCCTGATGGTGATGCGCTTGATTTATTGCCGCGGCTTAAAGCTAAACGTCCTGACTTGACTATAATCGTTATGAGTGCCCAAGCCAACCTTCTGACAGCAATAAAAACTCAACAAAGAGGTGTTTTTGACTATTTGCCAAAACCTTTTGAACTACGTCAACTGCTAGATGTGATGTCTCGCGCAGTTTCAGATGAGAGAGAAGAAATAGAACCTGACAGGCCAACCGCAGCCCTACCAAAGCAGATACCTGCGCCATTGATGGGTAAATCACCGGCTATGCAGGTTACATTCAAATTACTCAGTCGTATTGCCACCCAGTCAGTACCTGTATTGATAAAAGCAGAAACCGGATCTGGAAAACAAATTGTCGCGCAGACCTTGCATGAGATGAGCCATTTATCCCTCGCTAGTTTTGAATCGGTAGAACTGTCCCAAGTGGAAACAGAATTACATGCCGAATTACTGTTTGGAGAAAGAGGGCTGGTCACAAGGACATCAGCTGGTACATTGTTTCTGAATAATATTGATCATCTGTCTGTAGCAGCCCAGAGGTCACTTGCTCAATTTATTGCTACTGGTTTTTCAAACGCATCTCTTCAGCCAGCTCAGCTTGGGCAGTTGCGTCTTATCTGTGGCACATCAGCCGACCTGGAGCAGCAAGTCAGCAATGGGGTGTTCAGGGAAGACCTGTATTTTGAATTATCAGTGGCTGTGCTTGGTCTACCTCCACTTAGGAATAGGCAGGAAGATATCCCGCAATTAGTCAGCTGGTATTGCGCTAAGTTGAACGAACAGTTTCAGTCAGATAGACACCTTTCATCAGAAGCAGTGGCTTGTCTTCAAAGCTATCATTGGCCCGGCAACGTAAAAGAATTTGAGGTAATGTTGAAACGATTATTCATTTCTACAACTGGACGCCAGATTTCTTTAGCGGTAGTAGAAAAAGAGCTTGAGAAATCAATATCAGTTAGGCAACAGGAACTCGAAGAAATTGCAAGGCCATCAGAGAATCTTTCCCATTCAGTTGAAGGTCACATCGCGCTCTATTTTAGGGCATTGGATGGTGATGAGCCTGATAGTGGCCTTTATGACCGGATTTTGGCAGAGGTGGAGCGGCCTCTTATTCTGGCAACGCTCCATCATACATCAGGAAATCAAATAAAGGCTGCAGCCATTTTGGGTTTAAACCGAAATACCTTGCGAAAAAAGATTAGAGAGTTAAACATTTCAACAAACCGCTCTGAGTACAGATAAGTGATGCATTTATTTGATGGACTGTTAGGCAATCAGGAAAGTATTAATGTCTAATTCACTTCATTCCGGAACTAATGTTGTGCCTACGCTCAAAGCAGAAAAAAGTGTATCTGTGCCGGATGAAGACATAGTTCAACAAAACTATATTTGGCGTTTTTTTAGCGGTGATCGTATTGCTTATCTTGTGATAACTGTTGCTGTTGGTGTGGGCATTACAGTCTTTTTTGCGTTATCAAGAGTAACTGACATTAATACCCAATCTGAACTTCTGGTCCTCAGCTTCTTGATTGCAATGAGCTTTCTTTTGCTACTGCTGTTTTTTGTGGGTAGGCAATTGTTGAAATTGTGGCGTGAACGAAGCAGGCGCGATACCGGATCGCAGCTACACCTGCGGCTGGCCCTATTATTTGGTGGCATTACAGCCATTCCGGCGGTCTTAGTGGCTATGTTTGCTGTGTCCATGATTGATTATTCATTACGTGGTTGGTTTGCAGATAGGATTTCAACAGCAGTAAATGAATCTGTTGAAGTTGCCAGTGCGTATTTTGACGAACATTCTCGGTCTGTACGTGGCCAGATATTGGCAATGGCTAATGATTTAAACCGTGAAGCATCGCGCCTGGCACGCAATCCGAATCAATTGAATGATTATATTTCCAATCAGACTGCGCTGCGAAATTTGTCTGAAGCTGTTATTATTGACGGAACAGGCCAAATTCTTGCTAAATCCCAATTTGCGTTTTCATTAGCCTTTTCAGGTATTGATGATGAGCTTGTTGCCAGAGCTAGGGAAGGCGAAGTTGTTATTATTACATCCAAAGAAAATAATAAACTCCAAGCTATTGTAAAACTGAATAGTTTTGTTGATGCTTATCTGCTTGCAGGACGGTTCATTGATGCGGATGTGATTGATGCATTGAATCGCACCCGTGTGGCAGCTGATGATTATCAATCGCTGTCATTGCGCCAATTTGATTTACAAATTTCGCTTGCTGTAATGTTCGTTGTGGTGGCCTTGATGCTTTTGTTGGCTTCTATCTGGGTCGGTCTAAATCTGGCCACATCAATTGCCGGACCATTGGTACGGGTTATGACAGTCGCTGAACAGGTACGTAGTGGTAATTTTAAAGGGCGTGTGCCTGAAAGTGATGATGTGGATGAGCTATCGAGATTAGGGGCTAGTTTCAACCGAATGCTTGATGATGTATCTAGTAGTCGTGAGCAGCTTGTGCAGGCGAACCGTCAATTAGATGCGCGGCGTGAATTTACTGAAGCTGTTTTGGGCGGGGTATCTTCTGGTGTGATAGGGCTTGATCACCAGGGAAAAATTACACTTCCTAATCAAGCGGCATGCGAGCTTTTGGGAAAACGTTTTGATGAACTTTATGGTCACGAGTTGACGGGCATTCAGCCCGCATTTGCCCCTTTATTTGAATACATAGATCAAAGACGAAGAATCCATCCGGAACTGCAGATTGAACTGCAGATTGGCGGGCGGAAGGTTATTCTGCGCACGCGCGTAACTTCTGAGCGAGTTGATGGCAGACTTGTTGGTTATGTCGTTACATTTGATGATGTAACTGATTTTTTGTCTGCGCAAAGAAAGGCGGCATGGGCTGATGTTGCTAGGCGTATAGCCCATGAAATAAAAAATCCGCTAACTCCAATTGCTTTGGCAACCGACCGT
This sequence comes from Rhodospirillaceae bacterium, assembly GCA_002721775.1. Next base: position 22,639 of record PBLM01000032.1, on the reverse strand, counting down.
TTGCAAAAAAAATATCGTCCTGCAGATGAAGGTGATGCCGAAAAATTTGATGATTATGTGTCTATCATTTCACGTCAGGTCAATGATATTGGTCGGATGGTGGAAGAATTTTCTCAGTTTGCTCGTATGCCAGCCCCAGTTCTAAAAAAACTTGATGCTCGCAAATTGCTTACAGAACAAAGGTTGTTGCTTGACCCTAACAGTCAGGTTTCTATGGATGTTTATTTGCCGGAAGGTGATGCTCCTATTTATATATCCGCTGATGCCGGTCTGATGAGGCAAGTGATCACTAACCTAACAAAAAATTCAATTGAAAATATGCAGGATAATAAAATACCTGCCCCTAAAATTAAACTTTCGCTGCAAGTTATTGATGAAAGGCTAGAAATCGAAGTTAGGGATAATGGCTCTGGCTTTCCAGTTGAAGATGCAAACATGTTTTTGGAGCCTTATGTGACGACACGGGATAAAGGCACAGGTCTTGGCCTTGCTATTGTTCAGAAAATCATTTCAGATCATTTTGGTGAGATAAAGCTGGATAATCATCCTGAAGTAGGCGCCGTCGTTACGCTGTCTATGCCTCTGGCAGGAGGCAATGAGTGATGAATGATGAGATTCTTGTTGTTGATGATGAGCCTGATATTCGTTCGCTTATCAGCCTGACGCTCGAAGATGAAGGATTTTTGACAATCCAAGCAGCTAATGCGCAGGATGCCCGATCGATCATTTCCTCACGCCCACCATCATGTGTAATTTTGGATATTTGGATGCGCGATTCAGATATGGACGGTATTGATATCCTAAAATGGGTGCAGGAACTTTATCCTGAAGTGCCAGTTCTGATGATTTCCGGTCATGGTAATATTGAAACAGCTGTTCAAGCGCTTAAATTCGGTGCTCATGACTTTATTGAGAAGCCATTTAAGACAGAACGTTTGTTATTAACTGTTAAGCGTGCCTTACAGCAAAGACGCCTGGCCCGTGAGAATGCTGAACTTAGGGCAAGCGGTGGAAGAACATTACCACAAAGTCTCATTGGTCAATCATCTGCTGTGAAGCAATTGCAGCAGGCGATTGAGCGTGTAGCCCCAACAGCAAGCCGAGTTTTGATAACAGGGACTTCCGGTTCAGGAAAAGAACTTGTTGCACGTTTGATTCATGAACGGTCTGAAAGACAGGATGGTCCTTTCATTGTTGCCAGCTGTGCAAGATTAAACACAAAACAAGCCGCTAGGGAATTGTTTGGTTCTGAGGGTCTGCAGTCAGGCCGCCGTGTGATTGGCTTGTTTGAGCAGGCACATCGCGGTACGTTGTATTTTGACGAGATTTGTGATTTACCCGCAGGTATTCAGAGCCAGTTGGTCCGCACTGTTGCTGAGCAAACTTTTAGACGAGTTGACGGAAATATAGAAGTAACGACTGATGTACGGATAATATCCGCGTCTAGCCAAGATTTACAGTCTGCCATTTCTGAACATCAATTGCGTGAGGATTTGTATTACCGGCTCGCAGTAATTCCGTTGGTTGTTCCCGCTTTATCTTCGCGTCGTGAGGATATTGGAGCTTTGGCACGTTATTTTGTCTCAGAATTTTCTAAACAGTTGGGTACTTCGCCGGTAAAGCTGGGCGAAGATTTGTTGAATGCTATGCGAGCCTATGACTGGCCAGGGTCTGTCAGACAATTGCGAAATGTGATTGAGACCCTGATGATCATTGCAGATAAATCATCCGATGAACCGCTGAGTGCAGACGCTCTGCCAAAGGAGTTAATTTCAGGATCCGTTAAAGATGTGAATGAGGTTCTTGAGCAAAGTTTGTCTTTGCCTTTACGTGACGCCAGAGAAGCATTTGAGCGAGAATACATGCGCTCTCAACTAGATAAATTTGGGGGAAATGTTTCACAGATGGCAAAATTTGTAGGTATGGAGCGATCTGCCTTGCATCGCAAATTAAAGTCATTAGGCTTGCAGGGGCCCTAGTGTTTGGCAAAATTTGGTTTGCCCTGGGATTGAAAATGAATAGAGTGTGGGTAAATCAGGTCAGGTTAAACTTAATTAATTAAGCGAGGAGAAGTATGGAGTTTTCCAGCCAAATACCTTGCTGTTATAATTATCTTGAAAACATGACAGGCTGAAAAGAGAGACTTCATGAAAATTGTAATTTGTGGGGCAGGGATTGTCGGTACTGCGATTGCGCGCCACTTAGCTGCAGAGCAGAATGACGTTACAGTGATTGACTCTGATCCTGATAAAATTCAACGCATCATCGAAGTTGCTGATGTGGGTGCTGTAACAGGTGTCGCTTCGCATCCGGATATGCTCGCACAAGCAGGCATGGCGGATGCGAAGCTTTTAATTGCAGTGACAGAATCTGATGAGATCAATATGGCGGCCTGCCAAGTTGCCTACACAATTTTTCAAACCCCAATTAGGATTGCACGGATCAGGTCACGCGCTTACCTAGACCCTGACGTCGAGTCTTTGTATGGGCCTGAACATATGCCAATTGACCATATAATTTCTCCCGAAGTTGAGGTATCTGCTGCTGCTGCGCGCCAGTTACAACTGCCCGGTGCGTTTGATGTGAAAGATATGGTAAGGGGAAAAATTAGGCTCATTGGTGTCTTATGCCGCGAAAACTGTCCAATTTTGGCAACTCCAATTCGACATCTTACAAGTTTGTTTCCTGGTCTGTCGATGACGATTATTGCTATCATCAGGGGGAATGAAGTTATTGTGCCTAGAGATGGTACAGATATGATGCAACCTGAAGACCGAGTTTATTTTGTCTGTGATGCTGAACATACAGAAAGAGCGATGGCAAGCTTTGGTCATACCGAAAAAGAAGCGCATTCAGTTGTAATTGCGGGTGGCGGCAATATTGGCAGTTTGCTGGCGCAGGATATCGAGGCAAACTCAAGCAATACAGTATGCCATGTAATTGAGAAGGATAGAGGTCAGGCCCGCTTGATAGCAGAAAAACTACAACAAACGGCTGTTACTTGTGGGAACTCATTGGAAGCTGATATCTTGACCGAAGCTGGCGTGGGGGGAACAGATACTTTTGTGGCGGTTTCTAACGATGACGAGGTTAATATTCTATCGGCCTTGCTGGCAAAAAGAATGGGAGCGCGTCATACAGTTGCTCTGGTGAATATGCCTCAATTTGTGCCGTTAATTAGTGCACTCGGTGTTGATGCGGTTATTAGCCCGCCCATGATTACTGTGTCATCGATTCTTGAACATGTCAGACGTGGGCGTATTTTGGATGTGCATTCTGTCGTTGAAGAGCTAGGTGAGGTTTTAGAAGCAGAAGCTCTGCCCACATCACCACTTGTTGGCATGCCTTTGAGGAAAGCGCGAATACCCAAAGGGGTTGCCATTGGGGCAATTCTTCGTCTTGATAAGGTGATCCCTGCAAGAGGGGATACTGTGGTCGAAGCTGGCGACCATTTAGTTTTGTTTGCTGCACAGGGCAAAGCTGCACGTGCTGAGGCTATTCTTTCTGATTCTGGTTCGGAATTTTAACTAAGGAAACATTATGTCACGATTTATTTATGTCAATGGAAGCTATGTCCCACATCGCGATGCAGCAGTGCATGTTGAGGACAGAGGCTATCAATTTGGCGACGGTGTCTACGAAGTTGTTTTGCTGATAAATGGCAAGATGGCAGATTGTGACGGGCATCTCAAAAGACTAAGTAGGTCGCTCCATAAATTAGAGATGAAAAGCCCTGTATCTGATGGGGCGCTTCGTCAGATTATGGCACGGCTGATACGTCTTAATCGATTGAAAACAGGAATTATCTATATTCAGATTACACGCGGTGTTGCAAGGCGGGATCACGCATTTCCCAAACACAGCCCGGCAAGCCTTGTTATGACAGTGAAACATGTGTCTGTGGACACTGGCCGCCAGCTTGCTGGAAAATCGGCAATCACAGTTCCAGATCAACGTTGGAACAGACGAGATATTAAAACAATACAATTACTACCGAATTGTCTGGCAAAGCAGGCAGCGGCAGAAAAGGGTGCTTACGAAGCTATAATGGTTATGCCCGATGGCTCAGTATCTGAGGGATCATCTTCAAATGTATGGATTTTGAACAACGAGGATCAGCTGATTACACGCCAGCCAGATGAAGATATTTTGAATGGCATAACCCGCCAGTCCATCCAGCGTATCGCTGGTGAACGCCAGTTGGAAATTGTTGAACGGGCCTTTTCTGTTGATGAAATGATGCAGGCAAAAGAGGTCTTTGTTACGAGTGCCACATCTATGGTTACCGCTCTTACACAGATAGATGGCAAAAAGATTGATGAGGGGAAGGTGGGCCTCATTGCTTCTGCCTTAAAGGCTGACTATATTAGTCATGTACAGACTTGTAGCTGATTAAGCCGTCAAAGGTTCGGTGTCAGTCTTAATGAGGGCATTAAGGGCGTTTAGATGGAAAAATCACAGAATCTTCAAGATGTATTTCTCAATCAAGTCAGAAAGCAGCACGTGGCTGTTACCATTTTTCTGGTGAATGGTGTGAAATTGCAGGGCATGATTACCTGGTTTGATAATTATTCTATGTTGCTGAAGCGTGATGGTCACATTCAATTGATTTATAAACATGCTGTCTCAACAATAATGCCCTCTACACCCCTAAACATGCAGGATATAGAAAGCGATGAGAACAGCTGATACAAGAGCGATTGTATCTGATAAAGCAGTTCTCTTGGTTTTGAAACAGGCATCAGAGCAGATAATTCTGCCGCGCTATAAACGACTTTCAGATACTGATATTTCAACAAAAACATCCGCAACTGATTTTGTTACTGTCGCTGATCAAGAGGCAGAGGCAGATATTACCCCAAAATTGTTGAAGATGTTGCCTGGCTCAAGTTGTATTGGAGAGGAAAGCGTTGCTGAAGGCCGGTGCGACATATCCGAATTAAATACTGATTATACATGGACAGTGGACCCGATAGACGGCACAAGAAATTTTGTTGCCGGTTCTAAGCATTTTTGTTGCATGGTCAGTCTCATTAAACAGGGCCAGGCACTTCGAAGCTGGATTTACAGACCTTTAATTGGTGATGCTGTTGTTGCTACTAGGAATGAGGGTGTGCAGCATTATCTGCCAACAGGGAACATTTTGGCCTGCAAGCCGCGCCATCGTGAAAAGGAATTACCGCTTCTTCAAGGAACTTTGAACGCAATGGGCTTTGATTTGTCGATTAGAGAGCAGGTTAGGAAAAAGTTAAGAGACTTAAATGGGAGGTTCCATCTGGGTTCAGCAGGCATTGACGCTTTTTACATTGCGCTTGGTCGGTCAGATTATTTGATGCACAGTAAGCTCACGCCTTGGGATAGCGTGCCGGTTGAACTGACCTGCCGAGAGCTTGGCTATAATGTTCAGCTGGCCCCTGATGGAACTCCCTTTCATTGGCGGGCAAAGGGCGTTCTTTTGGCAGCAAGCACGAAGGAAAAATGGCAGGAGATAGTGGATTTTGTATGGTTATAAATAACATAAAAAAAGTGTTTAATTAATTCAAAAATCTAATTTTTTAGCCTCATTCCATAAGTCTTCCATTTTCGTTAAGCTGGCGTCTTCCAAACGGCAATTCTGGTTATACAACTGCTCTTCAATATAGTGAAATCTGCGTTCAAATTTCCGGTTACAGCCCAGTAATGCTGTTTCTGGATCAAGCCCGGCTTTTCGGGCGAGATTAGAGGCGACAAATAAAATATCGCCAATTTCATCCAGCAGGCGCTCTTTATCCTGAGGAGTGTCTGTCAAGACCTGGTCTAATTCATCAAGTTCTTCATGCATTTTTTTCATCACGGCTGTAATATCAGGCCAGTCAAAACCAACAGACGCAGCCCGTTTCTGCAACTTAGCCGCTCTGACCATTGCGGGGAGTGTGCTCGTTATATCATCAAGTATACTTGCCGGTTGACCATTTGATTCATCTGCGCGCTCAGCCTTCTTAATCGCTTCCCAGTTTTGTTTGACAAGCTGTTCATCTGTAGTCGTTAAATTGCCAAACACGTGGGGGTGACGGCGCACCAACTTGTCACCGACCTGCTCAGCGACATCTTCAAACGTGAAACTGTCTTCTTCAGTTGCCATCTGTGCATGAAAAACAACTTGCAATAGCAAATCCCCAAGCTCATCACATATTTTATCTCGATCCCCTGAAGCAATGGCCTCGCTGACCTCATAGGCTTCTTCTATCGTAAAGGGTGCAATAGTTTCAAAAGTCTGCTTTACATCCCAAGGGCAACCTGTTTCTGGGTCACGTAATCGGGCCATAATATCAAGAAGGCGGGCAAGCTGTTTGTGTTCTTGTTGCATGCATACTGCTTGCAATATTATGAATGTCAGGTCAATATCTGGCTTCGAAAAGAACATGAAGGAATACAGTTATGAGTGATGCTGAAAATATGTTTCAGCCTGCGCAGGCCGTTCAAAAGGGGCTGATAGCTAGGTTGCGAAGCTGGTTTTTTACTGGACTTCTGGTTACAGCACCTGTTCTTTTGACCATTTATATCACTTGGCTGTTTATTGATATTATTGATGGGCAAGTTGAAGCACTGATGCCATCAGGGCTGCGTGAATATATTTCTGTTAACGCGCCGATTATCGGAAAAATACCTGGTGTGGGCTTGCTGATTGGCGTGATTGTGATCACAGTCATTGGTGCAATTGCTGCTGGTTTTTTAGGCCGCTGGCTGATTGGTCTTGGCGAACGTATTCTAAATCGGATGCCTGTTGTTCGGTCAATCTATGGCGCCTCAAAACAAATTCTTGAGACAGTTCTGTCAACACAATCTGATGCCTTCCGTGAGGTCGTTCTGGTTGAATATCCTCGAAAAGGCCTTTGGGTTTTGGGGTTTGTAACCGGGGCAACAAAAGGTGAAGTCAAGGACATGATGTCCGAACAGACAGTGAATGTGTTCATTCCAACAACGCCGAATCCAACTTCTGGATTTTTGTTGTTCTGTCCGAATAAGGATATCACCTATTTGGATATGAGTGTTGAGGATGCAGTCAAACTGGTTGTGTCTGGGGGGATTGTCACGCCGCCTTATAAACAAGCCAAAACATCCAGAAGACAAACTGTGAAAAACACGCGTACAGGGACAAAGGTCAAAGTAGATACGAAAGCAGCAAAGACAAGAAAATCTGCAAAAAAATAAACTGTTTGGTTTTAACCAGAATTCAAGAATTGCACTGCACTGTCTCTCTCAAACAAGCTGAGAAGCAGAACATATTTTTCCATCTCAGGGTGTTCAAGACCTTGTGAGGACAATAAGATCTTTTCAGCCTGTTGATGGGCAAGGCCGATTAAATCACTGTGCGCAGCCAAATCAGCAAGACAAAATTCAGGAAGTCCCGACTGGCGTTGCCCCAGAACTTCACCTGGGCCACGTAGGCGCAGATCTTCTTCAGCAATCAGAAAACCATCATTTGTCTGTCGCATAATCTTGAGACGTGAACGGGCTGTTTCACTTAGGGGCGGTTGATACATAAGTATACAGGATGACTGTTTATCTCCTCTGCCCACACGGCCTCTGAGCTGGTGGAGCTGCGCTAAGCCAAATCGCTCTGCATGTTCAATTATGATAATGCTGGCTTCAGGTACATCAACCCCCACTTCAATGACAGTGGTGGCCACAAGCAGTTTACTTGTGCCATCCTTGAAGGAGGACATGGCCTCTTCACGCTGCTCTGTTTTCATTCTGCCATGTGCCAAGACGGGGTTTGCATCCGGAAGCACAGCTGTTAAAGCACGGTGTCTGTCTTCTGCAGCTGCGGCGTCCAGTTTGTCTGTTTCTTCAACTAGAGGGCATATCCAGTAAGCACGCTGTCCGTTTGCAATTGCGGTTGCCAGACGAGCTGTCACATCTGCCAGCCGATCCTGACTGATAAGCGCTGTTTCAATATCGTGCCGCCCCGCAGGTTTTTCATCGAGTCGAGACACTGTCAGATCACCATAGGCAGTCATAGCGAGCGTGCGTGGTATAGGGGTTGCTGTCATGACTAACACATCACAGTTTTTACCTTTTTGACCCAGAACNAGACGTTGNCNAACACCGAAACGATGTTGCTCGTCNACAACNGCCAGGGCCAGATCTGCAAACANAACCTCATCTGTTAGCAAGGCATGGGTGCCAATAGNAATNTGNCAGCTGCCATCAGCAAGNCCCTGCAGAATNTCNTGTCGTGCTTTTTGCTTTGTACTTCCGCTCAGAAGAACAGGGGTAAGCCCAAGAGGTTTAAGAAGCTTTGATAGTCCCTGATAGTGCTGGCGGGCAAGAATTTCAGTTGGGGCAAGAAGAGCAGCCTGTGCACCTGCTTCGATAGCAGTGAGTATGGCCATCAGAGCAACAAAAGTCTTTCCGGAACCAACATCTCCCTGCAGCAGTCTGAGCATCCTCTCTGGCNTGCTNTGATCAGCTGTAATTTCCGCTATAACCCGCTGTTGGGCAGAAGTTGGTACGAAGGGAAGGAGCGGCAGCAATTTTTCAGTCATCTTTCCATTTCCGGCAATTACTCGCCCNGGAAGGGCTGATTTTGTCTGCTGGCGTATCAACTGCAGGGCAAGCTGATNTGCCAACAGCTCGTCAAAAGCCAGACGCGCTCTGGCAGGAGCTGTTGGTGATAAATCGTTTAATGAAGTGGGGGCATGNGCCNGGAGCAGCGCAGATTTGAAGGATGGCCAACGCTGTGCTGCAAGCAGTTCCGGGTCAATCCAGTCTTCTAGTTCCGGAACTATCTGCAGCCCAGCCTGTATCGCGTTGGTTAGTGTGCGTGTCCTCAGTCCAGCAGTAAGCGGATAGACTGGTTCAAATTCAGGTATGTTGTCAGCTTTTTCTAAGGGCTGAATAAAATCAGGATGAGGCATTTGCAAGCGGCCCTGAAACCGCTCCACACGCCCACTGATTAATCGCCGTCCACCAACAGGTAATGTGGTTTTGAGGTAATCTGTATGAGCGTGGAAAAAGATCAGCTCAATNTGGCCGCTGGATGTTTCTGCGGTGATGCGGGCAGGTCGACGTGTACGGGGCGGGGGNAGATCAGCCTTTAACACCAGTATTTCGAATGTGGCGATCTGTCCGTCCTCTGCTTCGTCAACAGAAGGNCGTGCGGTTCTGTCAATCACACTTACAGGCAGATGACGCAATAAATCAATCACATGCCGGCCTGTCTTTTTGGTGAGTATCTCTTCCATTTTCGGGCCAACACCAGGAAGGCTGGTCAAAGCGGCGAACAAGGAATATAAAACGGGGGGTCGGGCAATGTGCATAAATGACAATCGGACCTGTGGCAGCTGCTCTGCGGTCTTTTCTGTGATTTTGGTATGGACACAGCCACCCCAGATCGACATAAAGACANCGGCCTATCATAACGCTGATAAGTGAGGTAAATCAATGTCTGAGTCACCTGTCCAGCCTACAACATCTGAACCATCAGCTCGCCATGCCCGAGTGAAGCGTTTGATCTACAGGTCAAGCTACACAGGTATGAAGGAAACAGACTTATTGCTTGGCCAGTTTGCGGCACGCTATTTGGCCGAGTTAAGTGATGATGAACTTGATATGTTTGAGGCTCTGCTAGATGCTGGTGACCCAAAAATTTTGGCCTGGGTTAAGGGTGATGAAGAGGTGCCGAAAGCATTTCAGGGACCTGTGATAGAGCTGATAAAAAAGTTTGAAGTTCAATAATAATCATATGAATCTGATAAATAAAATTAAACTTTCTAAGCAGATCTTTGGTTGTCTGGATGCGGTAATTCCGTTNGTTATAAATCAGTTAGCGAACACAACCGGTTCAATCATATTTATTGCACGTGATGATGCACGTTTATCCCGCATCGAAGCTGGCNTGAACAGTTTATCAGACCAAATTGAGTGTTTGTCACTACCTGCATGGGATTGTTTACCTTATGACCGTGTATCTGCGCATTCAAATATCACAGCAAAGCGCATTCAGACCCTCTCTTATTTGTCTGCACTGAACCAAACAGATACTAAGAAACCTTATATTGTACTCACAACCGTAAACGGCTGGCTTCAGAAACTGCCCCCACTTTCTTTTTTTNCGGCATCATGTCTGAGATTGGAAGCTGGACAGAGCATTGCGCAGGATGAGATCGCTAGTTTCCTGGCGCGTAACGGGTTCAGGCGCACACAAACGGTTCGTGAATACGGTGAATTTTCAATCCGGGGTGGTATTGTNGATATTTANCCGCANACAGACACGTTGCCGGTCCGGCTTGATTTCTTTGGGGATGAAATTGAAACTATAAAATCATTCGATTCTCTCAGTCAACGGTCAGAAACGCAGATTCAGCACGTGGATATTCGGCCTGCTCATGAATTCCTTTTGGATGATCAAACTATCACCAAGTTCAGACAAAGGTATTTAAAGCAGTTTGGAGGACGTTCGACCAGAGACCAGCTTTATGAATCTGTATCTGCTGGACAGGTTGTTCCCGGATTAGAGCACTGGTTGGGNCTGCTGCATGATAATTTGCTGCCTCTGCATCAGCAATTACAAGGCTGGCGTTATGTGTTTGATGTTGACGCAGAGGCTGTATGGCAGGCACGCCTTGACCAAATTGCTGATTTCTATAGCGCCAGATGCGCTGCGTTGGCGGATCAACAAGAACAGGTCTATCGTCCTTTGCCGCCAGAGATTATGTATGTGTCAGAAGGTGAGATTAAGGAATTGACCCAGCAGAATAACCTGTCGTTCTTAACAGGGTTCAGGCGGTCAGAGGCCGATCCGAAAGACAGTGACACCGGCGCATCATTATGTCCATCATTTGGAGCAGGCGCAGCTACACAGACTTCACCATCTCTGGCTGCCGCTCACTATATCAATGAGGCTGTTCAGACTCGGCCTGTAGTTTTGACTGCTGAAACAAGTGGGTCTCTGAGCCGNATGCGGGATTTAATCGGTGCGCATCTGGCTGGAGAAATCAGAACGGTTGACCGATTCGATCAGATAGAGCCATTTGGCTGTTTTGCATTAATTGCACCTATCGAATCAGGTTTTGAAAGTCCTTATGCGTGCCTTATCAGCGAACAAGATGTTTTTGGCACCCGCATCGCCCGCCCGCAGGGGCGTCGCCGGGCGGATAATTTCCTGCGTGAGGTTTCGTCACTTGAGACAGGAGATCTTGTNGTTCATGTTGAACATGGAATTGGCCGCTATGATGGGTTNGAGACGATNCGCTCNGATGGCACAGATCATGATTGTCTGCATCTCAGNTATGCCGGNGGAGACAGACTTTATCTTCCTGTTGAGAATATTGAATTGCTGTCACGCTATGGTCAGGAGGGCAGTGAAACCAGCCTTGATAAGCTTGGTGGGGCGGGTTGGCAGGCCAGAAAGGCCAGAATTAAGGGGCGCATTCGTGAAATGGCAGACCAACTTATTAAAATTGCGGCTAAACGCGAAGTCGCTTCTGCTGAACCCCTTCATGCACCAGAAGGTGTGTTTGCTGAGTTCTGCGCGCGATTTAGTCATCCTGAAACAGATGATCAGCTGGACGCCATATCTGATGTACTGAAAGATTTGTCATCCGGCCGAGCAACAGATCGCCTGATTTGTGGTGATGTTGGTTTCGGCAAGACAGAAGTGGCCCTTCGTGCCGCCTTTGTCGCGACGATGGCAGGTTATCAGGTAGCACTTGTTACCCCTACAACATTGCTGGCCCGCCAGCACGGACGCTTGTTTGAAGAACGTTTTANAGGNTTTCCAATCGTNGTNGNTACNTTATCNCGGATGGNNAAACCNAAACAGGCANNAGNGATNAANTCNGGACTGAAAGANGGNTCTGTACAGATGGTTNTTGGCACACATGCANTGTTAGCAAAANCAATTGAATTCAANAATTTGGGTTTNCTNATTATTGATGAAGAACAGAATTTTGGNGTTGCTCAAAAAGAGCGTTTGAAAGAATTGCGCGGAGACATTCATGTTCTGACACTATCTGCCACCCCAATCCCCCGTACGCTTCAGCTTGCCTTATCGGGTGTGCGGAATATGTCCATCATTGCAACGCCGCCCGTTGACAGGCTCGCTGTGCGGACATTTGTTGGCAGTTGGGACGGGGTTGTGCTGAAAGAAGCACTTCTAAGGGAAAGGTTCAGAGGTGGCCAGACATTCGTTGTCTGTCCCCGTATTGCAGATTTAAACCGGATTTACGACCGGATTGCTGCATTGGTGCCGGACCTCAAAATTCTGACCGCACATGGCAAAATGTCTGCAACTGAACTTGATAAGGCAATGACGGATTTTGGAGAAGGTTTAGCAGATGTGCTGCTGTCTACAAACATAATTGAATCTGGCATTGATATTTCCACAGCAAATACACTGATTGTTCACCGCGCTGACATGTTTGGCCTTGCTCAACTTTACCAGTTGCGTGGACGTGTGGGTCGCAGCAAGGAACGTGCCTATGCCTATTTGACAATAGACCCGCAATTATTACTGACATCACAGGCTCGCCGCCGGCTCGAAGTTATGCAGACACTTGATAAGCTAGGAGCCGGTTTTTCACTTGCGTCTTATGATATGGATATTAGAGGGGCAGGTAATTTGTTGGGAGATGAGCAGTCAGGCCATGTGAAAGAGGTGGGTATTGAGCTGTATCAAGATATGCTGAAACAGGCCGTGGACTCCGCACGGCAGGAACCTGCCGACACAGCAGATGAGGAAACAGATACCAGCTGGTCCCCACAAATAACTCTTGGTACGAGCGTCATGATCCCAGAAGATTATGTTTCTGATTTGTCAGTGCGCCTATCGCTATATAGGCGCATAGGCGGGTTGGCTCTATCTGATGATGTCAGCCTGATGGCAGCGGAATTAGAAGATCGTTTTGGTGTAATTCCAGATTCAGTAAAAAACCTTCTGGAAATCGTTATATTAAAACAGTTTTGTAAAAAATGTAATATTCAGAAACTGGATGCGGGAGATAAGGGGTTTGCTTTGTCTTTCAAAGATAATCACTTTGCACGTCCTGACCGATTAATTGGATGGATTGCTGGTGAGGGCGGGACTGTTCAGTTACGGACTGACCATAAACTGGTCATTAAAACAGATCTGGTTGCCAAAGCGCGCAGAGCAGAAAAGGCAAAAGAATATCTGCAGGCGATCGCAAATCTTTTGGTCGAAGCCGCCTAGGCTGGCCGCGCAGCGGAATCAATCACATTCAAGAGAATATCAGGTGGGTAGGCTCCGGCCAGAGACAGGCTGCCATTAAAAATAATCATCGGCACGCCTTCTATCGACAGAGTGTGACAGTCATGCAGATCTGTTTCCAGCTGGTTGGCAGCTGCAGTCAGTTCAGGAGACAGCGCCTGTCGATCAAGTCCGCACGCCTTCAGAATCTCATCTTGGATGTTAATCTCACTTATATCCAGTCCATCCAGAAAATAGGCCTTGTAAAAGTGACTGGCCAGCGTCTCACTTTTGTCACCAGCTGCCAGCAGTAAATGATGGATGGGCCGCGTGTCAGGCGTTTTCTGTATCTTTGAGAATTGAAATTCGATACCCGCATCAAGTCCAGCCATTGCAATACGTCCATAAACAGCGGATGCGGCATGGCCGAATTTTGCTGTGAGATAAGCCTGACGATTCATCCCTTCTGCAGGCATGGACGGATTTAAAAGGAAACTTCGCCACCGATAAACAGGCGTAAGATTTGGGCGTTGGGAAAAGGCCTGATTAAGGCGTGTCTTGCCGATATAACACCACGGACAAATGATATCAGCAAAGATGTCAACATCAATTCGACTTGTCATTTTATCATCTCATGCCTATGTCAAAAAGGGCTCGTTCGGCTTTTCGATTTCAGACGGCCTTTTCAGCATAGACGAACAGGTAGTATAACTGAATAGTTTTATGGTGTGGTTAATGGATGAGAAGCAGATAAAACATGTGCTTAAAAAGCGAGAGCGCCTTCTGACCTCGGCTAAAACACTTGGCATTTCTGTTCTGGTTGATGAGGAAAATGGTTCCGTCGCCGATGTAGGGCATGCCCCTTTTATTAGAGTTGAGGGTTGCTTTTATATATATTCCAGTGATTTATCTTCACATATTCGTGCTCTGATAAATGGATCAGAAGCTCGTTTTTTTCTGATTGAGGATGAGAAAGATTCGCCAAATATCTGGGCGCGTATCCGGTTGAAATTTTCTGCAGATGTGAGGGAACTGGCACGTGATAACAAGCGTTTTTCAACTCTTTGCGACCAGATCGGGCAAGTTCACGGCCCTGTTATGGAGTTGATCCGGAATTTTACAGATTTTCATCTCTTTGAAATTCAGCCCAGACATGGAACTCTTGTAACTGGATTTGCCCAGGCTTTCAGCGTAAAAGGCCCAGATTTTGAACTCACCGAACATCTTCGTAAGAGCTGATTGATGACGCAGGAATGGCCAATATTCTGGAGTTTCAGGCGTTGCCCTTATGCGATGCGAGCGCGTCTTGCCTTGAAATCTGCAGGTATAACTGTGGAATTAAGGGAAATTCTTCTAAGTGATAAGCCGGATGACTTTCTGGCTGCCTCAAAGAGCGCGACAGTCCCGGTTCTTGAACTGAGAGACGGACGTGTCATTGAAGAAAGTCTGGATATTATGTTCTGGGCTTTGCAGGAAGCAGGCGATCCTGCGGGGTGGCTGTCTGGCTGGTCTGAGCGCAAACAAGATACACAGGCCTTTCTGGATGAGCTTGATGGTGAGTTTAAGATTGATCTTGACCGTTATAAATACGCATCTCGCTATACAGCAGACGCTCGTTCAGCCGCAAAACTTGCAAATACCCATCGGGACAAAGGACGCGCATTCTTAACTGAGGTTGACGCGCGATTGGCCAAAGAGCCTTTCTTAAATGGAGTTTCAGCTGGCCTTGAGGATTATGCTGCGCTTCCTTTTGTGCGTCAGTTTAGAATTGCTAATATAAACTGGTTTGACCAGCAACAATGGCCGGCCTTACATGACTGGTTGCAGACTTTTTTGAACAGCGCTACTTTTGCTGATGTTATGCATAAATACTCACTCTGGCAGACAGATGATGAACCAATCCTGTTCTAGCTCTCATCTTCTTTTAACAACAGCTGGATATATACAGCCAGACTGAAAATAACAATAAAACCGCCAAGAATGCTCAGACTGCTTGGCCGTTCGCCAGTGCCGAGCCATACCCAGACAGGACCTAAAACACTCTCCAACAGCATAAATAGGCTGACATTCGCTGCTCGTGTGAAACGTGTAGCTGCGGTCAGGGCCAAAAAAGATAGCGGCAATATCAGCAAGCCTGAAACAGATATTGCTACTAGATTGCCCTTAAAAAGGACTGAGAGGCTGGCTACAGAACCGCTTAGAACGGTCAAACCAATGAGGCCTGTAGAAAATGCGCCCATTCCGTTGGCTAGCAGCAAGGGGATAGTAGGGCGCGCCCTAAACATCACAAAGTTCAGCCCCAACGCGGCTGCCGTACTTAACCCGCATAGCGCACCTACAACAACTGAACCGTCTGGTGCACCAACAGCTTCATTTCCGCCCCACACATTTAAGCCAATTCCTAACAGACTGGCCCCCATAGTGAACCATGTTGCCGGACGTGTTTGCTCTTGTAACAAAAACCCAGAGAAAATCGCCGCAAATAATGGAGAGCAAGCCAATGAAAACAGAATGATAGAGACAGATGTTTCAGCAATTCCATAGACAAAAGTTGCGCCACCAAAAATGATGGCAGCCACTGCTGTTAGGCCATGGGGGCTGAACAGAGCGGCCAAGTCTGCCTGCCGTTTTTCAGCTGTGTAGATAAACAGGGCAGCAATGAGCCAAGCCATCATCAAACAGCTGCCCATTTGAAGGCCGCGCCATACCATCATGGTCCAGGCATCCATTTCTGACAGGCGCATAAATAGCGTATCCGGGGTGATGGCAAGCGCACCAATCAAGCCCAGAAAAACGCCAAAGGACGGAAGTTTTGTAAGTGAGGAAAATGGCATGAAGAGTGACACTGACAGACAGATTGCAGGCTTGCTTTTAGCCAAGTTTCTGCAAGAAGACCAGTCCTTTTAGACAAGAGACAATCATGAAAACGCTAAAGAAAGGCTTGCGCGTGATATTTCATATTTCGCTGTTTGCCCTCATACATTTAATCAAATGTGCGGTAAATCATGCATAGACGCGGATTACGCTTCAGCTTGTCTGAGCCATTTTTACTTTCACTTTGTAGTGGTTGGATGGATAATATTCAGACATTCTTAGGTTATCTGACCCACCTCCAACTTCAGGGTTGGTAGTCAGCAGGCCGCATGAGAACTTTATAACAATATACGGTCATTTATTTTTTGGTAAAATTTGAATGAATTCTATCAAACTATGTTGCTACATCATGTTGGTGTAATAAAAAGTAAATTCTGCGTAGATCCAAAATGGATTGAAAAACGCTTCCGCTTGTGATTTAGAAGGCCTCTAAATGATAGAACTAGATGCAACAAGTTGAACTGGGCGCTAAACACACTAATTTTTTTTAAGGCTTTGTTTTCTTTTCTACAGTGTTTGTTAGCGCTGAAGCCTATTAAATTTTTTGATTTCTAATTTCAGTTAGCAAATTATGGCAAAAAACACTTTTGTAATTTTAGGCAATCAGCTTTTTAAACCAGGTGTTTTGAAGTCACATGGATGTGATCATGTTTTTATAGCTGAAGATTTCGGACTTTGCACCTATGAAAAACATCATAAGTTAAAAATTTACCTATTCCTCACAGCTATGAGAGAATATAGGGATGAACTAAGACAAGCTGGTATTGAAGTCTCGTACTTTGAATTGGAACAGAGAGATAATTCGATTGATTATGTTTCATTTCTTTACGATTTTATTTTGAAAAATCAAATCAAACGAATCAACTTTTTTGAAATAGAGGACAAACCTTTTGAAACTGATGTAAACCAATTTTTTGCTTCAAAAAATGTAAAAGTAAGCTTCCATAAATCCCCAATGTTTATGTTTTCACGTGAAGAATTTTCAAAAATTTATGGAAAAAATAAGACATTCAGGTTGGCAAACTTTTATAAACATCTCCGGAAAGAGTTTAAAATTCTTGTAGATGATGACTTAGAACCTGAAGGAAACAAATGGTCATTTGATGAAGATAACAGGAAACGGATACCTAACAATATTCAAATACCTAGTTTTCAACATCCAAAAGTATCAAAATATCACAATAAGGTGATAGAAATTATTGAAGCGAACTTCTCAGGACATCCTGGTAGGCTAGAAAATTTTTGGTTTCCAGTTCAAAGAATGGCTGTTGAGCGACACCTTGACGAGTTTCTAGAAACTAGGTTGAACGACTTTGGTGTGTATGAAGATGCCATGAGACAGGGTGAAAACTTTTTGTTTCACAGTTGCATAAGTCCATTTTTAAATCTCGGACTCATAACTCCAAAGGAGGTGATAGAACGAATACTGCGAGTTTATGAACGTAACAACACCCCTATTAATTCGGTAGAAGGATATATTCGTCAAATACTTGGTTGGCGAGAATTTATTAGAGGCATTTATCAAATAAAAGGAGAGGAACAACAAAGGATAAATTTTTGGGGTCACAAACGCAAACTTAGTGAAAGTTGGTATGACGGAACAACTGGAATAGTGCCTTTAGATGATTGCATAAAATCCGCGTTAATAGACGGTTATAACCATCATATTCCCAGGCTTATGATAATTAGTAATTTGATGAATCTATGTGAGATTAATCCAGAGATTATTTACAGGTGGTTTATGGAAATGTATATCGACTCATCAGATTGGGTGATGGTTCCAAATGTTTTTGGAATGGCGACGTATTCAGATGGTGGTTTAATGTCAACTAAGCCTTACACATGCAGCTCAAACTACATGATGAAAATGAGTAATTACCCAAAAGGTATTTGGTGCGATACGGTTGACGGTTTATATTGGCGTTTTATCGAAAAGCATAAAAATTTTTATCAAAATAACCCGAGATTGGCATTCCAAACTAGAATGCTCGAGAGGATGAAGCCTGAACGTAAAGCTTTGATTTTTGGTTCGGCTGAAAAATTTATAAACGAAAACACCATTTTATAGTTTTTCTTTCTTGTTCTATTAACCTAGAATTTTATATGAACACTATGTTTTTAAAATTTTAGCTGGTTGACTGACAAATTAGAGTTTGTAAACGCTATTTGAAGTTGAGACATAATTTTCCCAGTCTTAGTTTGAAACTCAGATATCAGTGCAAAATAAACAGCTTTATCAGCCGCATTTAAGCTACTCAGTTCATGGCCAAGCTGGTCGTAAAGTAACCAAGTCACATGTCTGATGATGTACCCTTTGGCAAAGCTGCAAAATGTTCAAGAGCACGTAGACGCGACACTTTTACATCTACAAGCGGATAGGGATATGACTTGCCCAGCGAAACGCCTGCACGTTGCAGAACATCTGCTGGCGCGTCAAATGGATTAAACAAATATTTAGATGGCATATCTGCTAATTCAGGTACAAAATGGCGTGTATATTTGCCGTCAGAATCAAACTTATGTCCCTGCGTTATAGGATTAAAGACACGGAAATAGGGCGCAGCGTCAGCGCCGCATCCCGCAATCCATTGCCAGCTGGCTGTGTTCGAGGCAGCATCTGCATCAAAAAGACAATCCCAGAACCAGGCCTCACCATGTCGCCAATCCAGAAGTAGGTTTTTGACTAAAAAAGAACCCACGATCATTCGAACTCGATTATGCATATACCCTGTCTGATACAGCTCACGCATGCCAGCATCAATGATCGGATAGCCTGTTTGTCCTGTCTGCCAGGCTCGAAGATGTTGAGGTTCGTTTAACCATTGAAAATGAGAAAATTTTTTCTGCAACGGCGTTGTTTTCAGTTGTGGGTTAGCATGCAAAAGATGATAGGAGAATTCTCGCCATCCAAGTTCTGAGCGGAACATATCCAGATTTTTATCTGAAGAATTGAAATGACCATCAGCGGCATACCAAGCTTGGTGAGGTGAAATTTGCCCAAATTTCAGATATGGAGACAGCCTAGATGTTGCTGCCCTAGACGGAAAATTCCGGCCCTCGGCATAACCACTTAACCCATTTGGTTCAGCTGATAAAATAAATTGTTGAAGCGCGGCTTGTGCGCCATATTCTGAAATGTCCCACTGTGAAGCTAATCCATCTGTCCAATTCAGAGAAGGTTTCAGGTGCAATTTATCAACTGTCAGGCTGCTGATCTCTTTTTCTTTGTAAAAATTTATATTCGGCCGGGGCAGCGGTTGGCGAGGTGGATTTGCGGCTAGGCATCCTCGCCGGTAAAAGGGAGTAAACACCTTATAAGGGGTGCCGTCCAGTTTTGTGATTTGTTCAGGATCCCAGAGCAGATTTCCAGTTTCGATGGTAACCTTAACGCCTTTTTCTTGTAATTTCTGTCTGATGTTTTCGTCTCTCTCTGACTCTTGCGGCGCATAGCGCCGTGTCATCGTTACCTGTTGAGCGCTTGTTTCATCGATAAGTTCTTTTAATATGCGGTCTGCGTTTCCACATCTGAAGATAAGATTGCCCTGTAAGTCAGCATGAAGAGAGGAAAGTGCATGATGTAGCCAGAGCTTTGTTGCTGCGCCCATTGTATGGGTTTGTTGCAACCCGGAAATTGTTTGCCCTTTATTTTTCTTTCTTTCTTCTTCCAAAATGTAAATGGGAATTACTTGTCCAGAATCCGCAGCTACAGTCAGTGCAGGATTATCAAACAAGCGCAGGTCAGAACGAAACCAATGGATAGTAACAGGCATAGTACACTCCGATGGAAATGGCCAATTGCGGATAGAAGGGTCTGCTACTTATTCGCGCATAGAAGGACCGTGGATTAGGGACGGATGGAGAAATCCGCTAACAGCTGACGAACGGTTTTTTTTCGGAAATGTTGTGTGTTTGCTAACAAAGGCAAAGCATCTCCCGCCCCCCAGACAGGACCAGGCCATGCGGCATCTTCATGGTGGCGTGCGATCAGATGAAGGTGGAATTGGCTAACAATATTCCCTAGAGCGCCAATATTTATTTTATCTGCTTTATCAATAAGTTTTATATTTTTGCTAAGATATAAAATTAATTTATTAAGCGCTTTTATCTGTTCGCCTGACAGGTCATGCCATTCCGTAACATCTGGTAGTCGGGGTATAATCAGCAGCCAGAAAAATCGTTCATCTTTCATCAGGCGAATGGAAAACACTCCCCAATCCGCAATGAATTCGCTATCTTCATTAAGTCTATGATCAAGTTCAAACATAATATTTGTATGCGTCATTATTTGACTGTCTTCAACAATAGAGTGGAACCATAAGCAACAAAGGAGGTCGAGATAATCTATATTGACGCTGATGCCTGTCCTGTACGTCAGGAGGCCATCGATATTTCTTTACGCCATCAGGTCAGGCTGGTCATGGTCACAAATGGCGGGGTGCGGCCCTATCCGCATGCCCTTGTTGACATGAAATACGTGTCAAAGGGACCTGATGAAGTAGATAAATGGATCGCAGACAAAGTTGATAATGGTGATCTGGTAATAACAAACGATATACTGCTGGCAGCAGAGGTAATCAAGGCAGGGGCTTTTGTGCTGCGGCCTGATGGGTCAGAATTATCCGCACAGAATATTGGTAATCAGCTTGCCAGCCGAGATTTAATGGCTGATTTGCGTGCAGCGCAACCGCTTGATATGGCAAAAATGGGGGTTGGCCGCTCTTTCTCGACTTCAGATCGGGCACGCTTTAAACAAGCTCTTGAAAAAAATATATCTGCTAGCAAAAAACAGATCTGAATGACAGGCTGTCTCAAGGGCAAGATGTCAGCGAATACCATTATATGCTTAAGTACAGAGCTACATTCTCTTTACCAACCTGCAAATTCATCCTACGCTTTCCAAAACAACGCGCAGCGTTAAATTTCCTTTAAACCGGCTGATGATGGAGGACTGATTTGCGCTTTGGTATTTTGGGAGATGCAAAAATCGCCCGTGAAAAACTGGTTCCAGCGCTGCGAAAAGCGGGTTGCGACATTGTACATTTGGGCAGACGCGATGAATTGGCATCAGTAAGTGACGATATCTGGCAAGGTGTAAAAACTGGAAGTTATGAGGATGTGCTTGCAGACCCTAAGGTGGAAGCTGTTTATATACCTCTGCCCAATCATTTGCATGTGCCCTGGTCTGTGCGTGCAATGGAAGCTGGAAAAGCTGTTTTATGCGAAAAGCCGATGGCGTTGAGCATTGAGGAGATTGGCCAGCTTGAACGCACTTCTGCGCAGACCGGCTGTTATATTTATGAAGCCTTCATGGTTCGGCATCATCCACAATGGGACTGGCTGACCGAGCTGAATATCGGTGCGCATTATCATTTATCTGCACAATTTTCATATCCACCGCAACCAGAAGGGAACATCCGCAATATCGCTGCCTGGGGCGGTGGACCTGTTTGGGATATCGGTTGCTACTGCGTGCTGGCTGGCTTACGTATCTTTGGCACAACGCCGAGGCTGCTTTCAGCCACTTTTCGGGCTGAACAGCATTTGGATGTTGAACAATCAGCAACCGCACTTCTTGAATTTGGAGATGGTAGGACGGCAAATTTTAGCGTGTCCAGCGCCGCAAGCCTGTCTCAACTGGTTAGAGTTGTCGGTACAGATGGATGGGCTCAGCTGGATGTACCTTTTAACCCGCCGGAAGTGACAACTGCCAGATGGGCTCATGTTTCCGCCGGTAAGGACAGCTTGCTTGGACCGGGACAAACGGTCACCTTTGAGCCATGTGACCATTATCAGTTGATGGTTGAGGCATTTGTGAAGGCAGTGCGGGAGGGCAAGGCACCTGATTTCAGCGATAGCCGCACCCTGATTGAAATTTTAACTGAAATCATCACCTATCGGAGTTAAAGTCAGTATGTGGTCAGACACGCCTGCTGCAGACAGATCAGAACATATGCGAAAAGATGATTGAGAATTTTGGTCAGACACAATCAGGTGACAATGTTCAGCGCGTTATCTTGACCAACGGTAATCTAACAGCTCATGTCTTGGATTATGGCGGTATATTGCAGGAGCTGCGCCTTGCTGGATATGTTACTTCACTTGTTCTGGGTTTTGACAATGTTTTTGCTTATGAGACCGCAGGGGGGTATATAGGGGCAACAGTTGGCCGCTCTGCCAACCGGATTGCAAATGGCCATCTATCCATCGAGGGTAAAGAGTTTCAGTTGGACCACACTTTCCGTGGTCGCCACACCTTACATGGTGGGCAGGCGGGCACTGGAAAGCAAATATGGGACATTGTTGAATTTCATACTGACAGTGTGATTTTTGCACTGGTTCTGCCTGATGGTCATATGGGCTTTCCCGGACGATTGCAGATTGAGCTTAGATGGCAGCTCAAGTCTGATGATGCGCTTTCTGCAGAACTACGTGCACGAACAGACGCATCAACCGTCTGTAATCTTGCCCTGCACAACTATTTTAATCTGACGGGTAGGTCAGATATGCATGGCCATAAATTACAGGTTAACGCTGACCAGTATCTCGCTGTCGACAAAGACTTAATTCCAACAGGTG
>PBLM01000031.1 GCA_002721775.1 Rhodospirillaceae bacterium | reverse complement strand
GCCTTCGCTGACCGCAGATGAAGTGTTTATTTTCCATTCAGAAAAGCTGTGATCACGAACAATCCGGTCAAGTGCCATAAAACCAATATTATGCCGGTTGCTGGCATAACTTCGTCCTGGATTTCCCAGACCTACCCACAGCATTCTCTGTCCTCTTCTTTGTGGTGACTCTTCTTTATCGTAAAGGATAAGGTAAGGCCAGACGAACTGTTAACGTCTGGTCTTTGATGCATAGTGGCTCTGCAGCCTATTTATAGGAGAGGCTTATTCCCCGCTGGCTTCTGCTGTCTCCTCTTCACCATCTGCTGCGCTCTCTTCGTCGTCTTCATCTTCATTTTTCACACCACCGCCTGGTGACTGCAGGGTGGCAACAGTAAAGTCACGGTCGGTAATGGTAGGGGTGACACCCTCTGGCAATGTAATTGCGCTTATATGGATTGAATCCCCAATTTTAACATCATCCAGGTCAACCACAATCTTCTCAGGAATATTCCCTGCCGGACAGTTGAGCTCGACCTCAAAACGGACAATGTTAAGCACGCCGCCAAGCTTTAGTCCAGGTGATTTTTCATGATTGATAAATTCAACAGGCACACCAACAGCAACATTTGATGATTTGCCAACTCGCAGCATATCAAGATGCAGCGGCTCATCTGTAACAGGGTGCATCTGAATATCACGAGTCAGCACGGTTGTGGTTTCGCCCTCGACATTAACCTCCAATAAGCGACCGAAAATGCCTGGCTCGTGAATCACTTTGCGGACCACCCGCTCTTCCATCTCAATACTGAGTGGTGCTTTTTTATCGCCATAGATAACGGCGGGAATCCTGCCTGCGCGGCGTGCCGCACGGGCGGACCCCTTACCGACCCGAGAACGCAGATTTGCGTCAATTGATATGTTTTCTGACATTGTTGTTGTCCTTCTGTTTTCATTTGTTAAAAAACAGGCGCTCTTGCCTCCAGGGGTGCAAGTCACACTTTGGATTTTCTTTAAGCTGATTAGGGGGAAATATCAAGTAAAATCGCTGCTGCGCATGCGCTTCTGAGCCTATTGGAACAAGCTGGAGACAGACTTTTCCTCATTGATTCGCAGAATCGCTTCGCCCAGCAATGGGGCGATTGAAATCTGCCGAATATTTCTGGCTACCCGCATCGCTTCTGTGGCCTGTATCGAGTCTGTTGTTACCAACGATGACAGCGGGCTTGACGCGATGCGTGAAACTGCTCCACCAGACAAAACTCCGTGCGTTACATAAGCATCTACACTCAGCGCACCAGCATTTATCAGGGCCTTGGCAGCGTTGCATAAGGTGCCGCCTGAGTCGACAATATCATCAACCATTACACAATGGCGGCCATCTACTTTACCAATGATATTCATCACTTCAGACACACCAGCTTCCGGCCGGCGTTTATCAATGATGGCAAGGTCGACATTCACCCGTTTGGCCAGCGCTCGTGCACGGACCACCCCACCAACATCAGGACTGACTACTATTAGATTACCNTTTTTGTATTTTTCTTTCAGGTCNNCAGTGAACACAGGAGCGGCAAACAGATTATCGGTGGGGATATCAAAAAAGCCCTGAATCTGGCCGGCATGCAAATCAATTGTCAGTACACGGTCAGCTCCTGCCGTTGTAATCAGGTTCGCCAACAACTTGGCAGAAATTGGTGTACGCGGACCTGATTTACGATCCTGCCGCGCATAACCATAATAAGGCAGCACGGCTGTCACGCGACGGGCAGAACCTCGGCGCAGTGCATCCAGCGTGACCAGCAGTTCCATCACATTATCATTTGCCGGGTAGGAGGTGGACTGCACCACAAACACATCTTCACCCCGCACATTTTCGTGAATTTCGACAAATACTTCCATATCAGCGAAGCGTTTCACATCGGCTCTTGTTAGCGGCATATCAAGATAAGCGGCGATAGCCTCAGCCANAGGGCGATTNGAATTACCGGACATGATCTTCATCGCAGAAGCCTGTTATTTGTTAGATGGGACCTCTAGGGCATCACGAACCTGTTTGCACAACACCATTGGCTGAACGGGCNTCGTTTTGTGATAGCAATCTGANCCGCTCACCGCAAGGCAAAAAAGGGGGGCGCCTCCTCACACTATCACGCAAGAGGCGACCAGCCCAACCATCAGAAATACTAAAAATATCCATAAATGCGGCATAACTTCCGCCCTTTCTTCTCGCTAACTCTGTGTNATCACAGAGATCAGGCGGCCTGAATCAGGTTCTGCCTGATGGGTAGCGCGGCGATGACTGAAAAACAGCTCATGCTTGTCATAGGTATCCAGCCCGCAATCATACATCTGGCTGAGGCCAGCTTTCGCGCCAAGCTGCAAGGCAAAGCCTGGCAGATCAAACAGCCATTTTTCCGGGGCGGTGGGATCCACGGTAAAACAAGTTTTCGCTGTCTCATGCTGGGCAGTTACCTTCACTTTCATTTCTAGGCTGACCTGATAGCTGGTCTGGCGGATACCTGGACCGATCACCATTACGATGTGATCTCGCGCTGCACCTAGGCTCTCCATTGCGACGACCGTAGCTTCGATAACGCCGGCCATAGCCCCACGCCAGCCTGCATGTGCGGCACCGATAACGCCCGCCCTTGGGTCACAGAACAATACCGGCAGACAATCTGCTGTCAGAATAGCCAGCCCGGTGCCGGCTAGAGCGGTGACATAAGAGTCTGCTTGTGGTCGGGTTGTGTAGGGGCCAGGACAAGTGAGGGTCACGCAGTTTGGGCTGTGAATTTGATATAGTCCCGCCATCTGTGTCAGCTCAAGTCCCATGGCAGCGGCAACACGGCCTCTGTTAGCTTGCACCAATTCGATATCATCATCTGATCCCAGTCCGCAATTTAAACTGTCATACAAACCTGTGGAAAGGCCGCCCCTTCGGGTGAAAAACCCATGCTGCAGACCGGCAAGTTCCAACGCCTTATGTCTGTAATAAACCAGCCCGTCCGGGCAAGTCTGCTGCTTAATCATCCGTTCCTCTCGTCGTTTGGCTGTAGGTTTTTTTCGCNCAAACTTGCAAAGCCGGCTGGCAGCCCTTCGCCAGCAGGTATCAGCACGGCAATTTTAAACAGCCCGCCCATATGCTGCGGTGCACACAACCTGTCAAGCGCAGCGGAAAGTGCTCTGTCTCTTTTAGGGTTATCCTTGAGTCGCAGCGCTTCTGCCCGCTTCTCAATGCCCAGCTCACTTAAGAAACGGCCCTGTTCCACAGGCCCAACGAGCCGCGCGCCTTGTGTCTCTGCACAGCGGGCCAGTGCCGAAAAATCAACCATATGAGAAATATCGCTCAGCCCAGGTCTTTCTAAAACCGGCACCACTTTATGGGCTCGCACCGCCTGCAGACTGTCATCTTGTCGGCCTGCCTTGCCGTAATCACAGATCAGCACGCCACCCCCGAAGCGTGCCACATGCCGGGCCAGTTTTGCCATTACAGCCTCTGATGCTGGGCTGAACTCTGCCACGCTGCCCGACGGCGCGTCAGCAGCCAGTTTATGCTGCCGCATCTCATCGGGGTGCAGGGCTGGTCCGTCACAAAAGACAAACTGGTTTTTNTCAAGCCCAACCGCCCGCCAGACCCATCCCTGGTCCTGCTTAATAGCCTGGCGGATCGACAGCGCGTCAAAAAATTCATTTGCAACCCCAAATAAAGGTACTTCAGGTAAACTGTCCGCAGTGTCAGTCAGATAAATATCCAGCCCGCTGAAGCGGCTGGTGAGCACACTGCGTAAATAGGGGCTGGTTTCTAGAAAGGTGACTGGTGCAGCAGCCATCTGCGGGCAAATCTGGCACCAGCTGCGATGCATATCCCCAAACAAAGTGCCTCGGCCCGGCCCGGCCTCAAAAATCACCATCTCATCTGCATCAGGATTGCCTGATACTTCCCAAAGCCAGGCCTGAAATGCGGCCAAAATTTCACCAAACAGCTGACTGATTTCAGGGGCGGTAATAAAATCACCCTGTTCGCCAAAACGGTCAGCATTGGAATAATAGCTATCATCAGCTGCGTTCATCACCATGTCTAAAAACAGTTCTAGCGGAAGCGGACCCTTTTTTATGATCTGGTCCTTCAGACGGTCAGCAGGGCTCATGCTAGTCTAAGCTTTGAACATCGGAAAAGGCCGAATATGCCTACCGCGATCATTGGCAGACACAAAAGCTGGCCCATGGTCAGGCCGTCTGAAAACAGGTCTGTAGCAAAGAGGCCAATGTGGGCATCAGGCTCACGCACAAACTCAATTCCAAATCGGGCCAGACCATAACAACTCAGAAAACAGCTCAAGATCAGGCCGTGGCCAAGCCCTTTCGCTGTCTGCCAGCGGCGCATAGACCAGACTATGATTAGAAGCAAAAGCCCTTCAAGGCCTGCTTCATACAGCTGGCTTGGATGCCGCGGCAGTGGGCCACCCCCGGGAAACACTATCCCCAGCGCATTATCTGTGACCCGACCATACAGCTCACCATTAATGAAATTCGCCAGGCGGCCGAACAACAGCCCCAAAGGGGTAACTAGTGCGACCTCATCACCAATTGCCAGCGGGCTCAGCCGGTAGAGGCGTGCGCACCATAAGATCGCTAGAATCACGCCAGCTAGTCCACCATGAAAAGACATGCCACCTTCCCAGACTTTCAGAATATCCAGCGGCGCTGCCAAATAAGCTGCCGGATTGTAAAACAGAACATAGCCCAGCCGTCCACCTGCCAGAATCCCAATAAGGCTAGCATTCATTAACCCGTCCAACTGGTTGCTGTCCAGAACAGACAGACCGGCCCTGATCTGGCGGCGGATCAACCACCAGCCGCCCATCAGCCCTGCCACATATGCTAGCGCATACCATCTGACCTGCAACGGCCCNAGGGCAATGGCGACAGGGTCGATCTCGGGAAAGTTGAATAAGGTTTCGGTCATTTCTTAACGCATCCAGTAAAAAGNAAAACTCAGGCCTAGCCTTAATAACATGTCTGGCCTGTTATTCAGATATTGGCATTCCTCACTAGCATGCTATATAACAGGTAAGGTTAGGCAAGCAGTTCAGTCCTGCTAATCTATTTATGTGTGAGGTTGCGCTAAATGTCCACATGAGGGTAATTGTACCAATGTAAGACAGGCCATCCTTACAAGGTTCGTCTTCCACATGAAAGAGCTAAATGATGAAACAGACACGCAAAACGGCTTCTAATCTTTTTCTTGACTTCGCTCAGGTTGCCAATGGCGCTGCCTCTGCATTAGGCAGTCTGCGTGCTGAAATGGATGTAATTCGGGCTGGACGTGCAGATCGGCAAGCCGCTGTCTATGGAACTGTTCCACGTGAGGATTTTGATGCCGCCCTCAGTCGGATAGAGGCACTTGCGGCGCGAATCACTTTACTGGAGGCCCGTATCGATGCTCTGGCAAAGCCTTCGGTGAAGACAAAAACTAAACCCGCCCGTCCTGCAAAGACTAAATCAACAAAAAAGACAACAGCAGACTGATCATTATCGACTCGTTGCGAATGCTTGATTTTTCGAAAAAAACACAAGAACCTGTGTTAGTAATTCCTCAAAACCCCTATATTTTGTGTTGAATTCATCTGGCCAGTTTGTCATGTTCATCAGAATTGATGCGACTGACTGGTCACTTGTTCTGTCCGCCCAGCTTCTGCGCATCGGACCAATTGATGCCAAAGAGCTTGAGAATGATAGACAGATCTACTGCTGATTTTTCCGAACTGGGTAACCCGATTGAGCTTGTGGCCCGTTTTGTGGTTAAGCAGGACTGGTTTTTAAAACAGACTCATGCTGATGGTGTAGTCGTAGATGTTCCTGGTCACTGGGGCCAGTATCAGCTGAGAGTTGACTGGCAGGAGGACTTGCAGGTTCTGCGTGTGAATGTCATGCTTGATCTACTGTTTGACGATGTGCCGACGGTGCATTTGAAAACACTGCTGTCTGATCTAAACGATCATTTGTTCCTTGGCCACTTCCGGCTATCCTCTGACGAGCGTGAGGTTCAGCTTTATTATGTGCTGTCGCTTCGCGGGGCTGGTGGGGCCACGCCTGAGCAGATTGAAGATGTAGTCGATATTCTGCTGGGCCAGTGTGAACAAGCTGCTCCTGCTTTTGCCCAGATTGTCTTTGCCCCTGATCGGCTAGCGTCATCTGCAGGCCTGATTATGGCTCCGGTTGCTGGCCAGGCCTGAGACTGCCTTCTGCCTTTTATTGCTTACTGACAAGAACACTTGCTTTGCGCTGTGCGCAAAAGCTATTCTGCCGGTGTTAGAGCTTAAGGGGCGCAGATCTGAACCGTTGCTTAACAGAGAAGGGTGAACGTGATGGAAATCTGCCTGATTGGATGCGGAAAAATGGGAACAGCGCTATTGGCAGGCTGGCAGCAGGACAGCCAGCTTGAGGCGGTATTCACAGTAATTGACCCTGCCCTTAACGGCCCACCGAAGCACAAAGCAACACGCTACCTGCACCAGCTGTATGAACTGGAAACTAGCTATCACCCTGATCTTGTGATTCTGGCGGTGAAGCCGCAGATGATGGCATCTGTTTTAGCCAGCCTCTCTGGCCTGGGGGATGAGAAAACCTGTTTTCTATCTATCGCTGCGGGCCTGTCAACAGCCCGTCTGACGGTCCAGCTGGGCCGACCTGCCCGCTGGCTGCGGGTGATGCCAAATACTCCGGCAGCCATTGGTCAAGGGATTTCAGCTTTATATGCCGCGCATGATGTGCCGCCGAAAATGATAAACATCTCCCGGCAGCTGATGGGCGCGGTTGGTGATGTTGTTGATATAGCAGATGAAACCTTGATGGATGCGGTTACGGCGCTGTCTGGCTCAGGGCCCGCCTATGTGTTTTTGCTCGCTGAAGTAATGGCTGCCGCAGGCGAGAANCTGGGATTGCCGAAGGAACTATCTGTTCACCTGGCCCGTCAGACGGTCAGCGGAGCAGGGGCGCTAATGGCTGCTGAACCAACCACAGAGGCAGGCCAGCTTCGCCGCAATGTTACTTCTGAAGGTGGAACCACTGCAGCTGCTCTCGCTTTGCTGCAGGCAGATGATGGGCTGCAGCCTGTCTTCGACCGAGCTTTGCGAGCGGCCCGTGACAGGGGCAGAGAACTGGACAATTAGGNAAAATGCTACCATATCAGGTGAACAACACAGATAATGACAAAGCCCTACTATAAAAAGGTGCTTTAAAGGACAGTGTGATGACAGATTTTTCCCATATTGNAGCTGACCGAATGGACAAGGCACTGTTTGCGGCGCTTTGGTCTGCGCTTGACCAGCAGCCGTTTAGCGCTGTCAGCTTAGAACAATTAGTTGATGAAGCCGGGCTGNCTATCACAGATTTGTATGTCCGTTATGCGAACAAAGAAGCTGTTTTACTGGCCGCTCTGCATGCGCTGGATACAGCCACGCTTCGCCAGTCTGCCGATGATTTTGCGGATGCACCTGGGGCATCTGTACATGAAAAACTGCTGGAAGGGCTGATCAGCCGGTTTGAACTTTATGCTCCTTTGCGGGTGCAGATGCGGGCAGTGCACCGCGCTGCACAGCACAATCCTGTATTAGCAGCCTGTCTGTTTGCTAGGCTCTCAGATATGACAGATCGCCTACTGTCCTTATGTGGTGATGAGGTCACCGGCTGGCGGCGTCAGGCCCGGATTAAGGGCATTATGATTGTGCTGCTGCAGGTGCGGCCCGTTTGGCAGTCTGATGACACAGCTGATCTGTCGTTGACCCTGAGCAGCCTAGATAAAGAGCTGCGGCGGGCAGCGGAATGGGCGGTATCTTTTCGTATACTTGATNCTGCTGATCTGAATGATGCCGCCGCTCCTCAATTGTAATAACAAGAACCATTTAAAAGCAGAAATATAAAAATTCCTGATGCTAGGAAGATTATGCAACGTTCTGAACTGGGTATAAGGCAAGTATCATGACAGCAGCAAAACCAGAGATCAGCTTTGACCAGTTTCTGGATGTGGATATCCGCGTCGGCACAATTATCGCGGTAGAAGATTTTCCAGAAGCCCGCAAGCCTGCTTGGAAACTGACCATTGACTTCGGGGGGGATATCGGCACGAAGAAAAG
Organism: Rhodospirillaceae bacterium; assembly: GCA_002721775.1. The sequence goes on along the minus strand of PBLM01000031.1, from coordinate 7,759 downwards.
CTCAGCTCAGATAACAGATCTGTATGATGCCAACAGTCTGCAAGGGCGTCAGGTTATGGCTGTGGTGAATTTTCCGCCGCGTCAGATCGGCCCGTTCATGTCAGAAGTACTCACCCTCGGCTTGTCAGATGCAAATGGTGCTATTGTACTACTGACCCCGGAACGCCCTGTACCTGATGGCGCACCTATGCACTGATTAAGCTAAACTTTATCGANATTTTCATACCGGTAGCAGGATGGTTACGCGCAGACCACCCAGCGGAGAGTCTTTCAGTGTTAGCTCGCCGCCATGGCTAAGGATGATATCATGCGCGATCGCTAGGCCAAGGCCAGTGCCGCCCGTTTCTCTATTGCGCGACCCTTCCAACCGCACAAATGGTCTTANTGCATTTGCACGCTGNTCAGGNGGAATNCCTGGGCCGTTGTCATCGATAAAAATGTATAGATTATCATTACGGACCTTCAGTCTGATTTCTGCAAAATCAGCATAACGAAGTGCATTGCTGATTAAATTATCGAGCGCACGTCGCATGGCTTGTACACGCACTTCCATTTTGGGAACGTCTGTTTCTGGGGTGTGCCAAACTAGCTGGCCAATTTTAAGCTTTCCATATTGATTAATCATTTGCTCTAGTATTTGGTCTAGCTCCACCCTTACAGATTTTTCTCTCCCCTCGCCTTTGGCAAAGGCAAGATAGCCATCAATCATTTGTTCTAGCTCAGAGATATCTTCATCGAGTGCGGCTGTCTCCTCTGATTGAGGCATCAGAGCTGTTTGCAGGCGCATACGAGTTAACGGTGTACGCAGGTCATGGCTGACTCCAGCCAGCATGGCGGTGCGTTCACTCATCTGTCGAGTAATTCTGTGTCGCATGGCCTGGAAGGCACGCCCGGCNAGCCTAACTTCCTTTGCTCCGCTTAATTGCCAGTCATCTGTCTCGCGGCCCAACCCTAGCTGGCGGGCGGCGTTAGCCAACTGCCTAATAGGCCTGATCTGGGCTCGCATAAAGACCAGTGCGATACAGAATAATATTATTGAGGAGCCCATTGTCCAGCCNAGAAATGCCCAAGTTGTTGATGATAAAATCCGCTTCCTGCCTGCTAGGATGCGAAGCACCCCATTGGCCAATTGAACATCAATGGCAATCAAGTCTGCTGCACTGTCCAAGTCAGCTAGCCATGGAAAATTCAGCCTTCTATTAAGATTTTCAGCTAGCATTTTTGCAGCATAGCCGGTTTGTTTGACCTGTGGACCTGTTAGGTCAAGGATCGCCCCGTTGCTGAAAATCACAGCAAATCCAAAATCTCTCTGCGCACTAGTGCGCACTAATTCCAATTGTTTATCATCAGGTTGCCTGCCGGTCTGACGCACAATATGGTCAATTTCTCCGGCTAAACTACTGGCCATCTGTCGTGTAACTGAATCCCAATGTCGTTCATAAAAGATAAAGACGGTGACAATCTGAACCAGAATCATCGGCACCAAAATAATTCCTAACATACGCCCAAAAAGGGTTTTTGGCATATAGGAGCGGAATTGCATGACCTATCCTTTATCTTATAGATATGCGAGTTTATAAAACTGGTCGCGCCTCAGTTTGTTCGCAACATCCAACCCTTTCCACGCACAGTCTGCAAGAATACAGGGAAACGGGGATCATGTTCAAGTTTTGTGCGTAGGCGGGCTACGGCCACATCAATTGACCGGCCATTCATCCGACCCTTAAGGCTGTCCGAAATATTCTGACGGGAAAGTACCACATTTGGGGCAGCCGTAAAACAATGCAGCAAATCCTGTTCTGCTGTGGTGATATGCACGCGAAGCCCGTCTTCCATCAGAATCTGCCTGTCTGTATCATAGCTGAACAGGCCAAACTGCACCAGGCTGGGCCTTTCCGCCAGCTCCTGACGTGCTAAAATCCTCTTGATGCGAAGTATCAACTCACGAGGTTCAAATGGTTTGGCAATATAATCATCTGCCCCTGTTTCTAGCCCGGCAATCCTGTCCTCTGTTTCATTTATCGCGGTCAGGAACAGCGCCGGNACAGCTGATCGCTTGCGNAGGTCTTCCANAAATTGTGTGCCGGTCTCTTCTGGCATCATCACATCAATAACCAGCAGATCAAACAGGGTGCCAACTAGAAAGGCTCGGGCTTCTTTTGCACTGCCTGCTGCAGTGACTAGAAATCCACTTTCAGAAAGAAACCGTTGCAACAGATCCCGAAGTCGTTCATCATCGTCAATGATCAGAATATGCGCTGCTGACATATCTGCCTGTCCTGCCATCAGTCAATATGATCTGGATATTGCTGTCGCAAATCGGCGCGAATCTCATCATCCAGAAGGCTGCTCAGGACCTTTACAAAGCCGTCTACCGCAGTTCCACCTCTAGCAGAATAAGCAGCGGCAAACCGGCGACACTGCAGTTCGGTAAGTTTCTCCTCCAACGCAGCGCCTTTTTTAGTCAGGGACAAAAGGCGCTGACGTTTATCTCGCGCTCCTTGTGTCTGCTCAATATAGCCCGTTTCAATCAGGTGGCTTAACACGCGGGACAGGCTNTGNTTNGTNATTTTTAANATAGCAAGNAAATCAGATACGCTCATTCCTGGCTGCCGNCCAACAAAATAAATCACCCGGTGATGAGCTCGTCCCAGNTCTAGNTNTGNTAAGANCTCGTCAGCCTCGCCGGTAAAATCGCGATAGGCAAAAAACATCAATTCAATGCCTCGGCGCAAATCCTGTTTGCGAAGATACAGTCCCTTTAGTGGTCCAGATGATGACTGTGCTGCTGCCCCGGAGATGGAAGTGGATTTTACGCGGGATACAATTCCTGTTGGCGTATTTTCTGGCGACACAGTAGTCCCCTAGTCAATTATGTCAGCTATGTTGACCAATCATAACAAAACTGCTACCAAAAAAAAACAATATTCGAATATATTAGTTTTTTAATCTATTTTTTGAAGCTTTGTAACCTTTTGTCAGCTTGTCTTTGGCCAGGATGACACAATCGACTTGGAGATATCTGTAATGGCACTGATCCCGTTTGATGACAGAGATGGTGTAATCTGGATGAATGGTGAGATGGTGGACTGGCGGAATGCAAAAACCCATACCCTGAGNCATGCTCTACATTATGGCTCACAGGTCTTTGANGGTGAACGNGCCTATNGCGGTAATATTTTCAAATCGCGCGAACATACAAAAAGGCTTCGTCAATCCTGTCATTATCTTGATTTTGAGTTGCCTGTGTCTGATAAAGAAATGGACAGCATTAAGGATGAGGTTCTAGCCGCCAATGATATTGTTGATGGCTATGTGCGGGCTTTTTGCTGGCGTGGCTCCGAGATGATGGCAATTTCTGCGCAGGAAACCAAAATCCACTTGGCGGTAGCTGCCTGGCAGTGGCCCAGCTATTTTGACCCCGACGTTAAAATGAAAGGCATCACGCTAGATNTCTCNGACTGGCGGCGACCATCAGCAGAATCAGCCCCGGTTCATGCAAAGGCAGCAGGGTTATATATGATCTGCACCCTGTCTAAACATGTTGCTGAACAAAGGGGTTTTCAGGATTCTCTGATGCTGGATTGGCGGGGATACATTGCCGAGGCGACAGGCGCGAATGTTTTTTTTCTGATGAAGGACGGCGCTTTGCATACTCCTACTCCGGACTGCTTTCTGAATGGCATAACACGCCAAACCGTTATTGATTTAGCCAAGGCAAGAGGAATTAAGGTTATCGAACGTCATATGCAGCCTAGTGATATGGCAGAGGCAGCGGAATGTTTCCTGACTGGCACCGCAGCTGAAGTCACGCCCGTGCGACAGATTGGTGATTATCGCTTTANACCAGGAGAGACTACCCGTGAGCTGGTTAACGGCTANGCAAAACTGGTGAATGGCGGCGGTTAGCTGACCTCATGNAGCCAGACTAAAAACTTTTATGCAGACAAGCCGAGCTGAAGGAACAGAGCACAGTTATATGTGGCAGGGCCGATTCCATTGGGCAAGTTGCGCTTAATTTGAAACTAGGCTGCTTTTCAGCCATTGGCTCAGNGAGCGTCTCCCACAACACAGGTCTGTTTAAGAAGTGGCTTGAGACTCTGCCTGCAACCCATTTTCTCTNTNGCTGAGCGCTAATGAAAGCGGCAGGTTAATAAAAAATCAAAAAAGATTCACGCAGCAAAATAGCTGCGGAGTAGGCAAAATGAAAGGGATGGTCGGCAGCAGATAGCCTCTAATTTTATCAAGCTTATATATGTTTGGAGCCGGCCCGGAAATACATAACCCCAGTCTGCACCGTCATGGCTGCGGCTACCCATAGCAGGACCATCCCGCCAGTTTCAGCTATCACCCTATTAGTACCACCCAGAATTGGCGCGCCAATGAGTACACCAAGAGCGGTCATCTGCGTAGCTGTTTTCCATTTCGCGGCCAGGCTGACCGGCACAATCACCTTATTGCCTGCCAGATGTTCCCGCAGGCCCGAGATCAGTATTTCACGCATCAGGATAATCAGGGCCGGCACCAGAAACACAGCATCAGCGACGCGGCCTGCAGCCAGTGCCAGNAAGCAGGCTGCCACCAGCAGCTTATCAGCAATTGGGTCCAGCATCCTGCCCACAGGCGAGACAATATTCATTTGTCTGGCCAGATAACCATCAAGCCAGTCAGATGCACTGGCGATAATGAATAAAAGCAGGCCAAGAGCTGTCAGCCACTTCTCCTGCGGCTGCCAGAGTACAAACGCAATTATAGGCGTCAACACGATCCGCAAACAAGTTACAAAATTCGGAATATGCTGTTTCATTAATGGCTTGTTTTTCCGGCTGTTTGGGATCATTTATTGCTTTACAGTATCCTTTTTATNGTTGCTCTAGGCTGGCGTCCAGCCCTGCTTAAGTGTCTTTTTCATGAAACCAATCATACAGAGTCTGGGCTATCGCTTCCGATACACCATCGACAGCCTGCAGATCACGTACACCGGCACGGGCAACTGCACGGGCAGACCCAAAATGAGTCAACAGGGATTTTTTACGCTTTGCTCCGATGCCCGGCACACCATCAAGCGGGCTTTTTAAGCTCTGTTTGGTACGGCGGGCGCGGTGACTGCCAATAGCATAGCGATGCGCCTCATCACGTAGGCGTTGCAGATAATGCATCACCTGATCACTGTGCGGCAGGGTGAAGCTTTCTTTGTTACGCATATGAAACTGTTCACGCCCGGCATTTCTGTTTGNCCCCTTCGATACAGCTACAACACAAATATCATCAAGGCCCAGCTCGTCCATTACACCGGTTACTGCACTCAGTTGGCCACGGCCACCGTCAATCAGCAAAAGATCAGGCCAGCTTGTGGTCTCACGCCCCGGGTCTTCTTTTAAGGCCCTTTCAAAACGTCGGAAAATCATCTGTCGCATCATACTAAAATCATCTCCTTGCGTCACGCNATGGAGGCCGNCTTTTTTCATATTGAATTTGCGATAGGCTGACTTTATAACCCCTTCTGTGCCAGCCACAACCATGCCGCCAACAGCCTGTGCGCCCTGAATATGGGAATTGTCATAAATCTCAATTCGCTGGGGCGGCTCCTCGAGGGCAAACAAATCAGCTACTCCGGCCAATAGCTTAGTCTGGCTGCTAGTCTCTGCCAGCTTGCGGCTCAGCGCATCTTGAGCATTCCGCTGTGCCATTTCAACCAGCTTGCGTCGTGCCCCGCGCTGCGGCTGGCTGATCTCAACCTTCTGACCTGTAGACAGCGACAAGGCCTCTGCAAGCAAGCTGGTTTCATCTGGCAAAGCACTGACTAGGATCAGTCTCGGGGCAAGACGTTCATCATAGAATTGGCTGATAAAAGCAGCAATAACCGCACCATCAAGGCTAGCGTCTGTATCTGCCTGAACTTTATCGTTTAGGTCTGTTTTACCCAAATTTTTTTCACCCAAATGAGCATCACTTAGGTCGGAATTTTTCTGAACTGTGGAGGGGTAGTCAAGTGGCTCAGATCGCCCCTTGTCTTTTGGAAAATAGGCGGTGTTGCCAAAATTTGCCCCACCCCGGATGAAGAAAATCTGCACAGCAGCCCGCCCACCTGCACGGTGCACAGCAATAATATCGCAATCTACAAGCCCCTGCATGTTCACATCCTGATTGGCTTGAATGGCGGTTAGAGCGCGGATCCGGTTCCGCCACAGCGCGGCGGTCTCGAACTCTAGTGTATCTGACGCAGCTTGCATTGCACGCGCATATCTGCGTTGAATTTCATCTGACCGGCCAGACAGAAAGGCCTGTGCTTCTGCAATTTGTGCTGCATAATCAGTCTTACTGACATATCCTACACAGGGTGCAGAACAGCGTTTGATTTGATATTGCAGACATGGGCGGGACCGGGCTTCAAACATGGAATCTGAACAGGTACGCAATAAAAACGCCCGGGACAGCGCAGATAGGGTCCGGTTCACCGCGCCGGCTGAAGCAAATGGACCGAAATACGTCCCCTTCCGGTTCTGGCGGCCCCGATGTTTGGTCAACTGTGCAAAATCGTGATTACTGGTCAGCAGAATATGGGCAAAACTCTTGTCATCTTTCCAGAGGATATTAAAGCGTGGCCGCAGCTTTTTAATTAGATTTGCTTCTAGCAGGAGGGCTTCAACCTCTGATGCGGTTACGATTATTTCTAGATGCGTGGTCTGGGCAACCATCTGCACCAGCCGGTTTGACAATCTGTTTGGGTGGGTATAGCTGCTGACCCGTCTCGCCAGATGCCGGGCCTTACCCACATATAGCGCTTCCCCATCTGCACCTGTCATCCGATAGACACCAGGCTGATGCGGCAGCGTCTTGACCTGTGCCTTTAGATATTTCAGACCGCGGCTGAAATCAGGCCCGGTTTCAGCCACCCTACAGTCGGCCTTATCCTTAGTCTTGGGCTCAAAAGGGGTTTGTAATATAGTCATCGCTACTTCTATAATGGTCTGTTTGCTCTTTTGTTTCAAGCGTTGCCTTGGCTTGCGGCCCCGCTTGCCAGTTTATGCGAATCGTCTGGCCTGATTTTAAGTAAAAGCTGGTCTGAATTTATCCCCGTTCCTTGTGGATAACTGTGTGGAGTTGTTCTGATTTCAAGCCTCAATCGCGCAGAAATCAAAGAAACAGAACAAACAGCCTAATTTTTAGGCAATTTACAAGGATTTAATAAAAACAATAACTTAAAATAAATCAAGAGGCAAAATTACCTTTCTTAACCCAAATATAACAATTTTTCTACTCAAATAAGGCAAATAAACATACTTGTGTAAAACTATGCGTTGTACATGTTCAGATTTAGGCTTAGAAAGGCAAGATAAAATCCAACAAAAACAAAACCAGACCGTCGTCCAAGAGGATAATTTAAGGTTGAACACACAACAAGAATGGCTGTCAGGGCGATCAGAATAGGCATCATAAATTGGCCCGACAGGTCAGAGACTGGCAGTTCGCCGCTCAAACCTGCCGTCCCAAGAACCAGTGTAAAGTTAAACAGGTTTGACCCCACTACACTGCCCAGCGCAACATCATGCCGCCTGTGCTGCAGGCTGGCCAGCAAAGAAATGATCTCGGGGAGGGATGTACCAACCGCAACAATGGTCAATCCGATGACATCTTCTGACCAACCATAGCTTCTGGCAAGCTCTGCGCCTGACCAGACAAAGGCATCAGCTCCGGCAACAAGACAGATAACACCGCCAACAGCAAAGACAGCTGCTCTGGTTAGAGACATGCCTTC
>PBLM01000030.1 GCA_002721775.1 Rhodospirillaceae bacterium | reverse complement strand
CTGCCACGGAGGCGCATCATGCTTCCTGATTTGCTGCTCGCTTTTGCTGACGATTATAAAATACTGAATTTATTCCGATATATAACCTTCCGTACGGGGGGTGCAACAATCACAGCCCTTATCCTGTGTCTAGTGTTCGGCGAACAGTTCATCAGTTGGCTGAAAAAACATCAAGCGGAGGGCCAGCCGATACGCGCTGATGGGCCGGAAACACATATTCTGACTAAGGCGGGCACGCCCACAATGGGCGGACTGCTTATTCTAGGTAGCTTCACTCTGTCCAGCTTATTATGGGTCCCTTTATCCAATCAATATCTGTGGCCGGTTTTGCTGATTGCCAGTAGCTTTGGCGTAATTGGCGCGACTGATGACTGGCTGAAGTTGAAAAGGCGAACAAGTGACGGGTTGAGTGGCCGCCAGAAACTGTTCTTTCAGGTGATCGCAGCCTTGCTGGCCAGCCTGATCTTCATTCAGCTGTCACCAGAAAGTTTGCGGTATGGTGTTGCAGTCCCTTTCTTAAAAGACACATTAATCTATCTGGGCATATTTTATGTGCCCTTTGCAATGCTGGTGATGATTGGCGCGTCAAATGCTGTAAATCTGACGGACGGACTCGACGGGCTTGCCATTGTCCCTGTCATTATTGTTGCCACCTGTTTTGGCCTGATCTCCTATCTAAGCGGCAACATTCAATTCGCGAGCTACCTGCAGATACATTATGTTCCAGGTACAGGCGATTTGGCCACATTGCTAGGAGCGTTGATCGGAACTGGTCTGGGGTTTCTATGGTTTAATGCCCCGCCAGCCAAAGTATTTATGGGCGATACTGGCTCTCTTGCACTTGGCGGCGCATTGGGGGCTGTATCTGTCGCCACACGACACGAGCTGGTGCTTGCCATCGCCGGCGGCCTGTTTGTGTTAGAAACCATTTCAGTGATCCTTCAGGTGGCCTCATTCAAACTGACAGGAAAGCGTATTTTCCTGATGGCTCCGTTGCATCATCATTTTGAGAAAAAAGGCTGGCCGGAAAGCACAATTGTGATCCGGTTCTGGATTATCTCCGTCGTGCTGGCCATGATCAGCCTGTCCACTCTGAAGCTGAGGTGAGCCAGATGATTAGGACACAGCACAAATCCCCACAGAAACGATTGGCGTCTATCGCCATTCTAGGTATGGGCCGAACTGGCCAAGCTGTTCTTGACAAGGCCATGGCCGTGGATATGGCGATTGTCTGTTTTGATGATCAGAAGACAACTAACCTACCGCCTGAATTTTTTTTGACACCTGAAGACTGGCCTTGGCCATCTTTGGATGCGTTGATTATCAGCCCGGGCATACCGCATGGATTCCCTACCCCGCATCCAGCTGTCATTCTGGCTAATAAGCATGGTGTTCAGGTTATAAGCGAGATTGAATTTGCATTACGGATAGGGCGTCAAGAACGCATCATTGCAATCACAGGTACTAACGGTAAATCAACAACGACCGCCCTAACCGAGCATATTTTGACACAGGCCGGACTGTCCGCACGCATTGGTGGGAATATCGGCACACCGCTGACAGGCCTTCCAGACAGAGGCAAGGATAGTATCATTGTTCTTGAGCTTTCATCATATCAGCTGGAGACAACAACTTCTCTGCGCGCTGAGATTCGCGTCATTTTGAACATCACCCCAGATCATCTTGACCGACATGGGGGATGGGAAGGCTATGTTAAAGCCAAAAAAACTATTTTGGCCAACGCCACATCTGATGATATTTTGATTTTAGGTCCAGGCGAAGTGCTTGACGGGTTTTCCACAGAGAAACATGAGTCCTGCAAAGTAATCAGACTGGAAAAGGCCAATCCGGTAGAACACCCGGACAATCCAGCTCTGCAGGGAGAACATAACCAGCAAAACATTGCCGCTGCGCGCGTCATCTGCCGCCAGTTTGGACTGACAGATTATGTCATAGATAAGGCCATTCACAGCTTTGAAGGGTTGCCACACAGGTTGCAACCGGCAGGGCAGTTCGGACAAATTCGCTTTATCAATGACTCAAAGGCGACAAACGGGGAGGCCGCTGCCAAAGCACTGGCCAGCTTCTCACAAATTCATTGGTGTGCTGGTGGATTGGCAAAAGAGGATGGCTTATCGGCTTGCCTGCCTTATCTGAAAAATGTAAGCCATGGCTATTTCTATGGCCAGTGCAAAGAAGTCTTTGCAAAAGCTGTAAAAGGCCACATAAATGTCAGCGAGCATGACACACTTGAGCAAGCCTTAGAGGCAGCTGTTGAAGAAGCCGGACAGCATCCTGGCGATAAACAGGTCATTCTGCTTGCCCCGGCAGCAGCTTCTTTTGATCAATTTGCTAGCTTTGAAGCCCGCGGGAAATCATTCTGTCGTCTAGCCAGCCAGCACATTGCAAAATTTCAGGCAACAGACCCTGCCAGTTACAAGGAGACAGGTCATGTTTGACAGAACAGACAGGTCTCATATCGGCGTCTGGTGGTGGACAGTCGACAAAATGATGCTGGCCAGCATTTTTCTTTTGATGGTGCTGGGCGCTGTTCTGGTGATGGCAGCCAGCCCACCGGTCGCCAGCCGTCTTGGCCTTCCCGAACAGCATTTTGTCTGGAAACAGTTAGTGTTTTTAATACCCGCAACAGCCATCATGCTAACCACATCCATCCTCAGCGCACGATTTATTCGTATATTATGTCTTTTGGGCCTTGTTTTTATCAGTAGCTTGATGATTGCCACTGTTCTCATCGGCCCAGAAGTAAAGGGGGCAACAAGGTGGCTCACTGTAATTGGGTTTCGCCTGCAGCCTTCTGAATTCATCAAGCCCTTTTGTGCGGTAAGCTGTGCCTGGCTTCTAGGTCTATGGCGCGACCGCGAACAGTTTCTGGGTTGGATCTGGGCCTCAGCTATTTCAGGCTTTGTGATCACCTTGTTAATGCTTCAACCTGATATTGGCATGACCAGCGTTATTCTTCTGACCTTTGGCGTCCAGCTGTTTCTGGCAGGCCTGCCTTTACTGCTGGTCTTTACTGCGATTGGTCTTGCCCCTCTGGCAGGCTGGCTTGCTTATTCACATTTCGGTCATGTGCAACAGCGCATTGACAAATTTTTTGATGGTGGAAGCATGCAGACAGAAAGGTCCATTCAGTCTTTTGCAGAAGGGGGCTGGTTTGGTGTTGGTCCGGGTGACGGAACAGTCAAACAATATCTGCCGGATGCACATGCAGATTTTATCTTTTCTGTTGCTGCTGAAGAATATGGCCTAATAGCCTGCCTGCTTCTGATAGGCGCTTACAGTTTTGTTGTAATCAGGGGCTACGCCCAATCCCTGAACCGACCGGATATGTTCAGCATTCTAGCTATATCAGGACTGACCACACAATTTGGGGTACAGGCAGCCATTCATATGGCCTCTTCGGTAAATATGATTCCAACAAAAGGCATGACTTTGCCACTGATCAGTTATGGTGGCTCTTCACTTTTGGCAAGTGGCCTGACACTTGGGCTAATCCTTGCCTTGACCCGCAAAAGTCTAGACTCGGCTCCGGCCTTTGCGCATCAGTCCGAACAGGTGACAATGTGATGTCTGACCAGATGAATTCCCTAAATAGGACTGTTTGGCTGGCAGCCGGTGGTACAGGCGGGCATGTATTCCCAGCCCTTCACACAGCTGACGCCCTGAAAGCTCGTGGCTTTGATGTTTCAATTATTACAGATAAGCGTGGCCTGAGCCTGTTGCCAAAAAATGTGCACCGCAAGACGATTAGCGCTGCATCTCCTTTTGCCGGTTCTCTGCCAACACGGGTTCTTGCACTAGCTAAACTATTCATTGGATTTCTCCAGATCTTCACCCTCTTACTTCGGCAACGGCCGCTGGCTGTAATCGGTTATGGTGGCTATTCTGCAGCCAGCCCTGCGCTTGCTGCCTGGTTGCTGCGCATACCGGTCTGGTTACATGAACAGAATGCAATAATGGGCCGAACCAATCAGCTGTTGTCCAAATTCGCCAGAGGCATATTTATCAGCTGGCCAAAAACAACAGGCCTGCCTGCTGCCGCACATCATTTTCATACAGGCTTGCCCGTTGCCGCTGCCTTCTCGAGGCTGCCCTCATATGCAGATAAAAAAGAGACAAAGCAGCTACATCTTGCTGTATTTGGCGGCTCACTTGGCGCGTTTTCGTTTGCCGATATCTTACCACAGGCTGTTACCAGGCTGCCAGACAGCTTGAAATCTGTAGTGCGCATCACTCAGCAGGCACGATCGGAACAGATTGACGCCTTGATGAGCACTTATGCCTCACAGAACATTTTTGCAAACATCCGTCCATTCTTCACTAATGTAGCCGGCATTATGGAAACAGCTGATCTGGTTATTTGCCGCTCAGGAGCCTCAGCAGTTGCAGAGCTGGCTGCAGCTGGCCGACCATCTGTGCTTATCCCCTTAGCCCACGCTCTTGATGACCATCAGCTAGCAAATGCCCGGCAATTAGCTGATATTGATGCAGCTGTGATTGTGCAAGAAAAAGATTTGACTGCAGATCAACTGGCAGCAAAAATCGCCAGCCTGCTGTCTGACCCACAAAAGCGCTTGGCCCAGGCAAATGCTGCAACGACCATAGCGTGTCCGGATGCAGCACATAAGATATGCAACATCATTGAAACACATCTAATCGACTGCAAGAAGGACGCTGCATGACCGCCCTGCCCCTATCCATTGGCATTATTCACTTTACCGGCATCGGCGGGATCGGCATGAGCGGCATTGCTGAAATCCTGCATGAGCTGGGCTATCAGGTGCAGGGCAGTGATTTAACAGCCAATGCCAATGTAAAACGCCTGCGCGCTGCTGGAATTAAAGTTTCCACGCCGCAACAGGCCAAAAATTTAAAAAACGTGTCTATAGTTGTTATTTCAACGGCAATTAAAATTGACAATGTTGAGCTAATTGAGGCGCGGCGACAGTTCCTGCCTGTTGTTCACCGCTCAGAAATGCTGGGTGAACTGATGCGGCTACGCTGGTCTGTTGCCGTGGCGGGCACACATGGAAAAACCACGACAACATCCCTTGTCTCTACCCTGTTTGATGCCGCCCACCTGGACCCGACGGTTATAAATGGCGGGATAATTTCCAGCTGGGGCAGCAATGCCCGTCTTGGGGCTGGCGACTGGATGGTGGTTGAAGCTGATGAGAGCGATGGGTCATTTTCGCGACTGAAACCCACAGTTGCAATTGTGACCAATATCGACCCCGAGCATCTTGACTATCACGGCTCATTTAAAAATCTTGAACAGGCTTTTGCGAATTTTATTTCCTCTATTCCATTTTACGGTTTTGCGACCTTATGTATTGATCATCCTGCGGTTCAGCGGCTTTTGCCAAACATCTCCGACCGGCGGGTAATAACCTATGGCTTGTCAACAAATTCAGATATCAAGGCAACCAATCTGCGCCATGACAACGGACACATGACCTTTGATGTGCTTATCTCAGATCGCCTAGGCATAGATGCTGGCCGATTGGATAACGTCACCTTTCCGATGCTGGGTGAACATAATGTTCAGAATTGTCTGGCTGCACTGGCTGTTTGTCTTGAAATGGGTCTTGATCCCAAACTTATACGTTCAGGCCTTGCCCGATTCAAGGGTGTGGGCAGGCGCTTTGATATAAAGGGTATATCAGGTGGCATAACCGTGATTGATGATTACGGCCATCATCCTGTTGAAATAAAGGCCACACTGGATGCTGGCCGCATGTATTGCGGCGAAAACAAGCTAATCGCTGTTGTACAGCCGCATCGCTACACACGGCTGCGAGATCTGTTTTCTGATTTCTGTGCCTGTTTCAATGAAGCTGATCATGTCATCGTTGCGGATGTATATGCTGCTGGCGAAACGCCGCTTGAGGACTTTAAAAAGGAACATCTGGTTGAGGGGCTGCGAGCTTATGGTCACCGTTCTTCTCATTTACTGGATACGCCGGATGATCTGGCTGAGACCGTTTTTGGCCTTGCGCAGGAAGGCGATCTGGTCATGTGTTTGGGTGCGGGATCCATAACGCAATGGGCAGCTGACTTGCCCGCTGAGTTGGACCGCCTGCAAACACTGACTCAGTCGCCAGGTAAACCCAGCCTTAGCAGTCAAACAGGAGACTTATGATGCTGTCTGCTGAGAGATTTTCTGGGCTGAAGGGTGCATTTTTACCAATGAAAGAATTGGCAGGCTTGACATGGTTGCGTGTTGGTGGGCCAGCCGATTGGCTGTTCAGTCCCCAAGATATTTCGGATTTGCAGACATTTCTGAGACAATGCCCGACTGATGTGCAACTGACTTGTCTAGGGGCTGGGTCAAACTCACTTATCCGCGATGGCGGCATTGCAGGTGTTGTCATTCATCTCTCTGCCCATCTGACCAGAATTAAGCATGACGGCACGGTTATCCATGCAGAGGCAGGGTGTGCAGACAGTGAAGTCGCTCGGCATGCAGCAAAGGCTGGTGTGGGCGGACTTGAGTTTCTAGTGTCTATTCCTGGAACCATCGGTGGTGGCGTCATCATGAATGCCGGATGTTACGGTACAGAGTTCAAAGATGTGCTGATTGATGTAGAGGGCCTGACCCGCAGCGGCGAACCTGTATTGCTTGCACCCGAAGATCTACAGTTGTCATATCGGCGCAGTCAGGTTCCAGAAGATCTTATCATCACGGGAGCCCGGCTAAAGGGCCAACCTGCTAATCAGACCGAAATCAGGGCCACCATGAAACAGATGCTGTCCAACCGGGCAGCTAGCCAACCTGTTGGTGTCCGCACGGGCGGATCAACTTTTGCCAACCCGGATGGCGGAAAAGCCTGGCAGCAAATTGACGCTGCAGGGTGCCGCGGCATGCAGAGGGGCGGTGCCAGAGTATCGGAAAAACACTGTAATTTCCTGGTAAATCAGGGCAACGCCACAGCATTAGATATTGAACAGCTGGGTGAGGACGTCCGTGCTGCTGTCAATGCACATTCTGGCACTGAGCTTAGATGGGAAATAAGACGCATGGGTAGACTGATCAAAGCCCAAACAGCAAAAGGGGCAGCAGATGGCCGCACATGAACGACGGGTTGCCGTTCTGATGGGCGGCTGGACTTCTGAAGCTGCAGTTAGCCGTGTATCTGCCAGCTTCTGCAGCAAGGCCGCTCGTCTTTCCGGCTGGGATGTTGTAGAAGTTGAGCTGAACAGGGATGTATTAGATACGCTGGATGATATTCAGCCAGATCGTATTTTTAATGCGCTGCATGGACAGATCGGTGAGGACGGGTCTGTTCAGGGACTGCTGAATATTCTGAATATTCCTTATACACACAGCGGTGTGCTGGCCTCTGCTACCGCAATGGACAAAATCAACTCACGCCTGATTTTCAGCTCAGTTGGCATTACTGTTCCGCCTCTTCTGGCCCTGCAGGAAGATACCCATGTTCAGCCTGCTGATTATACTGGCGATTATGTTATTAAGCCCCGTAATGACGGCTCATCGGTTGGCGTCATGATTGTGAAAAACGGCATGCCCGCGCCTCAGCGCAGCCAATGGGCAGCAAATACGCAACTGATTGCTGAGGAATATATTCCCGGGCGCGAGTTGACTGTCTCTGTTCTGGATGGTCGTGCATTATGTGTGACTGAAATTCATGTCCCTGGGCAATTCTATGATTTTGATGCCAAATACAAAGTTGGCGGCTCTCGACATACCGTGCCTGCCGATTTGCCTGATGAAGTGACTGAACTGACCTGCGGATGGGCGGAACGTGCCTTTACCATTCTAGGATGTCGCGGTGTTGCACGGGCTGACTTCATTTGGGATGAAGATGAAGACCAGCTCTATATGCTGGAGGTCAACACCCAACCAGGAATGACTGCCACATCCTTAACCCCTGAACAGGCAGCCTTTTGCGGCATTTCAGGAGAAGAATTGGTCAACCATTTGCTGGAGATTGCGCAATGCGACGAATAATCAGCATCTGGACACAAAAGACGACGGATAAAACTGCCGAACGAGTTGGCTGGAAAAACTATCTGGCCTTTTTTACCTTCACCTTCCTGGTCGTGTCCAGCGGGGCTGTTTATTTAAAGGCTGATCAGATTAAGGATGATCTGGCCCTGTACAGCTTTAGCAAGGGATTTGCGCTGCAGATGATTGAGGTAAGTGGACGGAACCATACAGAATCTGCGGCCATCCGCTCAATACTGACCAAATGGCGTGACCAGTCCATCTTCTCAGCTGACCTTGCCGCAATTCGCCATGAATTGCTAAACCTTGGATGGGTGAAGGATGCTGTTGTCAGCCGGCACCTGCCAGACAGGCTGACCGTGAAACTGATTGAACGTCGTCCCGTTGCCCTGCTTCAGACCCCGGCCGGTCATCAGCTAATCGATGATGCAGGAGTGACAATTAGTGGAGCAGATGTCTCTGCCTTTTCACATCTTGTGGTTGTCTCAGGAACAGGGGCAGCTGCACGTGCAAATGCGCTGCTGGGGATGTTGGAATCAGAGCCTGAAATTTTTGCAGAAGTATGGGCGGTTCAGCTGATAGCAGAACGCAGATGGGATATTCATATGCGTTCTGGGCTGACTATAAAGCTGCCAGAAGAAGACCCGGTTCTAGCCTGGTCACGTCTGGCTAAGCTAGAACGGGACACAGCAATAACAGAACGGGACCTTGCTGCAATTGACCTGCGAGTTCCCGACCAGCTTGTAGTTGAGCCTAATATCCCGATCAGAGGCAAAGGGAGCAAGACATGATTGCCCGATCAAAAATGACTCCACGTGGCCCATTCGGAATTCTGGATATCGGCTCGTCAAAGCTGGCCTGTTTAATCGCGCAGCGATCATCAACAAATGACATTCTATTGCTGGGTCAGGCCATGCATGCTGCAGAAGGTGTGAGGCAGGGCGAGATTACTGATATGAATAAGTTCAGTACGGCTGTGGGCAAAACTGTCAGCGCAGCTGAACGCAATGCTGACATCACCATATCTGCAATTCATATTGTCACGCCAGGCGGCAATCCTGCAGTGACTAAACATGTCCAGACGATTGATATTCATAATCATGTCATCAACCGCCATGACATTCAGCGGCTTCTGCTCACTAACAGTCACCAGAATTTACCGGTAGGACATGTCCAAATTCAAAACCAACCTGGATTGTATCAGCTTGACGATCAAAAGCAGATCGAAAACCCACTTGGTATGTGTGGACGGGCACTCAGCCTTGAATATTCACAGCTGTCTGTCTCTCAGACCAGCTATACGAATTACGCTCAGGCTATACAGCAATGCCATCTGGAACTTAGTTCCATCCATCACAGCGCAGTAATGGCATGCCATGCTTGCCTGACAGATGATGACCGCGAGCTAGGCACCCTTTTAATTGACTTTGGTGGCGGCACAACGTCTATTGCGATTTTTTCCGAAGGTCAGCTCTGTTTTGCCGGCACCATCCGCATGGGCGGCCTAAATATCACCCGTGATATTGCAAAGATGCTGTCCATCTCCATTAGTGAGGCTGAGCGGCTTAAAGCAATTGATGGGTCTGTTCTGCCTGCCATGACCAGTGCAGAGAATCTTGAACGCCTGCGTTTCCCTCGTCAGGGTGATAATTTTGTGCTGTCGAATGTTGTCTCTGCTGAAGATAACCTTACTCTTCCCGGGGGTCAGGTGATACAAAGGCAGTTCTTAAGTGACATTATCAGAACGCGCTGCGAGGAAATTCTNGAAGCTGTAGACNAGCTGATGCAGACAAATGGTTTGGGNTCGGCNCGCNCCTATAATCTGGCACTGACAGGCGGGGCCAGNCAGTTGACCGGCATGTCAGATTTNGTCTCTGAATTCTGGAANAAGCCTGTTGCGCTCAGNCCNCCAACNCCTNTNTCCGGNCCAGANGGACAAATTTCCGGCGGGTCTTTTTCTGCCTGCATGGGCCTTGCNCGTTTCATTCAATCTGCTGAAGAAGAGNTCNNGCAGACGCCGCGCCACAGTGNCTCTCNCNCAGGCCTNTTTGGTCGTCTTGGCANCTGGTTCAAGGAGAATNTGTAACGCATNACTTTNNCNCTCACATTTNAGTTTTNTCAGCATCATGANTGCTTCTGATCTGCACAGACCCAGNTNNGNGCAGNCTGTANCTNANCNCCGGTCTGNACAAAAGACTCAACAACNCCATAGCAAAGGGAGAATNTCATGACTATTAATCTCAGTGTNCCTCAGACAATGCAGGAATTNCGNCCNCGNATCACAGTGATCGGTGTNGGNGGTGCNGGCTGCAANGCTGTNAACAATATGATCGANNCCAANNTNGANGGTGTANATTTTCTGGTCGCCAATACCGATGGACAGTCNCTNGCCCATTCAATGGCCNCNCGNAAAATTCAGNTNGGNACCAGCCTNACCGGNGGCCTAGGCGCNGGATCAAAGCCAGANATGGGCCGNAAGGCAGCTGAAGANTCACTTGATGAAGTGCTTGCAGANCTTGCAGACAGNCATATGGTNTTNATCACAGCNGGCATGGGCGGCGGCACAGGTACAGGNGCNGCCCCTGTTATTGCNAGAGCAGCAAAAGAGCGTGGCATNTTGACTGTTGGNGTAATAACAAAACCNTTTGATTTTGAGGGCAAGCGCAGAATGGAACAGGCTGATACCGGCGTTGAGGCTTTGCAGGCCTATGTTGATACGCTTATTGTTATTCCAAATCAGAACCTGTTTCGGCTGGCTAATGAGCGTACCACACTTGCTGACACCTTTCATATGGCAGATGCTGTATTACACCAAGGTGTTTGCGGGGTAACTGACCTTATGCTCAAGCCAGGGCTTATCAACCTGGACTTTGCAGATATCCGAGCCGTAATGTCAGAAATGGGTAAGGCGATGATGGGAACAGGGGAAGCCTCTGGCGAAACAAGAGCCACTGAAGCCGCTGAGTCAGCAATAAATAATCCGCTACTCGATGACAGTTCTATGAAAGGAGCTAAAGCCGTTCTAATTAACATCACTGGCGGAATGGATATGACTTTGTTTGAAGTCGANGAAGCCGCAAACCGCATCCGGGCAGAAGTCGACCCCGATGCAACAATTATCTTTGGATCAGCCTTTGAAGAAAAGTTAGAAGGCGTGATGCGAGTATCAGTTGTGGCGACGGGTATTGACGCNTTGTCAACAAGTACGCCGCTGCCATTTACAGAGACTGATACGACCAGCGCTGNTGCCTTTGATGAGGTTGTGCCTGATGCGAAAGTGAAACAGGTCATTAATTTTGGCCATCTTACACAGCCCCCCTTTGTCCCTCCAGCGTACGAAGTTTCAGCTACTGAGGATACCATAAGTACTCCAGAGCAAGTTGAACCACAAACTACCCAGACAGCGTCCCTTGAACAGCAGATCAAAACTGCGCAGCAAACAGCGGATGAACACGCGTCGCCCTATGCAGAGCAGGCAGGGAATAAGCTGACTCCAGATCACGCACAGCTTGATCTGGAAACTGCCGCCTATCCAACTAAAATCGGAGTCAATGTTNAGGATAAAGGGCCAACGGAAAATATCCCTACTGGAAGCGATACATCTGCCGAAACGTCACAGCAACCTAAAGCTGAAACACATCAACAAGCAACCATTATCCGGAGGCCAGCCTATATTCCAGCAGCAAGCAANGATGTCGGCACCGATGATGAGGTTGTAGGCGTTGCTGCTGAGACAACAACCCGGCCCGGCCTTTTGAATAGGTTCTCGGGCATCTGGTCATCAAAGCCAGTTGACGGCCCAGCAGCCACACAACCCAGTATTACACAGAGACAGGACAAGTTTGCTGAGAAAACGGAGCCTGTCTTGAGCAGAACAGATGTAACTCTGCCAAATGTTGAGGAACCCGTGATTATGGACCTTCCCGCTGTTGATGTTGTACAGCCCAGCCTGCCTGTAACAACAGCCGACCCTGATGATGAGGATGATGACCTTGATATTCCGGCTTTCCTGCGACGTCAGGCAAACTAACTTCTATCAAATTGTTGTCTTTGATACAGCCTCTGCAGAAATTTGCAGAGGCTGATTTTTGTCAAGNTGGTACTTTTTTTCAAATGCAACAATCTGTAACACAAAGTGATTTGCCTATCACTGCAGATTTCCTTAGCGTCATNCNCGTAAAGGTGAGTTGATTATGTCAAAAAGCACTGTTCAATTTCAGAACACTTTAGTCCGGCCTGTTGAGATCAGTGGTATGGGTGTGCATTCCGGCAGGTATGTCGAAATAACAATTCACCCTGCTCCCGCTTATCATGGCATAAAATTTAATCGAACTGATGTAATAGACAGTAATTATATCATTCCAGCGACGGTTGACCACGCTGTTCCGCATCCTTTGTGCACTCGTATTGAAAATTGCGATGGCGTAGGCGTCAATACAATTGAACATTTCATGGCCGCCTTTCACGGGATGGGCATAGATAACCTGCTTATTGAGGTAGATGGACCTGAAATGCCTATACTTGATGGTAGCTCAACATTGATAATCGATTTGCTGTCTCAGGCTGGCCTTCAAGAGCAATCAGAAGCTAAACAAGTTTTTGTCATGGTTGNTGATGTCGAAATCGATCTGGGTAATGGCAGACATGCACGGCTGTCACCGAACAATCGGCTTGAATTGGATGTCAGCATCGACTTTGAAGATCGGCTTATTGGAAAGCAATCACTGCGTTACAGCCACAATAAGGACGCATTCAAAACGAAACTAGCTGACGCTCGCACCTTTTGCATGCTCAAAGATGTTGAAACAATGCGGACCAATGGTCTCGCCAGAGGTGGTTCGCTTGATAATGCTGTTGTTGTGCATGAAGGTGCAGTTCTGAATGGTGGTGGGCTCAGAAGTGATGATGAATTCGTGCGCCACAAGGCCCTTGACTGTCTAGGTGACTTATATCTACTTGGCATGGCTATTCGTGCTAAACTCACAACATCTTGTCCTGGCCATGCGCTAAGCATAGAATTACTGAGGGCCGTAATGGCGCAACCAAATTCTTTTGTGATTGAAAATAAAGCAGAGGTCAGCCATTCGTGGGCTGGCACATGGACCTATCCTGAAACTGCTGTGGCCGCGCACTCCTGACACATTCATCACATTCTTTTCTGCTGTCTAGTTGTGCAGAAACGATTCTCATTTTGTCTTTTCATCGACCCGACAAATGGTTATCTTTGTGACAGTCAAAGGTTATGAGCACCGGACAGGTTTAATGATAGATTATCCGTGTTATGCAAAAGGACTGACTGCCCCCATGTCGAGACTCTTTACCAGCTGGTTTCGAAAGACCATATATACTAGACCAGCGTATTTGGCTTCCACTGGTCTCGTGATAATGGNTACTTTAGGTGCATGTTCCATCGGCGACAAAGATGAAGAACTAGCTTTACAGGTCGAGCAGCCCGTCGATCAGCTATATAATGATGCCTTGAACACTGCGTTGTCTGGAGAAATGGAACTGGCAGCACCAAAGTTTGAAGAAGTTGAGCGCCAACATCCTTATTCCACCTGGGCGGTTAAAGCACAAATTATGGCNGCCTGGTCTTTATATGAGGCTAATGATTATGCCCAGGCAGAAGCAAGCCTTGAGCGCTTCATTCTGCTCTACCCTGCAGATTCATTGACAGAATATGCCTATTATCTGAAGGCACTGGTCTTTTATGAGCAGATCGTTGATGTTGANAGGGATGCGGATATGACTCGCAAAGCCATGCTTGCATTTGANGATTTATTGCGTCGCTATCCAATCAGTCCCTATTCACGCGATGCGCAACTGAAAGCTGAACTGACCCGCTCACACTTAGCAGGCAAGGAAATGGCTGTTGGCCGATTTTATCTAGAGCAAGACCATTACGCTGCTGCCCTGACACGATTTGCACAAGTCATTCGTGATTATGACAGTACTAACCAAGTCCCAGAGGCTTTGTACAGGATGGCAGAAAGTTATCTGTCTTTAGGCCTGACAGAAGAAGCTGACAGGGTATCAGCAGTCGCAAATTTCAATTTTCCCGATTCTGTGTGGACAGCGCGCCTGAACGAAGTGTATGAGAACCCAAACAGATCTGGCCCAAAGGGCCTGCTGGGTAACCTAGCAGATCGCGCGCTGTCCCTTTTTTGAGGTCCACNCCTGATGCTTGCGCGGCTCAGTATTCTTAATGTTGTTCTGATAGACGCTCTGAATATTAATTTTCAGGACGGGCTCACCGCATTAACAGGTGAAACTGGCGCCGGAAAGTCAATACTGCTAGACGCACTGGGACTGGCCTTAGGAAGCCGGGCTGATTTCAGCCTTATTCGCCCCAACGCTGACCGCGCCTCAGTGACAGCTGAATTTGACATTGCGGCCAGCCATCCTGTTTGGTCTGCACTGGAAGATGCCGGAATTTACCGCGCCGAAACGCTTATCCTGCGCCGCCAGCTGCGCAGTGACGGCAAGTCACCTGCCTATATAAATGACGAAGCTGTCTCCGTGAATCTACTTCGCCAGACAGGCGATATGCTGGTCGAAATTCAAGGCCAGTTTGAAGGCAGGGGACTGCTTGACCCGTCAACCTATCTGCCTCTTATCGACCGGGCAGCTGGCCATGACAGGGAACGGGAAAGACTATCTGCAAGATGGGCCGAATTGCGTACCGCCCGTGATGAGCTTGCCCAAATGACAGCGCGCCTTGATAAAGCTCGCGCGGAAGAGGACTGGCTGCGGGATGCTGTGGTACAACTTGATATGTTGGCCCCGTCTGTAGGGGAGGAGGAACAACTGGCAGGTGAGCGCCAACGCCATATGCACAGCAGCCGCATAGCAGAAGCCCTGCAGCAGGCACATATGATGCTCAGCAATGAAGATGGCATTTCACATTCAGCTGGCCGCGTACAGGCTATATTGGAACGTCAGGCTGACGTGGCTGCAGGTATACTGACCCCAGCGATGGACGCGCTTGAAAGAGCGGTATCAGAATTGAATGAGGCAGAGGCCTTGTTATCNGAGGTTGGCGGACAGCTTAACAGTGACCCTTCACGTTTAGCCGAAATTGATGAGCGCCTGCATCAGATCAGATCCCAGGCTCGTAAACATAAAATTGAGCCAAATGAGCTGCCTACTCTACATGAAAGGTTGATCTCCCAGCTGGCGGAGATGGACGACCAGTCTGGTGTGCTAGCCGGATTAAAACAGGATGAGCATGCCTGTCTTGATGCGTTTACGCAGCAGGCCAAACAGCTATCTGCTCGCCGCCATGAGGTGGCAAGACNATTGGATACAGACGTGATGGCTGAATTACCACCTCTGAAGCTTGAGGCTGCCCACTTTCAGACAGATATTCATACCCTTTCTGAAGACAGATGGTCGGAGACCGGCTGGGACAGAATTAGCTTTCAAGCCAGCACCAACCCCGGCATGGCAGCTGGCCCTATTGATAAGATTGCCTCGGGTGGCGAATTAGCGCGCTTCCTACTGGCCTTGAAAGTGGTTTTAATTGCGAATGAGCCGCCTAAGACATTNATCTTTGATGAGGTGGATTCAGGTGTTGGCGGCGCTGTAGCAGCGGCTGTTGGTGCGCGACTAGCCCGTCTGGGCAAAAAAATGCAAACNCTTGTGATCACCCACNCACCGCAAGTTGCNGGCAATGGTGATCATCACCTGAAGATCGCAAAAATACATTCAGGTGCGCAAATGCTGAGCACCACAGTTGTTCTTAGCGAGGATGAACGGTTAGAAGAAATTGCCCGGATGCTAGCTGGTGACGAGATAACGGAAGCGGCCCGATCTGCAGCCGCCCAACTGTTGAAGAGGGACAGATGAGCCTGCCAACTGCAGCTGAGTTAAGGCCAGAAAAACCCATCAGCAGCCTCAGCAAACNAAAGGCAGAGCAGCTTCTTGCCCAACTNGCAGAGGCTATTCTGCATCATGACAGGCTCTATCATGCAGCTGATGATACGCTGCAGCCGGAAATAAGTGATGCAGATTATGATGCCCTTATCGCCCTGAACTGTGAAACTGAAGCTGCTTTTCCTGATCTTGTCCGGCCTGACAGTCCCTCTGCCCGGGTAGGAACTGCAGGTGCTACTGCACCAGCCAGCTCTGGTCACTTTGCCAAAATCACACACAGCCAGCCTATGCTATCGCTAGGCAATGCCTTTCATGCAAATGATGTCTCTGATTTTGCTGATCGGATAAAACGTTTCTTAAACCTAGCTGATGATGAAATGATTATGATGACGGCTGAACCAAAAATAGATGGTCTTTCACTGTCACTCCGCTATGAGTACGGCGTTCTAAAATATGCAGCTACCCGTGGTGATGGCACCGAAGGCGAGAATGTCACTGCAAACGTCAAGACAATCTCTGATGTGCCACATCACCTTGGTGATGACCTGCCAGATGTTTTTGAAGTTCGCGGCGAGGTTTATATGACCCGTACTGATTTTGCAACGCTGAATANTCAGCAGAAGGAAAAAGGTCAAAAACCCTTTGCTAATCCGCGTAACGCTGCAGCTGGTTCCCTACGCCAGAAAGACCCGGCCATTTCTCGCCAAAGACCTTTGAAATTTTTTGCCTATGCCCCAGGAGAGACTTCCGCGTATGTTGCAGGCACACATTCAGCATTTTTGGAACTGTTGCGCAAAAGAGGGTTTTCAGTGAATCCACTCACTCAAACCTGCACCAGCGTTGAAGAGATACTGGACTATTATGATGCGATTCTAGAGCAACGGAACAGGCTTGATTATGAGATTGACGGGGTAGTCTATAAGGTCGACCGCTATGACTGGCAGGACAGGCTNGGCCAAGTCAGCCGCGCGCCGCGCTGGGCCATCGCTCATAAATTCCCTGCTGAAAAGGCCACCACCGTTCTGCAGGATATTGATATCCAGGTTGGCCGAACAGGCGCATTGACCCCCNTTGCCCGTCTTGTTCCTGTGAGCGTTGGCGGTGTTATTGTGTCCAACGCGACACTGCATAATGAGGATGAAATTGCGCGCAAAGATATCCGCATTGGTGATCATGTCATTCTGCAGCGGGCTGGCGATGTGATCCCGCAAATCACACAAGTGATGAAAGACAGGCGACCCGTAAACAGCAATCCCTTTAAGTTCCCTGATTATTGCCCGGTATGCGGCCATCAGGCTGTGCGTGCTGAGGGTGAGGCAGTGCGGCGCTGTACCGGCGGCTTTCAGTGTGAGGCCCAGCAGCGCGAAAAACTGAAACATTTTGTCTCACGCCAGGCACTGGATATTGACGGGCTGGGCACACGCCAGCTTGATTTGTTTTATGATCTGGGCTGGATCAAACAGCCAGCTGACATTTTTAAATTAGCCGACAGCCAACAGGATGTCGCCGGACTTGACCGAATGGGCGAAAAATCAGCAGCCAATCTTATTAATGCGATTCAGGAGAGCANAACGCCGGAATTGGAGCGGGTTATTTTTGCACTTGGCATTCGTCAGATTGGTCAGGCCACCGCTAAACTACTGGCGGAACGCTATGGGTCTGTAGACATTCTGATGAAAGCTGCGCTGAATGCGCGTGACCCGGCACATGAAGATTATCTGAATCTTGTCGGCATTGACCAGATTGGAGAGCTGATGGCTCAGGATATCATTCAGTTTTTTTCAGATCAGAATAATCAGGCGCTTGTTAAGGATTTGATGCGCTATATTCAGCCCATTTCTCCGGAGAGGCCTGCGCAGGACAGCTCAGTCAGTGGCAAAACAATCGTCTTTACAGGAACTTTGACTAAACTGTCTCGCAATGAGGCCAAGGCAAAGGCAGAACGGCTGGGGGCCCGTGTCTCTGGCTCTGTGTCGGCGAAAACTGACTTTCTGGTTGTAGGGGAAACGGCGGGATCAAAACTGACAAAAGCCCGCGATCTGGGAGTAACGGTCCTGACTGAGGATGACTGGATTGAGATGGTCAACTGACTTTTTTAGAGCGGTGCGCATCTATCTGCCAACCACTGTCTGACATCCNTTTCAAGATGTGGTGCAAGCTTGTCGTAAACTGAGTGGTGATAGGCATTCAACCAGACAATATGTTCAGAAGACAGATAGGCTTTATCAATCAACTTCCGATCAAACGGAAAACAGGTTAATGTCTCGAACTTAAAATACCCTTCATGTGCAGCCGTGACATGAACTAGCGCTTCATGGCGAATGCCGAACTTCTCTTCTTCATAATATCCCGGCTCATTAGACAAAATATGTCCCTCTTCCACACTTGTCTGACCCCGTTTGGAAATTGAGACTGGGCCTTCATGCACATTTAGGATATGGCCAACACCATGACCTGTGCCATGGCCAAAATCCAGCCCCTCTGCCCAGAGTGGAGAACGGCATATCGCATCGAGCTGAACCCCCTTTGTATCCGCGGGAAAGATAGCTAGAGCGAGTTGACAATGAGCTGCCAGAACAAGGGTCGCTTTACGGACAAGTTCAGTATCNGCAGTCCGACCCTCCTCAGCAAAATAAAACGTCCGAGTGATATCTGTCGTGCCGCATCTGTAATGCGCCCCTGAATCAAGCAATAGCACACCATCACCAGACAGCGTGTAATCCTGTCCGGCCTCAGCACGATAATGCACAATCGCCCCGTGGTCGCGCCAGCCAACAATGGTTGCAAAACTGTCACATATGTACATTTCTGATGCTGCCCTGTAACAGCTCAGTTCTCTAGCAAGTTCCGCTTCCCGCAACTGTACCCGTTTGACCTTTGTCTCCAGCCAATAAAAAAACCGGCTTAACGCCACTCCATCCAGAAGGTGAGCCTGCCTAAACCCGTCTACTTCAGCCTTATTCTTACGGGCCTTCCGCGCAACAAGCGGGTCTGGTTCAGCACTTAGGTTCAGGTCGGCCTGGCGCAGATAATCATGAACAGCAACAGGCAGGCTAGCCGGATCATAAGCAATAGTCTGTCCTTTTAGGTTTAACAAATACGTCTCCAGCTCGGTCCAGCCAACACAAGCATAACCAAGTGCCGCAATCTGGCTATTATCTGTGACAAAAGTCAATTGGCCTGTTGCGGATAAAATTCCAAAACATAAATGAACAGGGGTGAAACAAAGATCGTTTCCCCGCAAATTTGTCAGCCACATCATCACATCTGGTGCGCTGATAAAGCGCAAGTCAAGCTGACTGCCTTTCAANTCATCTGTGGCCTGTTTAATCTTCGCTGCTGCGCTAAAACCAGTGTAGACCTCATCAATAGTAAATATATCGGTTTGCGGACTAGCCTGTCTATCTGCCCAAACAGCTGCAACCGGATGGGCAGATACAGGCTGCCAAACAACATCTGCTTCCCCCAGCACAGCAGGCAGCTTCTTCTGTCCTTCACAGGTCACAGACCAGCTGTCAAAACCAATTTTTACTTCTGCCTCGCCCGGGCAGGTGGCAAGCCATGCTGCTAATGACTGGTTAGCTGTATCAATGGTCTGATAAAGAGCGGAGTCAACCTGTTGCTTAATCTGAACAGTATAGCGACTGTCTGTAGCCACAACCGCAGTATCTGCTAAAATCAACGCAACCCCAGTTGAACCAGTAAAACCTGTCAACCAGGCCAGATATTCATCCTGTACCCTGACCTCTTCTCCTTGAAATCTGTCTGCTCTGGTCAGCAGCATCCCGTCCAGACCTTGTTTTGCCAGTTCTTGCCTGACAGCAGCCAGCTTCTCAGCTAATGTGGTCAACCTATCTCTCATTGTCTGCTTCTATGCCTTTTACTAAAAACCAGACAACACCACTCATCCTGATCCAGACGCATTACCAATGTTAGTTTACGAGCGCGGCAATCACCAACAAGTTGCTGCGCCTGCTTATGTAAAAGGCCAGACAGAATCAACTGGCCGCCAGAGCGAAGATTACACGCAAAATCTGCTGCCATGCGGCGCAACGGACCCGCCAGAATATTTGCCAACATCAAATCATAGGGACCATTCCTTGATACATTGCGGTTAGCAAACCCTTCTGAAAAAATTGTTCGCATCTTCATTGCACTAATGTGGTTTTTCTGTCTGTTTTCCTTTGCGGTGCGCACAGAGACAGGATCATTGTCNACCGCAAATATCTGGGCAGCCGGAAACAGCCTCTGTGCCGCCATAGCCAGAATTGCGCTGCCGCAACCCATATCCAGTATGCGGCGCGGCGGGCGCTTCTTTTTACGCTGTTCNGCCAATGCCANNANACAGNTCTGNGTGGTTGGATGCGTGCCNGAACCAAANGCCTGTGCNGCCTCAACNAGAAGCGNCANANTNCCAGCGGGNTGCNCNTGCNTAACATGGCTGCCATAAATCCANAANGGNCCCAGATGCAGAGCGGGAAAAGCCTTACGGTTTTCAGCCAGCCAGTCTGTNCCTTTATGNCNGACAATCTGCTGGTCAATNAGNTGNNNGCGNTCNACAGACCGNCTGACNACGGCGGANAGCTGGTCAGNGTCAGGCTCANCTTCGAACCANGCNTTAATCAGNTNNTGACCAGNATCTGTTTTTTCAATAGAGATTGCTTCTGCNGCCAGAACCACTTCCAAGCCGGTTTCCAACGGCAAGGTTTGACCCTGCACAACAGCAGAAAAACACCAGCAATCTATCATTTATGTCCTCTACCTTCAGTCTATCTCATCTGCGCGAGACACGAAGCTGGCCACAACTTTTTTTAGGCCTGCCTTGTCAAAAAGGATTTCCAGCTTGTCAGCCTCCATCGCGTCAATTGTGCCCATGCCAAATTTCTGATGAAAGACACGGTCACCTTCCTCAAAATTATGCTTGCCTGACTGCGGCAACCAGCCATCGCGGTCACGCACCGGTGTTGCTGACGAGTCTGTTGGCAGGGTAGCGCGGCGGTTCCATGCTGGGCCATATCCAGGTCGACCAGCGCGCTCCGCCAGAGAGCCGACCAGAACAGGTTCAACCGAACCAAGGCTGATCCCCTGCGCCATATCTTCATCAATATGCACAGCTGGCAACTCGCCAACAAATCTTGACGGAATAGAGGATTGCCACAGGCCATGAATACGCCTGTTTGCCGCAAAGCTGACATAAACATGCCGGCGTGCACGAGTAAGCCCCACATAAGCCAACCTGCGCTCCTCTTCCAGCCCGGCCCCGCCAACTTCATCCAATGTGCGCTGACTGGGAAAAATTCCATCTTCCCAACCAGGCAAAAATACCATATCAAATTCCAGGCCCTTTGCCGCATGTAAAGTCATCAAGGTCACTTCGCCCTCCTGTGGCGTGGTTTCATTATCCATCACCAGTGAGATATGCTCAAGAAACCCACCTAGCGTGTCAAAATCTTCAATGGCCGAAACTAGTTCCTTCAGATTTTCCAGCCGCCCAGGAGCATCAGGGGCTTTATCCTTCTGCCACATTTCTGTATATCCTGCTTCGTCCAAAACCACTTGGGCAAATTCAGCTGGCAGTGTGGCATCTTTCTGCTCGTGCCATCTGGCAATCTGAGCACAAAAGGCTATCAGCGTCTGCCTGGCTTGCGGCTTTAACTCATCACTATCTGCCAGTGCACCCGCTGCCGTCAGCAAAGGGATGTCGCGCGCACGGGCCAGCTGATGAATAACCTGAAGCGTTGCTGGCCCCAGACCCCGTTTTGGCGTGTTGATAATCCGCTCAAACGCCAAATCATCCGCAGGCTGATTAATCAAACGCAAGTAGGCCATTGCATCTCTGATTTCAGCCCGCTCATAAAAGCGCGTACCAACCACTCTGTAAGGCAATCCTATGGCTAGAAACCGCTCTTCAAATTCACGGGTCTGAAATCCCGCCCGCACTAGAACAGCAATCTGATTTAGATCAAATCCGTCTTTCAGCTTTTCTTCAATTTTGCTGGCCACATGCCGGGCCTCATCCTGGCCATCCCAATAACCCGACACTACCAGCTTTTCGCCATCGTCAATTGAGGTATATAAGGTTTTTCCCAGCCTGTTTTCATTTTTGGCGATCAGGCTTGAAGCGGCCGCCAGAATATGTCCTGTTGACCGGTAATTTTCTTCCAGCCTGACGATTTTTGCGCCAGGGTAATCGCTCTCAAAACGCAGAATATTGCCAACCTCAGCCCCGCGCCAGCCATAAATGGACTGATCGTCATCCCCAACACAGCATAAATTCTTGTGTTCAGAGGCGAGCAGGCGCAACCATAGATACTGAACAACATTGGTATCCTGATATTCATCAACCATTATATGGGTCAGGCGGGACTGATAATGAGCTAGAACATCCGGATAAGTCTGAAAAATATGCAGCGTATGCAAAAGTAGATCACCAAAATCAGCCGCATTCAGCATAACAAGGCGGGCTTGGTACTGACTGTAAAGATCAATGCCTTTGCCATTACACATATCGCCCGCATCAGAGATGGACAGTTTTTCTGGGCGCAAACCTTTATCTTTCCAGATACTGATCTGCGCCGCCAAAGCACGTGGTGGCCATCGTTTCAGATCAATTTTTTCTGCCTCCATCAATTGTTTAAGCAGGCGGTTCTGGTCATCTGTATTCAGAATCGTGTAATCAGATTTCAACCCAACAAGCTCTGCATGCTGGCGCAGCATGCGTGCGGCCAGTGCATGAAATGTGCCCAACATCACTTGTTCGACCATTGGCCCAACCAGCCGGGTGACGCGCTCTTTCATTTCTCGCGCTGCCTTATTGGTGAAGGTTACTGCTAAAATATTCCAGGGGGCAGCTGTCCGACTGGCAACCAGCTGGGCGAGACGTGCCGTCAGCACACGAGTCTTTCCTGTTCCTGCACCGGACAGGACCAACAACGGGCCGTCCAGAGTAGTTACGGCATCTGCTTGCGCCGCATTCAACCGTTTTAGCCACGGCTCAGCTACAGCAGATGGAACAAAACCCTCGGAAGATGCTGAACTTTCACCAGATGAAGTCACATTCTCACTCACTGCCCATTTTATCTGTCACTTTATCAGATTCCTGACTATAGATAGTTACTGTCACAAAGGGTCTACTGTTAATCTAGTTTTATCACAAGGCCTGTCACGATACAGTAGCAAAAATACTTGCATCGTCTTTGACAAAGATTGCGAAATTATTCCTCTTAGCGTATTGTTGTGCCGTCAAAGAGGCCAGCTATGGCCCCAAGCGCGATTGGTTAAAACAAAAACAGGCATGTCAGAAATGATCAGGTCAATAGCATTAGTATGTGCCCTCAGCTGTCTGGCTGCCTGCACCGCCATACCTGACGATGAAAAGACCGCCACTAACGATCCGTATGAAAACATAAACAGAAAAATTTTTGCATTTAATCTTGCTGTTGACGACTATGCACTTGAACCAGCAGCAAATCTGTACAGAAAGACAGCCCCTGAATCTGTTCAGAAAGGCGTACGCAATTATGTGTCTTGGGTAGGGATGCCCTTAACGGCCGTAAATTCAAGCTTGCAGGGTAAATTTGAAAATGCCGCATTGGCCAGCTTGAACTTTCTGGTAAATGGCCTGACTTTCGGTTTTGTTGACCTGATGGAAGGTGAGGACCAGCCGGAACGCGAAGACTTTGGCCAGACATTGGCCTCTGCAGGAATAGACCAGGGCCCGTATCTGGTAGTGCCTTTACTGGGCAGTAATACCGTCCGTTCAGCAAGT
The DNA here is from genome assembly GCA_002721775.1 of Rhodospirillaceae bacterium. The sequence continues at coordinate 26,695 of PBLM01000030.1, read as the reverse complement.
GGGCGGGCCGTGGATATGGTTTTTAATCCGCTTGGCGCGTTCAGTGACGAAATAGTTTCAGATGCACGGTCAACATTGCCCTTCGTCAGCGCCCTGTCCTTCAGAGCCACGCATTTTGATACCATCAATGATGTAAAAAATAACAGCCTCGATGCCTATGCGCGGGCCCGCTCCGCCTATTACCAACAACGTGATAAATTTTTACAGGACAATCTGCCCAAAAGTGAAGAAGGGGATGAATTGGATGAATTTGAAACCTTTTTCACGGAATAAACTGTCTGAGGGGGTAAAAATGACTCACCTGCAAAAGAACCTATTAAAAATGAGAATAGCGGCCTTTGGAGCCATAATGCTGTTGGTTTGCGCTGTAGGGACCACATACGCAAATGACAGGGTTTTAGAAGCTGAAAATCTGGTTGCAGCCCTGATAACTGAGCTTGAGCAGACCAGTTCACGCGCCGATATGACAGATAATGATAACAAACAGGCTCTTGATCGGTTGGTTGGCATCTATTTTGATGTCGATGCCATCACACGGTTCTCTGTTGGCCGCTATTGGCGTGTAGCAACGGAATCTGAACGGTCTGAATATACGAAATTATTTCGATTTGTCCTGCTAAATCAAGCAAATGAGCAGTTTCACAAGTTAAGAGACCTTGAATTCAAGCCGACAGCCACAAATACCAAAGGCGATAAGCTTATCCTTGTTGGTGGTATCATTCATGACAAATCAGGTGAATTTCCCGATGTTGAAATCTTCTGGCGGATTGTAGCACAGCCAAACATGCCAGCAAAAATCTTTGACATAGAGGTTGAAAATATTTCCATGCTGAAAACACAGCAGGATGAGAACACAACTCTTATCCGGCGCAATGCTGGCCGGTTTGGCGCCCTTATCGAAGCGCTTCAAAAACAACTAAACAACCAGCAGGCAAATTAAATTAGTGCCTGCTGCCTGCCTTTAAACATGACCAGCTGATTTTCTTATCGAGCTATTGGCTTGTACTTAATCCGTTTTGGCTGCGCTGCATCTGCACCCAGTCTGCGCTTTTTATCCTCTTCATAGGCCTGATAGTTCCCTTCAAACCATTCCACATGACTGTCCCCTTCAAAGGCCAAAATATGAGTGGCAATGCGGTCAAGAAACCATCTGTCGTGACTAACTACAACAGCACAGCCGGCAAAGTCCAGCAGGGCCTCTTCCAATGCCCGTAGCGTATCCACATCCAGATCGTTTGTCGGCTCGTCAAGCAGAAGCACATTTGCCCCGCTCTTTAACATGCGTGCCAGATGCACACGGTTACGTTCACCACCAGACAACTGGCTGACACGCTTCTGCTGGTCACTGCCCTTAAAATTAAACAGACTGACATAGGCCCTGGACGGCATTGTTCTTTTGCCCAGCTCCAGCTCATCGAGACCGTCAGAGATCACTTCCCAAACCGTTTTACTGTTATCCAGATCATCACGGGACTGGTCCACATAGCCAAGTTTTACGGTCTCACCCAGCCTCAAAACACCCTGGTCCAGGTCTTCCTGGCTGGTCAGCAGCTTAAACAAGGTTGACTTACCTGCGCCATTAGGCCCGATTACACCAACAATGCCGCCGGGCGGAAGCCTAAAATCCAACCCTTCAAATAACAATTTGTCGCCAAACCCTTTTTCAAGACCATCAGCTTCGATCACTATATCACCAAGACGGGGGCCGGCAGGGATGATAATTTTAGTAGTTTCATTGCGTTGTTCACGATCCTGTTCCAGCAGCTTTTCATAGGCATTCAGTCTGGCTTTGGATTTTGACTGACGGGCCTTTGGCGCCGAACGCACCCACTCCAGCTCGCGGGACAGCGATTTCACCCGAGAGTCATCAGCCCGTCCCTCCTGCTCAAGACGTTTTTGCTTTTGCTCAAGCCAGCCTGAGTAATTCCCCTGATAAGGAATTCCTTGCCCGCGATCCAGTTCAAGTATCCACCCAGCCACCTCATCTAGGAAATACCGGTCGTGTGTGATGGTGACCACTGTACCTGAAAAATCATGCAAAAACCGCTGCAGCCAGGCGACTGATTCTGCATCCAGATGGTTTGTCGGCTCATCCAGAAGCAGCATATCCGGCGCACTTAACAACAGTTTACATAATGCTACTCGCCTGCGCTCCCCCCCCGACAGTTTTGTGACATCTGCTCCACCATTAGGCACCCGCAACGCATCCATAGCAATCTCGGCTTTGCGTTCTAAATCCCAGCCATCAATTGCATCAATTTTTTCCTGTAAGTCAGCTTGCTCTGCGACCAGTTCATTCATCTCATCATCATTCAACTCTTCAGCAAAGCGGGCACTCACCTCATTGAAACGATCAACAAGCTGCTTGGCCTCGCCCATGCCTGAAAGAACATTGCCGGCAACATCCATGCTAGAATCCAGTTCTGGTTCCTGCGCCAAATACCCGATATTTATGCCATCTGCTGGCCACGCTTCGCCGCTGAACTCGGTTTCAACGCCAGCCATGATTTTCAGCAGGGTTGATTTACCCGCACCATTCAGACCCAAAACCCCAATCTTTGCCCCGGGCAGAAATGACAGACTAATATCCTTCAACACTTCCTTGCCACCCGGATAGGTTTTACCTAAGCGTTGCATTGTAAAAACATATTGTGTGCTTGCCATTGTCTGACGTTTCCTTCTGAATGGCGTGGACCGCTAAAATTTCTGATCCCTTACATAGCCTATTCAGGCCAGATTTGCTATTCTCATATTGGTATTTTCATCAGCCCTCACCAAATCCGGCAAGCTATGTCCTTTTTTGATTTTCCTAACCTCACTTTTTTTAGTCTGTTACCTCTGCCTTTATGGAAAGTGCTGATTGACGCTGTCTTTGCAGTCCTGATGTGGGGGGTGCTTGTTCGTTTTGCGGTGATAATCTTATTCGGCGACGGCCCGACCGTGCCGGCCCTACATAGATATATAAAGCTTACAGACATTGTGATCAGTCTGTTCAAGCTGGCCACTCCGGCGGCACTGCTGCCCGCTGCCCGCAGCCTTTATGCGGCTTTTTTATTGTTCCTTATGCGCTATTACGGCCTGCCAGCGCTCAATAACTATCAAGTCGAAGGTCTGGCCAACTTGCCTTTTGAAGAGCGTTTGACTGCAGGCCTATCCTCTTTATCCCAACTTATTTCAATGACAGGGTCCTAACCAGTTGACCCTTGGCGTTGACTAGCAGCAAAAGCGGCTGCATGTCAGCTGTATCCAAATGTAGCCATACAGACCCAGCCTCATCAGCTGCAGCAATCGTGCGCAGAACAGCTCCTTTAGGAAGGGTGAAGTCCACCAGTTCAGCAACAGGGGCTTTGGCAGCTAGTTTATTCATCTGCTGCTTCATGCCATACACCAGTGCGGCTAGCCCGGCAGCAATCAAAAAAGTCATCACAATTATAGACAGTTTCAACAAACGCACAGTTCGGGAAGACATCAGTGGTGATGCCCGCTGTTCAGCTTCTTGAGACGCCACTGTGGCAGATGCCCCTACTGCATTCTTTATCAAAAATTCCTCCGTTCCCAGTTTACGCCTTTCTGTTTTCCGTTTTAAACTGTCTTAGTCAACAAGCCAAGCGACAAGTCAAAGACATTAACACCGCAAAGGCCGCACAGATGAGCGAGACAATAATCCTCACAGGAAATAGTGAACAAGCCAGTGTTCGGCTGGACAGATGGCTAGCCGATACGCTTGACCGCGATGATCTATCGCGATCGCGCTTGAAGGCGCTGATTAAGGACGGCGCGCTCTGCCGCAACGGGCAAGTACTGACCGACCCGTCAGCAAAGGTTACTGCTGGAGCAGACTTCAAACTGACGCTGCCGGATGCTACCCCTGCCCTGCCCCAGCCTGAAATGCTGCCGCTCAATATTTTATATGAAGATGACGATCTGATCGCTATTAACAAGACTGCTGGTATGGTGGTGCATCCGTCCCCTGGGGCTCAGTCCGGCACATTGGTTAATGCGCTGCTACATCATTGCGGGGCAAGCCTGACTGGTATTGGTGGGGTTGCACGGCCAGGCATCGTCCACAGGCTAGATAAGGATACATCAGGTGTGATGATCGCCGCCAAAACAGCCCTAGTCCATGCCCGGCTGACAGATATGTTTGCCGCGCATGATTTAGACAGGCGCTATCAAGCCCTGATATGGGGGCTACCGGCAAACAGAGCAGATACAATAGACGCCGCCCTTGCCCGACATCCGTTTGACCGCAAACGCCAGGCAGTCCAGAATCGCGGTCGCCATGCTGTCACTCATTATAAAACCTTGCGGGATCTGCCACCTTTCGGGTGCCTAATTGAATGCAAGCTGGAAACAGGCCGCACCCACCAGATCCGCGCGCATATGGCCCATATCGGCCATGGCATAATCGGAGATCCACTCTACGGCAAGCCAAAACGGGCTAGCCAGATGCCCGATATTATCTGTCGTGACGCCCTGTCTGTTTTACGCAGGTTTCCACGGCAGGCCCTGCATGCGGCCCAGTTGTCCTTTGCCCATCCAATATCTGGTGTGGGGATTGATTTGACTAGCCAGTTGCCTTCTGAAATGACCGAGCTTCTAACCACGATTGAGGCTGCCATTGCCGCCCGAGCTCAAACTTAATTTTAATTGACTTGCTGAAGTTTTTTTGAAGAGACTAATCGTTTAAATATTTGCTGACTCTGCCTTAATTTTACCCCCCTTTACAGATAGTTCTCTAGTAACTATATAAACCACAGTAAGAAATCAAAGGAGATTGAATGACTCGCAATGCCGTTATTCCCGCTCTGACCCCCGAGGGTGGATTGTCCCGCTACATGGAGCAGATTCGAGCCTTCCCAATGCTGGAAGCGGATGAGGAATATATGCTGGCACGATCTTTTGCTGAGCGCGGCGATGTGGACGCTGCCCATAAGCTAGTCACCAGCCACCTACGCCTTGTCGCTAAAATTGCAATGGGCTATCGCGGCTATGGCCTTCCAGTTGCTGATTTGATCTCAGAAGGAAATCTGGGCATGATGCATGCAGTCAAGAAATTTGACCCAGAAAAAGGCTTTCGCCTAGCTACCTATGCGATGTGGTGGATCAAAGCCTCTATTCAAGAATATGTGCTGCGCTCCTGGTCACTGGTGAAAATAGGTACAACTGCCTCGCAGAAAAAACTTTTTTTCAATCTGCGGCGCATCAAGGGGCAGATTGGTGCGATTGACCGCGGTGATTTGAAACCGGAAGATGTTTCCCATATTGCAGATGAACTGAATGTTGCAGAAAAAGACGTGATCTCAATGAACCAGCGCATGTCCGGAGGTGATCAGTCTCTTAACGCGCCAATGGTCAATGTTCCTGGTGAGGAAGGGGCTGAATGGCAGGACTGGTTGGAGGATGAGCGTCCTGATCAGGAAGCTAACTTTGCTGAAACAGAAGAATTAAATAAACGACAAAGATTAATGCAGGAAGCAATGCAAGGCTTGAATGCCCGCGAGATACGAATTATTGAAGCTCGACGCCTTTCTGAACCGCCCTTAACCTTGGAAGAACTAGCATCTGAATTTAGCGTCAGCCGCGAACGCATTCGTCAGATTGAAGTGCGAGCATTTGAAAAACTGTCTCAAGCCGTCCTGGCGAAGGCTAATGAGATGAGATTACTGCCTCCGACGGAGGACTGAGAAACTTTCCAGCTGATAATAAAATGAGTGAGCTTTCCCTCACCCGGCAAAAGGATCTTTCACCAGCACAGTATCATCGCGTTCGGGACTGGTGGACAATAGTGCGACTGGAATATGCGTCAACTCTTCAACACGGCGGATATATTTTACCGCATTGGCTGGCAAATCTGCCCATGTACGTGCTCCGTAAGTGGTTTCTGACCAGCCAGGCATCTCTTCATAAACTGGGGTACAGGCAGCTTGATGAGCCGCATTAGACGGGAAGCAGTCAAGCCGTTGGCCGCGGCAGTCATAGCCCACACAAATCTTCAATGCTTTAAATCCATCTAGCACATCCAGCTTAGTTAGGGCCATGCCGGACATCCCCGCAGTTAGACCGGCCTGCCGCACCATTACTGCATCAAACCACCCGCAGCGGCGTTTGCGCCCGGTAACCGTGCCAAACTCCCGGCCCCGCTCGCCCATTCGGTCTCCAGCTTCAGCAAAATCTTCAGTTGGGAATGGGCCAGAACCCACCCGCGTTGTATAGGCCTTGGTGATACCCAGCACATAACCGACAGAACCCGGACCTGTCCCAGCGCCTGTTCCAGCCTGCCCTGCCACTGTGTTAGAGGAGGTCACAAACGGATATGTGCCATGGTCAATATCAAGCATAATACCCTGCGCTCCCTCAAACAAAACGAGCTTTTGTTGCGCCTGCGCTTCAGCTAGAATACGCCAGCTCTGTCCTGCGTAAACCAGCAGTTCATCTGCCATCGCCAGTAACTCATCTAACATCTGNCCAGCTGAAACCGGTTTTTCACCAGCNGCTATAAGCCAGACATTNTGNTGGGCAGCCANACGGGTCAAACGGTCACGCAGATGAAGTTCATCACGCAGGTCAGACANCCGGATGCCACGCCGTGCAACTTTGTCTTCATAGGCCGGGCCGATACCACGGCCCGTTGTTCCAATTTTGGTTTTGCCGGTTGCTGCAGACTCACGCACCCTATCAATACGCACATGCACAGGCAAAATCAGTGAAACATTTTCTGACACCACTAGATTATCTGGGCTGACATCAATTCCCTGTGCACGGACGGTTTTGATTTCAGCCATCAGTGCAACAGGGTCAACCACAACTCCATTGCCAATTACAGATTTTTTACCAGAGCGCACAATACCGGATGGCAGCAAAGAAAGCTTATATTCCACGCCCTTAATGACCAGCGTATGACCAGCATTGTGACCACCCTGAAAACGAACAACCATATCGGCGCGTTCAGACAGCCAGTCTACAATTTTGCCTTTGCCTTCATCACCCCATTGAGCTCCGATCACAGCCACATTCGTCATCTGTTTGTCTTTCTGCTGATTATAAATATAGTGGTCGTAAATAGACGAGATTAAAGCTTTTCCGGCATACCACCCTCTTCGTGCAGGATATACGCACAATTGAGTGCCTTGGCCTCAGCCTCAACGTTAGCATCCTTTGTACCAAAAAGAACATAGCGGCCACGTTCAGCAAGATGCAGCGCTGCAGCAAGGCCAACAGTTGCCGGAATGTAAATAACAGGGGTCTGCTGCGGGGCAGGCAAACTTCGCAGGACACGTTCCATAAAGACAGACAGGCCCATTGCCTTCTCATCATAGCCTGTCACATAGGCTCCACCTCTGGCAATCGCGCCTTCCAGCCCTGTTCCAAAGATTGAAAAACTCACCGAAGTGTGATAGCCATGGCCTTTCATATCCAACGGATCTAGCGTGATTGCAACATCAGGAAGCAACTCAGCTAGGCTCGTAGCAATGTCAATCAGGCCCAACAACTGTCCAGCTGCAGCATCTGGCTGTGTTTTTGCCACCTCTGCAAGCCTGTCTGCTGCTGCGCCGGACGCATCGATAATTTCAGCCAGATGCGTGGCAGCCTTCAGCGGCAATTGTGTTAATCTGGTAATATCACGGTCTGAAATAGCACTGAACATCTGACCTTTCAAAGTGGCATCCATAGCCGTCAACTCATCTCCCAGAACCGCCTCAATCAGGCAGGGCAGCCCCAAGTCAATCGTTAGTTCTGAAATCCCAGCCTTATGCAAGGCACGCACGCCAAGCATAACAATTTCTGTAGCGGCCTGTTGGTCATCATTGCCAATTATTTCCGCCCCTGCCTGCACCAGCTGGCGTTCCGGATTCAGCACATCTGGAACCACCCGCATCACCTCACCCCCATAAGCAAGACGCAGAGGCCGGGGATTGTGGGCCAGTCTGGTTCCAGCGATGCGTGCAATCTGAGCGGTCATATCCGATCGCAATGCCATCATCCGCCGCGATATCGGGTCGAGTAGGCGGAAAGTCTGCTCAGCCAGCGCAGCACCAGGCCCTTCAGCCAATAGGGTCTGCTCAAATTCCACAAGAGGCGGTTTTATGCGCTGATAGCCAAAGGAAGCAAAACAAGATAAGACTGTTTCAACTGCTCTAGCATCCTGTTCTGCCTGCGGGGCAAGCAAATCCGTTAGGCCAGAAGGTAGCATCCCGTTACCTTCATCGCCAACCCCAGGAGATGAAACTAGCATCGCAACCGCTTCAGATGTTGAAGGATTAGATCTGTGAGATGAAGACATAAGCAAACACTCGGTCAAAAAGACAAAACGCCAAAAATATCCAGCGCTAAAAAATCTACAATGCGCAAACCCACTCTGCTCTCAACCCTGAAAGAAGCAGGACGTCACAAAACCTCTACCTTCTAACCTTTTTGCCGCTGATGAGCAAGCTAATCAGGCTGAAAACTGCAGATAATCTGCACGCACAACCTGTGGCATAGCCCGAATGGACTGCAATGTCTCATGTGTCACGGTCCCGTCAATTTCGACCAGTGCCACGGCCTCACCACCAGCTTCCTTACGGCCCAGATGAAACGTTGCGATATTAACCCCAAGCTCGCCCATCATGCTGCCCAATGCGCCAATAAAGCCGGGCTTGTCATAATTTCGCAAATATAGCATGTTTTCTGGAAAGGCTGATTCAACAGAAATCCCCTGCACTTCAACAAGGCGGGCCTTATCGCCACCCACCAGCGTGCCACAGACCATCCGTTCCCCGCCCTTATAGCTTAAGGTCAGGCGCAGCAGACTCTCATAATCACAGCGTCTGTCATGGCGCACGGTGGCCACAGCAATATCATGACCGTTTGCCAGCGCAGCGGCGTTTACCATATTTACAGAATCCATTTTCGGGCCTAACACGCCGGCAAGTGCAGATGCCAGTATTGGCTGGTCATTCAGGCCAGCAGCCTTGCCCTCAAATTCCAGCTTCACCGCAGTTAGCCCTTCCGTATCCAGCTGACCTAAGAACCGTCCTAAAAGGCCGCCAAGCGTCATGTAGGGTTTCAACAGCGGAGCTTCCTCTGCCGTCACAGAGGCCATATTAATGGCATTGCTTACCGCACCAGTCATCAGATAATCTGCCATCTGCTCGGCCACCTGCAGGGCAACCTTTTCCTGTGCTTCAACTGTGCTTGCCCCTAAGTGCGGTGTGGCAATGAAATTCTCCGCTGCGAATAAAGGATTATCTTTTGCTGGTTCACGTTCAAACACATCTAGGGCAGCACCGGCAACATGGCCAGATGCCAGTGCAGCCAAAAGGGCATTTTCATCCACTAGACCACCGCGTGCGCAATTTACAATCCGCACACCTTTTTTCGTGCGGTTCAGCGCATCTGCTGAAATGATATTTCTTGTCGCATCTGTCAACGGTGTATGTAGCGAGATGAAGTCCGACTTTTCCAACAACTCATCAAGCTCAACTTTTTCAATGCACAGCTTCTTGGCCCGCTCCTCTGTTAGGAACGGGTCATATCCCATCACTTTCATCTTTAGGCCCTGCGCCCGTTCAGCCACAATCGCCCCGATATTCCCACAACCAATAATACCAAGACGCTTTGCTGAGATTTCTGTACCCATGAATTTTGACTTTTCCCATTTGCTAGCGATTGTTGACATGTGCGCCTGTGGGATCTGGCGGGCCAAAGCCAACAACATAGAAATCGCGTGTTCTGCAGTGGTAACCGAATTGCCAAAAGGTGTATTCATCACAACCACTCCAGCAGCTGTAGCCGCGGCAATATCCACATTATCAACGCCAATCCCTGCACGGCCAATCACTTTCAGCCGGGGGGCTTTGTCCAGCAATTCAGACGTGACCTTTGTTGCAGACCGGATCGCCAGCCCATCATAATCGCCGATAATCTTGCCCAACTCTCCCTCGCTTAAGCCGGGCTTTACATCAACCTCAATGCCAGAATCGCGTAAGACATCTGCTGCGGCCGGGGATAGCTTGTCACTAATTAGTACTTTTGTCATCGTTTTGCTCTTCTCTTTGACCCTGCTATTTGCGCGCATGCTCAAATGCCCAGTCAAGCCAGGGCATGAGTGCGGCCATATCTTCAGTGTCAACGGTTGGCCCGCCCCACATCCGCAATCCGGCAGGGGCCGCGCGGTAAGCGCCGATATCATAGGCAACGCCCTCCTCTGCCAACATAGCCGCCATCTGTTTGGCTAGGGCGGCCTGTTCATCTGCTCTTAATGCTACAACATCCGGGTGAGCTAGCTTCAGGCAAATAGAGGTTGAGGAAAGATTTGCCGCATCACTGCATAAGAACCCGCACCAATCGGACCTAGCAACAAAATTCTGAACCACACTTAAATTGGCCTCCGACCGGCTGATTAAACCAGAAAGCCCGCCTTGTTTTTCTGCCCAATCAAGCGCGGCGTGCAAATCCTCCACACAGAGCAGAGAGGGCGTATTTATCGTATCGCCGCGGAATATCTCCTCAACAAGCTTGCCGCCTTTAGTCAACTGAAAAATCTTTGGTACCGGCCAGGGCGGACTGTAGCTTTCCAGACGCGCAACCGCCCGTGGCGAGAGGACTATCACCCCATGCCCAGCTTCTCCGCCAAGCGATTTCTGCCAGCTGAAGGTCGTAATATCCAGCTTAGCCCAGTCCATCTGCATGGCAAAACAGGCAGATGTCGCATCCGCAATTGTCAGCCCAGCACGATCATCGGGAATCCAGTCTGTATCCGGCACCCGCACACCCGAGGTTGTGCCGTTAAAGGTAAACAGAACATCACGGGAAAAATCAACTTGCGCTAGATCAGGCAAGTCCCCCCAATCCGCTTCCAATATTCGGCAATTCTCAAGTTTTAATTGTTTAGTGGCGTCCATTACCCATGTCTTGCCAAAGGATTCCCAGGCCAAAATATCTGTACCACATGCACCCAAGACAGACCACATAGCCATTTCAACCGCACCTGTGTCTGATGCAGGCACAATACCCAACCTGTAGTCGTCAGGGAGGCCCAGCAAAGCACACATTCGGTCAATAGCAGATGTTATTTTGGCTTTGGGGTCTTTAGCGCGATGCGAGCGTCCAAGCGCAGCATGACGGAGATAAGAAGGAGTCCAGCCAGTAAATTTTTTCGTTGGCCCAGATGAAAATTGCGGGGACAAAGGCCTAATGCGCGGCGTCATAGAGAACCTCTACCAAAATGTGACTATCCGTTGGGGGACAGCAGCCCGAACTTGAAAATAATGAGCGGATACAAAATGTCAAGAAGATGACATAGGAAAATGCGGAAAACGACCGGGAACGCAGGCTGACTTTACTCCCGAGAAGCAGCCTTTAGCGCAGTGACCAGCTTGTCCATAGCGGCATCTAGGAGGGCTTCATCCACCGCTTCCACCATCACACGGATCAGCGGTTCTGTACCTGATGGGCGCAGCAATACACGGCCCGCGTCGGCCAGCTCTGTTGCAACAGCAGCGACCTGTTCTGTTACGCGCTTATCATTAAGAACAGCCTTATCCATATTTGTCAGATTGACCAGTTTCTGGGGGGCCGGGGTGAAGCAGGATAAGAGCGCAGAGGCAGGCTTTTCAGTGCGACACATCAACGACAAGACCTGCAGGGCCGCGATGAGCCCGTCACCAGTGCGGGTCAGCTGAGGCTGCAAAATGTGGCCGGACGGCTCCCCCCCCAGCGTGCTGCCCGTTTTGACCATACGTTCATGGATATAACGGTCCCCCACTGCGGCCCGTTCAAAGCCAATATTATGCTCAGCCAGCAGCGTCTCTAAGCCTAAATTGCTCATAACTGTACCGATAACAGGTCCGTCAAGTGTAACCTGTTCTGCTGCGTCTAGCGCTAGGGCTGCCATAATCTGGTCGCCATTACGGATCTGCCCCTGTTCATCTGCTAGGATCAGCCTGTCGGCATCCCCGTCAAGGCATATTCCCAATGCCGCTCTGGATTCCACAACAGCCTTTGCCATCGCTGCCGGCGCTGTTGCCCCACAATTCAGATTAATGTTCAACCCATCAGGGGCAACACCCAACGGCACAATCTCTGCCCCTAATTCAACCAGCGTTTCAGGAGCGGTGCGATAGGCGGCCCCATGCGCGCAATCCACTACAATCCGCATCCCGGCCAGAGACTGGGTGGTATCAAACGTAGCTTTGGCAAATTCCATATAACGCTGCGCGGAATTCACAATTCGGCGAGCCCGACCCAGCCCGTTTGGCGGTGCCAGAGCGATAGACCCGCGCATCAGGTCTGAAATTGCTTCTTCGATTGCATCATCCAGCTTATAACCATCAGGCCCGAATAGCTTTATGCCGTTATCGTAATGCGGATTGTGTGAGGCAGAAATCATCACCCCGAAATCCGCCCGCAGGGAATGGGTAAGGTAAGACACCGCCGCGGTCGGTACAGGGCCAAGCAGGCGGCAGTTAATCCCGATAGAGGTAAAGCCTGCCACTAGGGCTGATTCCAACATATAACCAGACAGGCGGGTATCCTTGCCAATGACCACCACCGGGCTGGTCATCCGTCCATCATCAGCAGTTTTATCTGCGAACCAGCGGCCTGCTGCTAGCGCCAGCCTGACCACATTTTCAGCCCGCATCGCTCCGGTATTTATACGTGCGCGCACCCCGTCGGTGCCAAAAATCCCTGCCATAGGTTTAGCTGTCCTTCTGCCAAGCCTGTTTGCTGTTCACACTGGAGCTGACTATAGGCCGGACAGGGCCTGTCTGTCCAGAAATTGGGATTAGGGAGATGGTCTTCTTTTTAATCAGCGGGAAAAGAACTTTCTCTACTCCAACCCCTTTTGCACCGCCACCGCCTGAACTGTCTCTGCTACATCGTGAGTGCGGATGATTTGTGCGCCCTGTGCAGTGGCAGCAAGGGTAAGGGCTAGGCTACCGCCAAGGCGATCATCAGATAGCTCGCCATAGCCCCCTTTATACCCGCCTGATGCGGCTAGTTTTGGGATGGAGGACTTGCGCGATACGCCGAGCAATACCGGCACGCCTAGTCCGTGAAACAGGCTTGTCCAGCTGATCACTTCTGCATTATGGGCAGGTCCCTTGCCAAAGCCAAAGCCCGGGTCAACAGCGATATTAGATTGGGGCAATCCAGCAGCCACCAGCCGGTCAATATGGCACGCCAGCACGTCAAACACCTCTATCGGGACAAAACCATATTCAGGGTCATCCTGCATCGTCTGGGGGGTACCTTGCATGTGCATGGCAATCGCACAATTGTTGGTTGAGGCTGAGAGGTAAGCGTGTCCCATTACCTCTGCTGCGCCAACATCAGTAAAGCCGGACACATCATTTATGATACGCGCCCCTGCGGCTAGAGCCGGACCCATCACCGCGCTATGGCGGGTATCAGCAGAGACCAGATGCCCCTTTTTGGCCAGTCCGCTGATCACTGGTATAATGCGGGCCAGCTCATCCTCTGTTGAAACAGGCTCCGCCCCGGGGCGTGTGCTTTCCCCGCCCACATCCAACAGGGCTGCCCCGTCGGCAGCCATGCCACAGCCATGGGCAATCGCAGCCTCTACATCGCAAAACCGGCCGCCATCTGAAAAACTGTCTGGCGTTACGTTCAGAATACCCATCACCTGAACCCTGTCCATTGGTAGACCGGCAAAGGCCGGACGCGGGCAGGTGATCGTGGCCAGCTGAGCTGCGGTTTCATCATTTGTTATTCGTCGGGCCTCTGCGATACTGACACGTGTAGCCTGATAGCCAGCTGTCGCCTCACCAGTGACAAGGTCAAGATGGGTAAATCCATACGGCCCACCTGCCAGCGGCAGCACAGCATCTGTGTCCATAACAGGATGCAATTCGCCAAGGGGGGCAATTCCCACAGGTCGAAGCCACAAGCCCTGTCCGGCAGACCAGGTGCTGGCGAAAGAAGCGGGGCTGATAAAAATTAGCCCCGCCCGTTTATTGCGTGATGTATGCAACTGCATCTATGTTTGTCAGACAGGCTCAGATCCTGGTGTATCAGGGTCAGGACGCGTACGCGACCGCCCGCCTGTCGGCAGACCAGACCGCGTCTTCTTTGCCCGCGGGGCCGGCGTGTCGTCATCTGTCTCATCCTTTCGGGACAGTGTGCCTCCTTCAACAATGATGCGGATTTCATCCCCATTTAAGGTTTCATATTCTAGCAGCCCCTGCGCCAGAAGTTCCAGCTCATCACTTTTGTCTTTTAGGATTTTAGTGGCGTCCTTGTAAGCTGTATCAACTATCCGGCGCACTTCTGAGTCGATCACATCAGCTGTTTTTTCAGATACATTTTTCTGTTGGGTCACTGAACGACCAAGGAAGACTTCCTGCTCATCACCACTATAGGCAAGGAAGCCCAACTTGTCAGACATGCCCCATTCAGTCACCATACGACGAGCGACATCTGTTGCCATGCGTATATCGGATGACGCTCCTGTAGTTACTTTTTCCGCGCCAAAAATAAGCTCTTCGGCAATCCGACCACCACAGGCCACCCTCAGATCGGCAAGCAATTTGTCCACCGCCATGGATATCCGATCGCCTTCAGGCAAACGCATCACCATACCTAACGCCCGACCACGAGGAATAATCGTGGCCTTGTGGATTGGATCAGAAGCTGGTGAATGCATCGCAACGACTGCATGGCCAGCTTCATGATAGGCGGTCAGCTTTTTCTCGTCATCGGTCATCACCATTGACCGGCGCTCAGAGCCCATCATAACTTTATCCTTGGCTTCTTCAAACTCGGCCATGGATACAGTACGTCGTCCTTTACGAGCTGCCAGCAACGCCGCCTCATTCACTAGATTGGCGAGATCGGCCCCCGAAAAACCTGGAGTACCGCGCGCAATTATACGAGCTTCAACATCATTTGCTAATGGGGTTTTACGCATATGCACTTTTAAAATTTTTTCGCGACCCGTCACATCAGGATTCGGCACGACAACTTGGCGGTCGAACCGGCCGGGCCTAAGCAAGGCAGGGTCAAGCACATCCGGGCGATTTGTAGCGGCTATCAGTATCACGCCTTCATTAGCCTCGAAGCCGTCCATTTCAACTAGCATCTGGTTCAGGGTCTGTTCTCGCTCGTCATTCCCGCCGCCAAGGCCTGCCCCACGGTGACGGCCAACCGCATCAATCTCATCAATAAAAATGATACAAGGGGCATTTTTCTTACCTTGTTCAAACATATCGCGCACACGACTAGCACCCACGCCCACAAACATTTCCACAAAATCAGATCCAGAAATGGTAAAGAAAGGGACATTGGCCTCACCCGCAATAGCACGAGCCAGAAGCGTTTTACCCGTGCCCGGCGGACCAACAAGCAGAACGCCTTTCGGAATTTTTCCTCCTAAACGCTGGAATTTACCCGGGTCTTTCAAAAACTCGACAACTTCTTCCAGTTCTGTTTTTGCTTCATCAATACCAGCCACATCTTCAAAGGTCACACGACCCTGATGTTCAGTCAGCATCTTTGCACGGCTTTTGCCAAAGCCCATCGCACCGCCGCGCCCGCCTCCTTGCATCTGACGCATGAAAAAAATCCACACCCCGATGAACAGTAGCATAGGGAACCAAGAAATCAGCACGGACAAGAATCCCGGCATGCTACTCTCATCAGGCCGGGCATCAATCCGCACATCTGAGCCCTCCAGAGTAGCAACCACATCAGCCCCATCCGGCTTGTAACTGACAACGGTTGTATTCTCACGCGTCCGTCCCTTTAGGTTATTCCCTTCAATAAGCACATCTGTTATTCCGCCGCTTTTTGCCTGTGCGATGAAGTCTGTATATGCAATCTTTGATGAGCTCTGTGTCGTCTCAGAAGTCTGAAACATATTAAACAGCGCCATGAGTGCGGCACCAATAATTAACCATATTGCTATGTTACGTCCAAGATTATTCACGCGTTTTGCCTCTATATGTTTTCTATATCTTTATCAATCACTGCACATGGCCCGTCTACAGGCAAGCTAGTTGCACACAATGCCCCAGTTTCGGTAGGGTTTTGGTGAGCAGAATAGGACGCGGTGCCTGAATATACAATGTGCCTCTCTACAAAATGGGGGCTGTGCATTCTTCCGTCAAGACCATGCAACACCGGAATCATTGCTCCCATCCGCGCTGTCCAGCCAGAGATGTACTGGAAGCCGTGTAAGTTACTGCGCTTGGCCCACCCCGCAGGCCCCAGCCGCCGGATGACACCATCTTTTGTGGTTCGAATAAGCCATCGTTTATCAAAACGATAGACCCGCCCCGCCTGCACACTCAGTTTAGGTTCAGGCAAACGACCAAATTCAGCCAAAATTGTAATGCGTTTAGCGTTGCCCTGCACAAGACAATCTCCTACTGTTGACCTGGTCCCAATGGGAAGCCTTAACCGTACCCGATCCAATCGTTTTTCGGACACAGGATAGGGCTGGCATCCAATCACTGCTAAACAATGACGCAAGATTAAATTCTGTTTGGCCCTATTCAGTTTTAAAAAAGTCACAGCGTTAATCTGTGCGCGCAAACGCAAGGTAAACACGATATTTTCAGCACACCATTCATTAAGGGCATCTCCAAGCCGAGCAGAAAGTCGGGCCGACAAGCTGGACAACTGAACCAATTGCTGCTGTATGAGAAATTGCTCTGGCTGCTGCAACCAATTACGAACCCGAGCCCGCTCAAATACCTGATCTGTATTTGATGGATCATTCAAGTATTCAGCTTCATAGGCTTTACAAATTGCGACCAGCTCTACTTTTTGCAGGCCTAAAAATGGCCGAGCAAACAACACCCCCTGATAAATTCGGACAGCAGCAATTGCCGACAAGCCCACAACGGCAGAGCCCCGTGCAAGGCGTATCGCAACTGTTTCAGCCTGGTCATTGTAATGATGCGCGAACAGCACAGCCGAAGCAGTCTGTCGAGCATAATCACATAAAAGTCGCATGCGTTGCTGGCGAGCCCAGGCTTGCTTGCCAGACGATGGCGGAGAAGCTGTTACGCGCAAACAACAGCTGCGAATACCTCGGTTCTTAAGTGTTTCAACGACTTGGCTTGCTTCGCCTTCTGCCTCAGGGCGCAAACCATGATCTACCACAACAGCTTCGATATTAATTTTTTTCTCAACACAAATTTCAGCGGTCACAAAGGCCAAGGCTAAACTGTCGGGCCCACCTGAGACAGCTACAAGCACACCGGAAAGCCCCTCCAGCCATAAGTCTGACTGGCGCAAGCCATCAAGATGATTAGTCAATCTGTTTTTAGCTGCTGCAACCGACACTGGCTGACAGTTCTGCTAATCTGGCAACAAAATTTTCTGGCGGCTGATCAACAAACTGGCGGAGATTTTCATAGATAGCACAAGCCTGTTCCGGATTGGCAAACTTCGCTACTGATTCAGCAATCCATAGCGTGGTGTCCGCAATCCGCGGATCAGAAGAATAGAGCGAGTTAAATTTTGAAAAAGTCGTCGCTGCTTTTTCATATTGCCCTTGAATAAACTGCACACGTCCCTGCCAGAACCATGCATCCACCGCCCGTTCGTGTTCAGGATGGATCGCGGTAAATTCAACAAAGGCATTTTCAGCTGTCTGAAGATCATTTTGCAGAGCACGGGCCAGTGCAAAACGATATTGCTCTTCTGGGCTAGTATCGGGAAGATATTCAGGTTTTGTTATCACAGACTCTGCGTTATCTATCAATTCAGATTGTTCTAGATCTTCACTTTTTCCAGCTAATGCTGTCTGCACAGGGACCTCCTCCTGTTTTGTTTCTCCGCCCTTAGCAGCCAAATCTTGCGCACCCTCTTGTCCAGCGACCAACTGGGCATTCAGCTTATCTTCTTCAATCTTCCAAACGGTCTCACCTGTATCTGCATCCCGGCCGATATTGACTGCTGGCGGCTGTTTTGCCGCAGTTACATCCTGCTGGACTAGTTTTTCTGTCAAACCACTACCAGAAAGAGACATCAGCGTTTGCATCCGCTTTTCCAGACGCAGGACGCGAAATTCCACATCCGAAGTTACTTCAAGTGTTCGGCTGATCCGCTGGTTCAAAATTTCGATCGCATCACCAAATCGTGTTATTTCAGACTGAAATTGTTTCACGTCAACTGAGGTTTCAGACTGTTTAGCCAATGCGCTGGCTGCTAATTGTTCAAGTTGTAGTCGAACATCACGGAATTCAACTTCAACAGTTCCTCGGATCTCTTTTAAACTACTCTCAAGCGTATCCATACGTAATTGTTGTCGGGCCACCAAGGCGGATAAGTCAGATGACCCAGATTGCGCACGTCCGTCATTCTGGGCAAGTGAGGGGATGCTAAAAGACCCAAATATTAGGGAATTTACCAGTAGGACTAGAGCGACCCTTGAAATGAACAGCTTTCTCATTGCTAACCTCTGATCATTATAGTGCTTTGATATTCCAATAAGTTTACTTTACTAGGTCAGATTTATGGCAGCAATGAGGCGTCAGAATTCTTTGAAAAAAGGCCCTAAAAAAGGGGCTTTGTCCCCACATATTGAACAAAGCCCTAAAAATAAATTGCTGTTTTACAGCGTCCTTGCCCTAATTGAGGCTGGTCTGTGCACGTCGATTCAGTCGCCATGCCGCCTCTGTTGAACCAACGGTTGCCGGACGCTCTTTGCCATATGAGATTATCCGAATTCGAGCAGCATTTACCCCTTTTGTGACAAGATAGTCGCGTGCAGATGACGCACGACGTTCACCTAAGGCCAAGTTATATTCACGAGTACCTCGCTCATCAGCATGACCGCCGATAATAACACGTGTTTCCGGGCGTGCTTTCATAAATGCAGCTTGACGATCCAATACTCGCTGAGCATAGTCACTGAGCTGCGATGAATCAAAGTCAAAAAGAACGGTAGTTCCTACTTTTGCAAATTCGCTTTTAACGCTTGCACTAGCGGGCGCCCCTGAACCTGAAGAAGAAGAGGAAGCAGAAGAACCAGAAGAAGAGCTTGTTGAGCTAGATGCTGTTGTTGCTGTGTTAGTGGATGAGCTTTGAGCTGAACTCTTTACGTCTCCAGTTGATGTCGAAGCTGTCTCACAAGCCGCTAGAAATGCGGTTGCCGCCAACAAAGTAAATAAACGTTTTATCATTTTTCTGACCTCCAACTGGTCGCTCCACCTGGTAGCGATGGCAATTTCAGTTTTTCACTTCCCAATAACATTACCGCACTATCAGTCTGAAAACCTTCGAAAACAGACCGGATGTGCGTTATTGCAATATACCTTGACCTTACTCAAAACATATCGTGCGGTTAAAATCAACCAAAATCTATTTAACAATTGCGCTTAGTCGCAATTTTCATCCACAAATCGGAATTACTGCAATAATGGTGACCAGGCCGGATCACTCGCGAAAGATGGAGTGACGACACGTTGCTCGTTGAAGCCGGTAATATCCACCCGGTAAAGATAAGTCTCACCGCCAGTTCCATCTTCTGCCGTAGGATTCTGCTTAAAATACTTTAGCACGCGGCCATTAGGAGCCCATGTAGGTGCTTCGACCAGAAAGCCCTTTGCCAGAAGCCGCTCACCCGACCCATCAACATTCATAACTCCAATGTAAAACTCGCCTCTGTAGATCTTTGTAAAGGCTATGATATCTCCACGTGGTGACCAGACTGGTGTAGCGTAACGTCCTTCGCCAAAGCTAATCCGCTTTACCTTTGTGCCATCACTTCTCATCGTGTAAAGCTGTTGAGTACCACCTCGATCTGAATTAAAGACTATCAAGTTACCGTTCGGTGAATAAGATGGCGACGTATCGATAGACGCAGACTGGGTCAACTGAGTGATGGATTGTGTGCGCAGATCCATCTCAAAAATGTCTGTTCGGCCATCTTCAGCCAAACTCATGATAAGCTTATTCCCATCTGGTCCAAAGCGCGGGGCAAAGGTCATGCCAGGAAAACTACCTAACCTCTCTGTCCGCCCAGAAGCAACATCAAGCAAATAAACATTAGGTTCATCATTAAAATAATTGAGATAAGCTATTTCATGCGCTGTGGGCGAAAAACGCGGGGTTAATACCAGGTCAAGACCTGATGTCAGAAACCGATGGTTATGACCGTCCTGATCCATGATGGCCAATCGCTTAAGCCTACGCGCCGCCGGTCCTGATTCAGAAACATAAACAATCTGTGTATCAAAATAGGCGGCGTCGCCTGTAAATTCTTCATAAACAAAGTCTGCAATCTGGTGCGCAATGCGTCTAAGGCCAGCCTGTTCGGCTGATCCACCGCCTTCAGTGATGCGGCGTTGCGATACCACATCCCACAAAGCAAATTCAACCTGCAGCAGACCATCACCATCAATAAATGCTGACCCCACAACAAGACCTTTGGCACCTAGCGGAGTCCAATTGGAAAAGTTTGGACGCAGAGACGGTGATGTTGGCGGAGAAATAAAGGCAGCTGAATCAATCGCAGTAAACAGGCCCGAACTGACCAAATCATCAGCTATCACCTGTGAAATCTGCCTGCCTACATTTGAGGGCACACCATCAAGTCCAGTGAAGTCAGCTACCGCAACAGGTATTGGGGCAATCTGCCCTTCGGTGATGTCCAACCTCAATGTTTGCGAAAAGGCGGGCACAGCAAGCAGCCCACAAATTAGCACCCATGCCAATGACAAGCTGAACAGCCAGACTATTTTTTGCTTCAGCACATCAAATACCATCTCCGCCTCACCTTTAGATCTTCTAGTTACACTTTTCTCGCCGCACATTGTTATCATCACATAAATTTTGGATCAAAACCAAAGATGAATTCTTTCCAAATTTGGTATTTTTCTGCTGGCAGAGGCAGCGGCTGACAATCCAGCACGGCCCGCCGAGCCGAATTTGCTGCAGCACGATACAATACATCTGAGCCATAACGTTGCCTATCAGCAATCTCTGCCTGTTTTACAGAGCCGTCCTTTTCAAGCTTTACCTGTATATCAACTTTCAGTTGATCCGCCCCCTTTGCCCCGATAGGCGGCTGCCAGCAGCTAGAGATATGCGCCCTTAATCGATCCAGCTCTGACAGCCCAAGCGTTGCAACGGATGCAGTCTGCGGGGATTTGACGGCTTCGCCAATGGCATTGGTCAAAGATTCCGCAATCGACGTTCTGTCCTGCTTTGCAATCGCCTTCTGTGTCTTCTCGTCCTCTTTTGCCAGCTTGGCCTCTGCTAAATTCTGCAACACACCTGTCATTGCATCAGTCCTTTGTTTTTGCTGGCTTTTTTTAGCAAGTTTATTTAACTGTTTTGCTAATTCCGATGCTTGTTTTTGCTTCGATGGCTCAGGCCGTTTTGGGCGAGATACAGGCGTCTTTATACTCACTGTCTTTGATTGAGCAGCTTTTTTGGGTTTCGGCTTGGGTTTTGGTGTGGCAACCGGCTTAAGAATGGGCTTAGGTTCGGCCTTTGTAGTTTCCGGCAGAATTTCAGTTGTCTGGGACGCAGGCTTTGATAAAGGCGAAGGCGTGACTGAAGCCCCAGTATCAGCTGGCAGTGGCGGTGGGGCCGGCGGCGGCGGTTTGCGCCGTGTCGCTTCCTGTTCAGGTTCTGGACTAACTTTTGCCTTACCTGACTGCGCAGACAGGTTAGTCTTTGGCGCAAGTTTAACAACATCTACAATAATCAGTGGCTGGGCAGTTGGTGTCGGCTTTGCCAAGAAGGGCCAGCCAATCATGATTGCTGTCACCACAAACAGATGAAACAGAATCGACAGCACAACTGGTTTTGTTGCATATCCTGCTTCAATTCGCATTAAGCATCATCCTCGGGCAGCTCAGCAACTAGTGCAACGCGCTCAAATCCGGCTGATTGAATCCGCCCCATCAACACAAGCACCTCACCGTAAGCCACATTTTTATCACCCCGTACAAAAATACGGACCTCCTTGTTGGCCTCGCCTATCGCAGAAAGGCGCGGAATCAGCTTATCTGGTTCTATTTCAGTATCCTGAAGATACAAGCTGCCATCTTCTCGGATGGTGACCACCAACGGGGCCTGGTCGGCATTGACCTGACCCGCTTGCGTCTTTGGCAAATCGACAGGTACGCCAACTGTCAGCAACGGGGCTGTGACCATAAAGACGATCAGCAGCACTAGCATCACATCAACCATAGGCGTTACATTGATATCCCCCATGGGACGATGGCGCGAATGACGCCGGTTGCCTGCTTTCCGGGTATTCATACTCATGGCCATGCCTACTGACCTCCTTCATCAAGCTGGCGACCAAGCAGAGTGGTAAATTCCTGCGCGAAAACATCCAGCGACGTGCCAATTTTATCCATATCTCCTGAAAATTTATTATACGCAGCAACTGCCGGTATTGCAGCTAGAAGACCAAGAGCTGTTGCAAACAAAGCTTCTGCAATACCCGGCGCCACGACAGCTAAGCTTGTATTTTTGGATTCAGCAATTGAGGTAAAGGAATTCATAATTCCCCAGACTGTTCCAAAAAGCCCCACAAAAGGTGAAACAGAGCCGATAGAGGCAAGAAAATTCATGCCCCGTTCCAGCTGGTCCATTTCACGCGTGATGGTCAGCGACATATTCCGTTCAATTCGGGCTAGCACAGATAACTTCAACTCACCTCTCAAGCCAGAGGTCAATCCTTTCACTGTTGCCCTCCGCCATTCCCTCATTGCTGAGACAAAGACCTTGGCCTGTGCGCTATCCGGCTCATCGCCCAAGCTATTATACAAGTCATCAAGCGACCCGCCTGACCAGAACAAATCATCAAATTCTTCTGCACCCCGTTTCTGCCTGCGGATCCGGGTCATTTTCTCAAAAATGATGGCCCAGCACCAAACAGACGCCACAATAAGTAACAGCATCACCGCCTTCACAACCGGATCAGCCATCATAAACAAACCAAACACAGACATATCAACAGCCTGTGCAGAAGCGGTCGCCAGATTTAGTTCACTTGCCATTACCTTTTCTCTCTCTTCATTTTATTTTACTTTAATTAGGAATCCACAACTCATATTTATTTCAGCCAGTCGAAGGACATTCTGACAAGACATGTAATAAATTTTGTGATTGGTTAAGTACAACTCAGTTACAGTTTGTTAGGTTTCACCACTTAATGCAGTTGGCAGAGCGTAATTGTATTATTCGGGCTGGAAAGATCTCAGAACTATCTGGAGCGGTTCTGGAAATTTGCGTGGCCCTAATTCTATATCCACCCATGCAGCTTTCACCATAACTCTGGCAAAAATATGGCTTCTGTCAAAAGAAGTGATATTTTGCTGCAATAAAGTTGAAGCCCCGCCCAGCTGCAAACAGCTAGTTTCTACAATCAGCCGATTATGTAATTTTGCAGGGCTCAAATAATCCGTCTCTATGTGTTTAATCACAAAGCCCTGATGCTCCTCTACCAACCAGAGCTGCACGTCAAATTTTGAGGCGCGTAACAATGCCGAACGCGCACGTTCGGCAAAATTAAGGTAAGTAGCGTGATAGACAATGCCACCCGCGTCAATATCCTCATATTGAACCACCAATCCATACAGATGTTTGCTGTGCGTGGGATCAGTTTTATCAATTACACCGTCGAGGCCAAGAGCAGCTTGCTCAGCAAGCCTGTTATTTTTCATAGTTGTTGTAAAGTCAGACACGTCTGTTCAGCTTCTTATTTCTGGTTAAATGGAGTATCTTCATTGCTGCCGCCGTCCCGGGAAAGCAATTCAAGCTGACGTTCAGCCTGTGCAGGCGGCGTTAGACCTAGATAGGTCCATCCAGACAAAGACAGACATCGCCCGCGCGGGGTGCGCATCAAAAGACCGGTCTGCATTAGATAAGGCTCGATAACTTCTTCCAGCATATCACGTTGTTCCGCTAGAACAACTGCCAGCGTATCCACACCAACAGGCCCGCCACCATATGAGTCTGCCAAACTGGATAGATAACGCCTGTCCATCCCATCAAGCCCTGTCTTATCAACACCCAACTGGCTGAGGGCTTTATCTGCAATCGCTGCAGTAACCAAATCTGCCCCGTTCACAAGGGCAATATCACGAACCCGCCGCAATAGACGTCCGGCAACCCGAGGTGTCCCGCGGGATCTTTTTGCCACTTCTTCTGCGCCGTCTTCTGCTAGCCTCATCTCAAGCTTATCCGCCTGCTGATTCAGAATTTGAACCAGTTCAGCTGTGGTGTAGAACTGCATCCTCATCTGAATGCCAAAGCGGTCCCGCAAAGGGGTAGTCAGCAGCCCTGCCCGCGTTGTTGCGCCAACAAGGGTAAAGCGGGGCAGATCAATTCGCACTGAACGTGCAGAAGGCCCCTCACCAATAATCAAATCCAGCTGAAAATCTTCCATAGCCGGATATAGAACCTCTTCAACAGCTGGGTTCAGCCTGTGAATTTCATCAATAAACAGCACGTCTCGGGGCTGCAAATTGGTTAGCAATGCCGCCAGATCGCCGGCCCTTGCAAGCACCGGCCCGGATGTGGCCCTGAACCCAACTCCAAGTTCTCCTGAAATAATCTGCGCCATCGTGGTCTTACCGAGACCTGGCGGACCATGGAGCAGCGCGTGGTCCATTGGCTCTTCGCGTAGGCGTGCAGCCCCAATAAAAGTTTCCAGATTTACGCGCCCCTGCCCCTGTCCTACAAACTCAGCCAGGCGGCGCGGCCGCAAGGCTGGATCGGAATTTTGGATGGGATTAGAATTTTGAAGCACCTCTGGCGTGACCAGTCTGTCTTGATCCGCTGAGTTCTGCCTGTCCTGTTGATCATCAGCAATCATTTCAGCTCCTACTTGCCCCCAGCTGTTTCAATGCCAGGGCGATAAGGGCAGAAACATCTTTAGCCTCCTCATTGTGCACCATCTGGCTGATCGCTGCAAAAGCTTCAGTTCGCGAATAGCCAAGATTGACAAGTGCCGACAACGCATCCTGAGCCAGCTGTTGAGCAGTATCAACCGCACTGCCCTCAACACCGCTCACAGCAGCAGGACCAAAAGGAGCTGGGTCTGTGGTTAATGATGCAGGTAGCTTTTGGGCAAGTTCATTAATAATGCGCTGCGCCAGCTTTGGGCCAATTCCTTCGGCCCGGCTGACCATTGCTTTATCACCAGCAAGGATCGCCTGCGATAGTTCGTCTGCAGGCAATGTGGTCAAAATGGACAGGGCAGCTTTGGCTCCAACCCCCTGCACTGTCTGTAACATGCGAAAGGCTGCCTGCTCTGCTGTGTCTTTAAAACCGTAAAGGGTCAGTGAATCCTCTCTGACCAGAAGTTCGGTGAGCAGCGTAACGATATCGCCAGGCTGGCCGACTTGCGCCAATGTCCGTCCTGTTGCATGAACAAGATACCCCACACCCTGCACATCTATTATAAGATAAGTGAAATCAGCTGAAACCAGACGGCCAGAAAGCTGGGCAATCATCTCTGGCCTGTCCTGTATTGTGCTGATGGGCAGCTGCGCATGTTTTCCCCTCTATTAATTTTTCTATCTGATTATTTCACGTACGTCTTTGACGCGCAATCATATTGGGCCGGACATTCTAGCTCTTTTGTCTATCTCTCCGACAGGCAGCTTCGATTGCCGCAGACAAGCCGTCTGGCATCTGCGCTGTCTCTGTTTTTGGGGCTGCTGCTCCTTGATAGCACGCGATTGCCAGCGCCAGCGCATCCGCCGCATCTGACGGGGGGGGCGGAATCCCCAAAAGTCGTGAGACCATATCGGCAACCTGCTTTTTATCAGCAGTACCCGTGCCTGTCACTGCCTGCTTCACCTTGCGTGCAGAAATTTCAGATAATGCCAACCGTGCCTGTCCGCACGCCAGTATAGCTACGCCGCGTGCCAGCCCCAGACGCAAAGCGGATCGCGGATTATCCTTCACAAAAATTTCCTCAATAATGGCTATTTCGGGTTGATAGTTTGTGATCACATTCTGCAGCCCTTCAAAAATCTGAGCCAGCCGTTCGGGGTCATTCATCCGTGTGGTGGTCCGAATGATCCCATGAGCAACACCTCTCAACTGAGAGCCTTCTGGGGCGATAACACCCCATCCTGTTGCCTGGAGTCCTGGATCAATGCCAATGATCCGCACTGTCCTTACCCGTCCAGCTTTGTCAAAATTTCATCGGAAATTTCAAAATTGAATGACAGAGACTGCACATCATCATTTTCTTCAAGCGTATCGATAAATTTCAACAGGGTACGCGCCTGATCTTCACTTACATTCAGTGTATTCTGGGCAACCCAGGTCAACTGCGCCTCTTCCGGAGACCCAAAGTTCTCTTCCAGCTTTTCACGTGCTGAATTAAAATCTTCAGGGGCTGTTGTTATAAGATGAGTGTCATCATCTGATTCCACATCCTGCGCTCCGGCCTCCAGCGCAGCTTCAAACATGGCATCTGAGTCTGTGGCCCCAACCAGATAGATAATTTGCCCAACCTTATCAAACATGAAACTGACTGACCCAGTTTCGCCCAAAGAGCCGCCAAACTTGTTGAACGCAGCCCGTACTTCGGAAGCTGTGCGGTTCCGGTTATCTGTCAAGGTCTCAACAATAAAGGCTGTGCCACCCGCACCGTAGCCTTCATAGCGGATTTCTTCATATTGCTCGCCCTCACCGCCTTCAGCCCGCTTTAAGACACGTTCAATATTATCTTTTGGCATGTTGGCCGCCCGACAACCGG
>PBLM01000029.1 GCA_002721775.1 Rhodospirillaceae bacterium | reverse complement strand
AAAAAGGTGATGTCGCACTCTTATGAAGGGATGGGAGTAGCACAGGTCGAATTTGTGTTTGGTGCAGATATGCAAAAGGCACTAGCAGATGTTGAAGCTGCTGTTGGTTTTGTTGAATTTCCTCGTGATTCAGAAGCACCTAAAATTGTTAAGGGTGAGTTTTTTGATACAGTCAGCCGTTTAGTTTTGTATGGCCCTTACAGCCTATCTGCTCTTCGTTATCATTCTAAGCTGATCAAAGAAGATTTATTGCAAAGCGGTGTTGATAAAGTTGAGTTGCTCGGATTGCCAGATGAGGAAATAAGGATTGAAATCCGAGAGGCTGAACTGGCGCGTTTGGGCCTGACTTTGTCTGATATTTCCAAAATCATCTCCGGCAGTTCTGTTGATGTGCCAGCAGGTCGGTTTGCCGATGGAGCTCTGCGGGTGCGCTCAATTGGTCTGCGTAAAACCGCAGCCGAGTATGAAGATATCCCCATACTGGTGCGTTCTGATGGCAGTATCATAAAGTTAGGCCAAGTCGCCACTTTAACAGATACAATTCAAAGCCCAGCAGTTTTATTTGAACATGAGGGCCAGCCGGCTGTTGAAATCCATGTGATGCGTGGTCAAAGTAGTGACTCCTTAAAGACAAATGAGGCTGTTCAGACATATATTTCTGAAAAAATGCCTTCATTGCCGCAGGGTCTTCAAATAGATCAATATAATGTGCAGGCTAATCTAATATCAGAGCGTATTTGGTTGATGATAGAGAATGGGGGTACTGGTCTTATCCTAGTCTTATTAGTTTTATTTGCTTTTTTGCCATGGCGGATTGCGTTTTGGGTAGCCACGGGAATTCCTATAGCATTTTTGGCGACTTTTGGTGTGATGTTTGCCACAGGTCAATCCATAAATATGATTTCATTATTTGGTCTGATTATGGCATTGGGTATCGTGGTTGATGATGCAATTGTTATAGGTGAACATGCTGAGCATCTCCGAAGACGCCGAAATCTGAAGATTGAAAAAGCAGCTATCCTATCTGCTATCCGAATGGGTCCTCCGGTTATTTCAGCAATGTTGACAACCGTAGCTGCGTTTTTGCCACTCTTTACTATAAAAGGGGTTATTGGGGTGGTTATCGGCGCAATACCCGCGGTGGTCTGCGCCGTTTTGCTTGCTAGTTTAGTTGAATGTTTCTTAGTTCTTCCGGCACATCTTGCTCACTCAGGTATAGATAAAGATAAAGGTGACGGTTGGTTTAGGCGAAATTTTGACAGTGCATTTGCGGTTATACGGGACAATGTATTTGGTTATTTGGTCAGCAAAGCATATAAATTCAGATACGCGACGCTGTCGATAGCCCTCGGATTGTTGATGACAGCAATTGGAATGATGTCTAGTGGGCGAGTTGGTTTTGTATTTTTTTCTGCGCCAGAAGCAGACAATGTCTACGCCAACGTCACAATGACATCAGGGTCCACGACAAGCCAAACTAGGTTGATGTTGGCTGAAATGGAGCGGGCGCTGAATAAGGTTGAAGCTGACTTAACGAATGGGCAGAATGACTTGGTTTCTTTCTCTTATGGAGTGATGGGAGCACATGCCTCCCCAGGCAATGAAGGCAAGCCAACTGGCGGAGCAAGCGATATACGTGCAGGCTTAATGATTGAGCTCATTACTGCTGACCAACGTGATGTACGCGTTAATGAATTTATTGATGCGATGCGAGACGAAATCCAACCTTTGCCCGGATTGGAGCGACTGACTGTACGCGCGCCTGAGGGTGGTCCACCAGGTCGGGAGCTAGACATCCGGATTATGGGTGATGACTTAGAACAACTCAAAGCTGCCTCACAGGAGATTATTTCAATTGCTGCTGCTATTCCAGGTACATCGGATATCGAGGATAATTTGAATTATGGTGCTGAAGAACGGATTATTCGTGTCTCTCAACAGGGGCGCTCACTTGGGTTTACCGCACACTCCATTGGAACACAGGTCCGGGCTGCTCTAGACGGGGCTATTGTCAGACGTTTTCCCCGGGGTGATGAAGTGGTTACGGTTCGTCTTTTGCGTGCTTCTGATGAGGTTGCAACAGACACCCTGACATCCTTGCGTTTGATTACACCGCAGGGTAATTATGTTTTTCTTGGAGATGTTGCCACTATTGAAAACCGTCTTGGATTTTCTATAGTACGACGTCAGGACGGTTTTCGCGAAGTAGCTATTCAGGGTGAGCTCGACGATGATCTAATTAATACCTCGCAAGCTAGAGAAATATTAGAGTTGGGCCAATTTGGAGACTTTGTAAAAAATAATAATATCCGATATCGATTTGACGGGCGAGATCAGGAGCAGGGTGAAGCTTTTGCAGATATGGCCAGCGGTGGTGTGCTTGCATTGATATGCATGTACACTATTTTGGCATGGGTTTTTGCTAGTTGGGTTCGGCCTTTCGCCGTGATGGTGATGATACCTTTCGGTTTAATTGGTGCTGTTTTGGGCCATTATGCAATGGGGCTAAACTTGAATATCCTTTCCTTGTTTGCTTTGATAGCTTTATCGGGCATTGTGGTGAATAATTCTATTATTCTGGTAGCCACGATTGAACGTCGGATGGAAGAAATTGATGGCCCGCTTGAGCAGGCTATCATTCAGGGAACAGTTGATAGGCTCCGTCCAGTTTTGCTTACCTCTATGACAACAATTGGCGGTTTATCAACGCTGATGTTTGAAACTTCACTTCAGGCTCAATTTCTTATTCCCATGGCGACAACAATTGTCTTCGGACTAGCGGTGACTACTAGTTTGGTGCTATTTCTGGTGCCCGCAACTTTGGGTATTGGGCACGATTTACAACGTTTGGCGGGGTATATTGGCCGTTTCTTCCGTCTGGTCTGGAAGTTTTTTACCTTTTCGGTTCGATGAGAAAGAGGAGATCATTATCATGCCTGGTCGTTCAGGAAATGACGCATCAGGGCGCCGCAAAGGCCCTTCAGGCCGGTCATACCGATCTAAAGCTGGACTGACGTTACAGCCAAAGAAAATGCGGAGTCGCAAACCGTCTTCCCAGCGGTGGCTGACGCGGCAGTTAAATGACCCCTTTGTTGCCGAAGCAAAGTCAAAGGGATTCCGTTCACGGGCAGCTATCAAACTCGAGCAGATGGATGACAAGTACCGTTTCCTGATGCCACATATGCGGGTTGTTGATTTAGGTTGTGCGCCAGGGGGCTGGCTTCAGGTAGTTATGAAACGTTGCCGGATAGAGTCTGGAAAAGGTGTTTTGGTTGGCATTGATTTGCTCACAGTTGACCCCGTGCCAGGAGCTAATCTTCTGGTTGGCGACATAACTAAGACCGACATNCTTCGACAGGTTAACAATGCAATTGAAGGCAAAGCAAATGCCGTTCTCTCAGACATGGCGGCGGCCACCACTGGCCATCGGCAGACGGATCACTTGCGTACAATGGGCTTGCTTGAAATCGCACTTGATTTTGCAGATCAGGTTCTTGTTCTTGGGGGAACTTTTTTGGCCAAGGCCTTCAGGGGCGGCAGTGACAGGAAGTTTCAGGATTTACTCAACCAGCGTTTTGATAAGGTGCGGTATATCAAACCAGCTGCCAGCCGGTCAGAATCAGTTGAAACCTATGTTCTGGGAACAGGCTTTCGCGGTGCACCAGCAGACAAACAGTATGATACGGATGTTGAATCACAAAAAGGATATTCGCCGATCTGACCAGTTAAGACTCGTGTTTCATAATGAAAACTGCTACTGACTACCGTCATCGTAACCCCTTTTACCGAGGAAGACTATTGATGATGTCTACCGNTTCTTCTATTCGTGATGCGCTGACCTTTGATGATGTGCTGCTGCAGCCTGGTCATTCAGAGGTATTGCCATCAGATGTTGAAATTTCAACACAGCTCACGCGTGAGATTACCCTGAAGCTGCCGCTTGTATCTGCGGCGATGGATACGGTAACTGAACATCGTCTGGCCATCACCATGGCACAGGCAGGAGGGATTGGCGTAATTCACAAGAATTTTTCTATTGAAGACCAGGCATCAGAAGTGGCAGCTGTGAAGCGGTTTGAGGCTGGCATGGTGGTCAATCCTTATACCATTTGCCCTGATGCCACATTGGGACAGGCGCTTGATTTAATGGCACAGAGGAAGATTAGCGGCGTTCCCGTCGTGGATGCCACACATAAGCTGGTAGGCATACTGACCAATCGCGATGTCCGTTTCGCCCGTAATAAAGAACAGAGGGTTATTGATCTGATGACCAGCCCGGTCATCACGGTAACGAATTCTGCAGCACCTGATGAAGCACGCCGTCTGCTTCATGCGCATAAAATTGAAAAGCTGGTCGTAGTAGATGAGGATAATATCTGTATTGGGCTGATCACTGTCAAAGATATGGAAAAAGCACAGACCTATCCGCTGTCTTCAAAAGATGAAGGTGGGCGTTTGTTGGTTGCTGCTGCAACGGGGGCAGGAGCAGACGGTGTTGCCCGGGCTGAGGCCCTGATTGCGGCTGGTGTGGATGTCATCGTTGTTGATACTGCGCATGGCCATTCAGCAGGTGTTCTCCAGGCAGNTTCTGATATTCGCAAACTCTCAAATACGATCCANATCATTGGTGGCAATATTGCAACTGCTGAGGGGGCTCAGGCCTTGATCGATGCTGGGGTTGACGCGGTAAAGGTGGGGATTGGTCCAGGGTCTATCTGCACAACACGAATGATTGCCGGTGTTGGTGTGCCGCAGTTGACAGCGATTATGGATGCAACATCTGTAGCGGCAAAAGTGGGAGTGCCGATAATTGCGGATGGAGGTATTAAATATTCTGGCGACTTGGCNAAAGCTGTCGCTGCTGGCGCGTCTGCAGCGATGGTTGGTTCACTTCTTGCTGGCACGGATGAAACTCCTGGCGAGGTTTATCTTTATCAGGGCCGTTCCTATAAGGCCTATCGAGGGATGGGGTCATTAGGAGCTATGGCCAGAGGGTCAGCGGACAGGTACTTCCAAGCAGAGGTCTCCACACCGCTAAAGTTGGTGCCGGAAGGGATTGAAGGCCAGGTTCCCTATAAAGGGTCAGCAATTCAGGTGCTACATCAGCTGGCTGGTGGTTTGCGNGCAGCNATGGGCTACACCGGCAATGCGACGATTACTGANATGCAGTCAGGNTGCCAGTTTCTGAAAATCACCTCTGCGGGNCTTAGCGAATCACATGTACATGACGTTACAATAACCCGAGAAGCACCAAATTATCGCCCTGGCATGTAGTTTATTTTTTTAGTCTGTTCTTTTTATGCCTGATACTATTCTGATCATTGACTTCGGCTCACAGGTTACTCAGCTGATTGCCCGCCGTCTGCGTGAAAAATTAATTTATACCGAAATTCTGCCAAGCTCTGTTCTGGATAAAACAGATATTNCAACGCACCTCGCTGGTATAAAAGGGGTGATTCTGTCTGGTGGGCCTAACTCAGTGACCCAGACAGACACGCCGCGCGNCCCAGCTGAGGTTTTTGAGGCTGGCATACCCCTGTTGGGCATCTGTTATGGTCAGCAGACGATATGTGAACAATTAGGCGGTAANGTAGNGGCTGGTAACAGCCGTGAATTTGGTCGCGCAGAAATAGATATTCTGGCGCAAAGTCCATTGTTTGAAGGGATCTGGCCTGACGGCAGCGTGCAGACTGTTTGGATGAGTCACGGAGATCATGTAGCAGAACTGCCGGAAGGCTTTGNNGCGATTGCCCGNTCNCCTCGCGCNCCNTATGCNGCGATNGCTGATGAAGCNCGTGGCTATTATGCGGTNCAGTTTCATCCTGANGTNNTCCACACAAAAGGTGGCGCAGAATTGCTGGGGAATTTTGCCACATATATTTGTGGATGCAGCGCTAACTGGACGATGAAGGTCTATAAAGATCAGGCCATCGCTGCCATTCGTGAGCAGGTTGGCGGCCGTGGCGTGATTTGTGGCCTGTCTGGGGGCGTAGACAGTTCTGTTGCCGCTGTCTTGATCCATCAGGCGATTGGAGACCAACTTACATGCGTGTTTGTGGATACTGGGCTGATGCGAGCAGCTGAGGCGGATGAGGTTGTCTCGCTGTTCCGCGGGCATTTCAATATTCCACTAGTTTATCACGATGCGTCGGAACTTTTTCTTAGTCGCCTAGTGGGTGTAAGTGACCCGGAANAAAAACGGAAAATCATTGGCAGAAGTTTTATTNAAGTTTTTGATGCTGAAGCGAGGAAGGTAAGAGATGCAGGTTTTCTGGCACAAGGCACACTTTATCCTGACGTCATAGAATCTATCTCTGCCGCTGGCGGAAACCATGTGACCATTAAGTCGCATCACAATGTTGGCGGTCTTCCGGATGACATGACCCTTGAATTGGTTGAGCCACTTCGAATGCTGTTCAAGGACGAGGTCCGCGTATTAGGACGTGAGCTCGGTCTGCCAGAAAGCTTTGTTGGCCGGCATCCCTTCCCGGGTCCGGGTCTTGCCATCCGTATTCCAGGCGAAATCACAAATGAAAAGCTTGAAATACTGCGTGCCGCTGATGCTGTGTATCTTAATGAAATCCGTTCCAGTGGGCTATATGATGAAATCTGGCAGGCTTTTGCTGTATTGCTGCCTGTTAAAACAGTTGGTGTAATGGGAGATGCGCGGTCTTATGAATATGTTTGTGCCCTGCGGGCGGTAACCTCAACAGATGGCATGACGGCAGAAAGCTATCCATTCCCTCATGAGTTTCTAAACCGGGTAGCCACCCGTATAGTGAATGAAGTAAAAGGTGTGAACCGCGTGGTTTACGACATCACCAGTAAGCCCCCTGGCACTATTGAGTGGGAATAATAGGCTGAATTTAAGAAATTAAAATATTGTATAAAAAATTTATAGTGACGGAATTATGAAAAGTTAAATCATTGATAAAATTAGGTTATTTTTCCGGTTTTGCAAAGAAACGTACAAAGTACAGGTACAATTGCGAAACGCAGAAATGACTGAAAAAATACTAACAGAATTAAACATAAGAACTTATCAGCACACAGATATGGAAGACGTCATTCATNTTTGGAAAGAATGCGGTTTGATAAGAAGTTGGAATAACCCAAAATTAGATATTCAGCGTAAAGTAAAAACACAAAAAGATT
This sequence comes from Rhodospirillaceae bacterium, assembly GCA_002721775.1. Next base: position 13,440 of record PBLM01000029.1, on the reverse strand, counting down.
TTTTTTTGTCGCTGAACTCTCAAACAGAATAATTGCTACTGCGATGTTTGGTTATGATGGACACAGAGCATGGTTAAACTACTTTGCTGTTCTTCCTCAATTCCAAGAAAGTGGCTATGGAAAACAGTTATTAGAATTTGGAGAAAAGATACTTTTTGATAAAGGTTGCCCAAAAATAAACCTTCAAATCAGAGCAGATAACAAAGAATCGATGAACTTTTATAAAGCAGTTGGCTACAATGAAGATAAAGTAATCAGTTATGGAAAAAGGTTGATTGAAGATTGAGCCATTTACTTACAAAGTATTTACATAGTGAAAATAAAAAACAATGAAATCAATGATCTATATAATGCGCATTATTGAATGGGAGTAGAACGTCGGTATGGCATTTATCCTCACCAAACTGTTTGTCACGGCTGGGTTCATTGTGCTGATCACGGAAATTGCTAAACGTAGCGATAAATTTGGCGGCATGATCGCAGCACTTCCTTTGACTACATTATTGGTAATTTTCTGGATGCATTTTGAAGGTGCATCGGACAACAAAATTGCCAACCACATCACATACACGTTATTTTTCATCGCGCCCACTCTGCCGATGTTTTTTCTGTTTCCCTGGCTGATTGGAAAATTTGGCTTTTTTGCTGCAACAACTGGAAGTGTTGTGCTTACAATTTTATGTATTTACGTCTTTAATGTGTTTTCTGAGACGATTGGATTCCGTATTCTTTAACCTTAAATGATATTCTGGCTGATAAGTGGGGAAAATGATGAGCCTGAATTATTTCTGTCTGTTTTTTGCCATTCTGTTGGAAGTGACCGGCACAATGCTATTGCCGGCATCAAAGAATTTTACCAAAGTTGTTCCCACCGTTAGTTTAGGAATTTGTTACATGGCCTCGTTTTACCTGCTGACTTTTGCGATCAGAACCATACCTTTGCCAATTGTTTATGCGACCTGGTCCGGACTTGGCATTTTCACCATAGCGATTGCCAGTGTTGTTATTTTCAAGCAGCCACTATCTCTGCCGGTGGTCTTTGGTTTGTTTTTGATTGTGATTGGGGTTGTGTTAGTGAATCTTTATGGCCCGACTCATCGCTGACTTGCTGCAAAAATTATGATGAAATTTGCTCCGTTTTATATAATATCGCCGGTGGACCAATTGCATCTGCTCGCAGTCTTTGGGGCCTTATCTCTTGGGGCAGCCCAACTGACCATGACCAAAGGCAGGATGCAGGATGGCCTGTCTGGCTACATTTGGTTTTGAATTATGGCTATTATCTCTCTATTCAATTTTTAAATTTATGAGCTGCATTTTTAGGCATATTTTAGTCTCATTAATCTCCTTAGCCTGTTTACGCTTGTCACTCTTATTCTTACGATACAGGCATTACGTGTCGGCAACATAAAGGGCAATAAGTTAATGATGCTGTCTTATTCTGCTGACGTTTTCAGAGCCGAAAAAGACGGTTTCGGGCGTTCGCGTGAAACAGACTTTGTGGCTTCGTTATGGTAGAGATTTGTTTCTTTTTTTTTGAAAGAAGACTGTCATGCCTGACCGACATCATATCCCCGCTATGATCACGCCTGATTTTGATACTTACCCTGTGCGCTCCATTGTTTCTGTTGATGTCCACCCTCTTGGCCTTGAAGTCAGATATAAGGATGGCGAGGTAAGTTTTCATCTGGCTGCCGATTTACGTGAGCATTCTGTTGCGGACGACACAACACACGCAGTAACAAGAGAAGCTCTGCTTGACCCGATGCATATGCCAGAGGGGTTTCATATAGGCGCAGCGCAGATTTCAGGAGATGGCTTTGTCGAGGTGACATGGTCACATAAATTGACGCCATCAGATACAGGACAGGCGCGTTATCATTCTGGCTGGCTTTATCAGACCGGGCTGCATAGAGATACTGATTTTCAGGCAGATTTATCGCCTCAGCTCTGGAATGCAGAGAGCTTCGCAGATATTCCTCGGATTGATGGCAGCTGTGTTCTGGGTGATGAGGATGAATATTACCACTTTTTGACGACCTTTATCCGTTATGGTGCGGTTTTGGTTAAAGGCTTGCCTGCTGCTCCAGAGATGATCGAAACTCTGCCGGAGAAGATTGGCGTAATCCGCAGCTCAAATTTTGGCCGCATTTTTGAGGTGAAAATCAAAGCTGACGCGGATTCTAACGCGTATACTGGTGAGGAATTGCGTGCGCATACAGATTTGGCTACGCGTGAATATATGCCTGGCCTGCAGTTTTTATTCTGTATGCAGAATGATTCAGATGGCGGCTTATCCACACTAACAGATGGGTTTGCTGTGGCCGAACATATACGCAACACAGATCAGCAGACATTTGAATTGCTTAGCCAGACCCCAGTTGATTTTGTGAACAAGTCGAAAACATCTGATTACCGCATGACGGTGCCGCTGTTTCATCTGGGCCAGGATGGTCAACTTGATGAGGTGCGCTGGACATCCTGGCTGCGCGCGCCGATGCGCGGCAGCCTTGATGAGATGAACAGGCTCCATAGCGCGCAGAAAAAAGCATATCAGCTGGGAAATTCCGACCAGTTCAAAGCCTTTTTTAAGCTCGGTGCAGGGGATATGATATGCTTTGATAATCGGCGGGTTTTACATGGGCGCACATCATTTGACCCAACCAGTGGAGGGCGCTGGCTACGCGGCTGCTACATGGAGCGCGAAGAGCTTTGGTCAGGTTTACGAATGGCGGCCCGTAAAAAGCGGGCCAGACAAGCGAGATTAAGCAGGCGTTGCTAGAAAATTATCTAGTGCTTAAGCGGCAGTTTCTGTCCATGACTAAGTGCCAGAAAACGGTTTGCTGGAAGACCTCTGCGCGCCAGCTCGGCTCTCAGGCGCTTTGGGGGTTCAGCCAGAGGCTCAATGGTCAGCTTGAACGTGCCCCAGTGAACAGCCACAGCCTGTGCTGCCTCTGAATCTTCTAAGGCCTGAACAGCTTCTTCAGGTGTCATATGCGAATCCCTCATAAAATTACGCGGTTCATATGCGCCAATAGGCAGGGCCGCCAGATTAGGCGCTCCAAGCTTTTGCTTTGTAATCCTAAAATCCTCGGTATACCCAGAATCACCAGCAAAATAGAACGAATATGCAGGCCAGTTCACCATCCACCCGGCCCATTGTGTCTTATTGCGATCGAATTGTGAGCGCGATGACCAGTGACGTATTGGCGTGGCTGTAAATGTCGTTTCTCCAATTTTAGTTTGCTGCCACCAGTCCAGCTCAACAACATTATTTATTCCATTATCATTAAGAAGTGATTTAAGGCCCAGTGGCACTAAAAAAAGTGTTTCAGGCTGGTGTTTTACTAGTTTAGTCAGGCTAGGCAAATCCAGATGATCATAATGATTATGTGAAATGAGGATAGCGGTAAGCTTTGGCATCTGTTCTGCAGTTAGGGCAGGTGGAGTCACACGCTTTGGTCCGGCAAAGCTGAAAGGTGATGCCCGGTCAGAGAAGACAGGATCAGTTAATACGTGCATGCCATCTATACTGACTAGGAGTGTTGACTGACCTATCCAGATGACTTGTCTTGCACTGTCTGGCTGGTTATTTGGTTCAAGCACGTTAAAGCCAGAAACTTCATTCGGGTCATCAGGGCGACCAAAATATGCGCGCGCCAGAACCGCAAGTTCGGCCAGTGATTTTTCGTAAGCTGTGCCATCCGTATTTTCAAAACGGCCTTCCGATATATTGAAATTTGGAGAAGTTTTATTAGTCAAATTTTTGTCTGATATCATCAGCCCGCAGCCTGTCAGAACAACATAGAAAAGAATGAAAAGCAGGCGAAAATGTAAACGTGTTGAAATTTTCATCAAGACAGCTTTTCTTTTATTGGCAAATATTTGTCATGGTAATCTTTCATTTATGCAGATAAAAATAGTGAACAATGAATAGAAATTTGCAAAAGATCAATTGTTTCTGTTGAGATAGTCACTGCCGGGCGCCTGGAAAAGGGGTGATCATGTCTGATAAGACCGACGCGTCTCTGCACCCTACCGGACAGCCGCTTCTAACAGGTCGAAGCAAACATGCAAAAGAATATGCCTGGCTGGTATGGACCTTAGCAGCCATCAGCTTCGGCTATGCGTTTTTCCACCGAGTTGCCCCGTCTGTTATGGTCTCTGAGCTAATGGCGGAATTTGCAATTGGCGGAGCCATGCTAGGGACCTTGTCTGCTTTATATTTCTATCCTTATGTCCTATTACAAATCCCGCTGGGAGCATTGCTGGAAACAGTTGGCACACGCATATTGCTAACCTGCGCACTTGTTCTGGCGGCGGTTGGTTCTGTTTTATTTGGTCTGGCGGCGCAGATAGAGCTTGCCTATCTGGGACGTTTTTTCATCGGTGTTGGCTGCTCTGTAGGCTTTCTCGGATCACTCGCATTGGCCAAGAGATGGTTTCCTTCTCATCAGTTTGGGTTTTTGGCAGGGTTGTCCATGTTTACAGCCATGATCAGCGGCATGATCGCGCAAGCTCCCTTAGCTTATTTTGTTGGCGAGTTTGGCTGGCGCAGCAGCCTTTTTCTCCTTGGTGGATTGGGATTTGGTTTGGCTGTGCTGGTCTTTGGTCTAGTGCGGAACGTGCCAGATGACCAGCCACAAATCTCTGATACCGAATTTGATAGAGTGGCCTTTTTTCTGTCTTTGCGGCGTGCTGCATCCCATCGTGAAGTATGGAAATTTCCTTTGTCGCGCTGACCTTATCTGGGCCGATGCTGACACTTGGTGGGTTGTGGGGAACACCTTATCTAATCGCTGCATATGATTTGGCTCGGCCACATGCGGCATTTTTAATGTCACTTCTTTTGTTTGGCTGGGCGGTTGGGGCCCCAGCCGCGGGATGGCTTTCAGATAAGCTGGGCCGGCGCAAGCCGATTTTGATCGTTGGCAGCCTTATTATCTGTCTGATGCTGTTTTTGTTGATTTTCATACCTTATCTTCCTCTTCCTGCTGCTGTGACCATAGTCATTATCATTGGGTTTTCAGGTGGGTCTATGGCAACATGTTTTGCCTTGGTTTGTGATGTTCTGCCTAAAAGAATTGTGGGTGCTGCCACAGGCATTGTAAATGCGCTGACAGTAGCGTCTGGAGCTGTTCTGCAGCCTGTTGTGGGGCTGCTTTTGGACGTCCAGGCTGCAGGCAATACAGCGCCCTATACAGATGCGGCTTTCCGACTAGCTTTTTGCGCCATCCTAATCACATCTTTTGCAGGCTTGTTGGTGGCTTTTCGTCTTCGCGAGAAGTGATTATTTCAATTCCCCTTTCTGTTTGCCGTGTTATGCTGTGGCCAGCAAGCGGCCACTGGTGGAGAGCAAGGTGAACAGGTCAACCAAAATCGTTGCAACATTAGGGCCGGCATCTTCAACTGAACAGGTCATAGAAACACTGGCACGTGCGGGGGCGAATTTGTTCCGGCTGAATTTCAGTCATGGTAGTCATGGTGAACAGGCTGCCCGTATCGAGGCGATACGTTCTGTTGAAGAAAAGATTGGACGGCCCATTGGAATTCTTGCAGATTTGCAGGGACCTAAATACAGGATTGGCAGTCTGCAGGCTGACATCACGCTGGCGGCCGGGTCTGATGTCTGTTTTTATCTCCCGGGTTATCTGCCGTCAGAGCTGGATGATGCCGTTAGTTTAATTCCTCTGCCTCATGCAGATATCTTTGAAAGCCTGGAACCCAAATCAATAATTCTAATGGATGATGGTAAGCTGAAATTTACGGTCATGAAGCTTGGTGCGCGCTATGTTCTGGCACGCCTTGAAAATGCAGGCACGTTATCCAGTCAAAAAGGTGTGAATCTGCCGGATGTGACGCTGGATGTCCCGCCTCTGACGGAAAAGGACAGTGCAGATATGGCCTTTGCCCTTGACAGCCGTGTGGATTATATCGCGCTGTCATTTGTACAGCGGGTAAGAGATATCCTTGAGGTGAGAAGCTCGATTGGCGGGCGAGCCCAGATTGTGGCGAAAATTGAAAAACCGGCTGCCTTGTCTGAAATAGCTCAGATCATTCAGGCAACAGATGCGGTGATGGTGGCCAGAGGGGATCTGGGGGTTGAATTACCAGCAGCACAGGTGCCAGCTGTTCAGAAACAGTTAGTGGCAAAATGCCGGCAGGTAGGTAAGCCTGTGATTGTAGCGACACAGATGCTGGAAAGTATGATCACAACCCCAACCCCGACACGGGCTGAGGCATCTGATGTGGCTGGGGCTGTTTTTGAGGGGGCGGATGCGGTCATGCTTTCAGCTGAATCAGCTGTTGGGAGCTATCCAGAACAGGCTGTGGCGATGATGGCTGAGATTGCCCTGGCAGCAGAAAACCATATTCGGCAGAACCCTAATGATGGACCAGGCCGCCTGAAGGTTGAGCCATCAGTCTATCACGCCGTCGCTGAGGCAGCTGTCAGTTTAGCACAGACTATTGATGCTGCCGCAATCGTTGCCTTCACAGCTTCCGGCAATACAGCATTGCGACTGGCCCGGGAACGCCCTGCTCAACCTTTGCTTGTCCTTTCGCCTGAATACGCAGTGGAACGCCGCCTTAGTCTTTTGTGGGGAACACAGACAGCCCATCAAGAAGAGTCTTCTTATGAAGATGCTGTAGAGGAGGCTGTTGCCCAAATTAAGGCACGTGGGCTGGCCCAGCAGGGCGAATCAATCGTGCTTGTTTCGGGCATGCCCTTTGGGCTTGCCGGAACAACAAATGCTCTTCGCGTTGTCAAGATTTGAGCAAAGCTGCCCGTTTTTAGCTCAGATACTAGTCAAATGAGCCAGTGCAGCAGGGTCTGATAGACTCTGTTTTAAATCCTTTCTATGCTCACAATGTCACAGATGAACGATATTGAACTGGGAGGCTGTATTCGTCTGATGCTCAAGCCGTCTTCACCTGCAACAGGCCATCTACTAGTTGCCCGCCATGTAACGAAATCATTTGGAACTTTCGTAGCCAATGACAACGTTAATTTCACTCTTGGTGCTGGAGAGTTACACGCCCTTCTGGGCGAAAATGGAGCAGGTAAGTCAACTTTTGTGAAAATGATCTATGGTCTTCTCCAGCCTGATTCAGGGCAATTTGAATGGCAGGGAAGGCCGGCACATATCAGTAATCCGCAACAGGCACGGGCTATGGGAATTGGCATGGTTTTTCAGCATTTCTCATTATTTGACAGTCTGACAGTAGCGGAAAATATCGAACTGGCTTTGCCAGAGACAATGAGCCGTGAACAGCTTCGCACCCTGATCAAGACACGTTCTGTTGATTATGGTATTCCGCTTGACCCTGATAGCATGGTTGCTGATCTATCTGTTGGCCAGCAACAGCGGGTAGAGATTGTTCGATGTCTTCTGCAAGACCCCTCCTTGTTAATTATGGATGAGCCAACCTCTGTTCTTACCCCTCAGGAAACTGACCAGCTTTTTGATGTTCTGCACCGGTTGGCGTCATCTGGTTGTGCAGTTCTGTTTATTTCGCATAAGCTTGATGAAATCAAAAAGCTGACCAGCCGGGCAACCATTCTGCGGGGCGGCAGAAATGTNGCAGAGGTTGAAACAGNNNATATGACNACNCATCAGATGGCAGANTTGATGGTTGGCGAAACAGTNGATGCGGTTAAATCAGGNACAGGNCNGGTGGANGGTGAAGTCCTGTTTTCGGTAACCGCATTATCGCGGGAAGCTCATGGCCCTTTTGACATGCNGCTTGAAACTATTAGTTTTGCNGCCCATTCAGGTGAAATTCTNGGCATTGCGGGCATTGCCGGAAATGGGCAGGACGAGTTGATGTCGGCTTTGTCTGGTGAATGGCGGGGACGGCAGAAGGGCGTGATTTGGGTGGGTCAGACAGACGTAAGCCAGCTTGGTCCCCAGCATCGCCGTCATCACAAAATCTGTTTTATTCCTGAAGAACGCAATGGTCACGCGGCTGTAGCGCAGATGCGTTTATCTGAAAATGCGCTGCTGACAGGATTTCAGGATGATGGCATGGTGAAGGCCGGCATGATTCAGCAACAGGCGATTCTGTCGCGTGCTGAACTGATCAGTGCGACTTTTGACGTGCGCAGGCCGCTGAGTGATCCGCATGCCTCGGCCTTATCCGGTGGTAATCTTCAAAAATTTGTTGTAGGACGCGAGATTATCAAACAGCCGCGAGTTTTGATTGTGGCACAGCCAACCTGGGGGGTTGATGTTGGGGCAGCAACTTTTATCCGTCAGGCGATGATTAAGCTGGCTGCTGCCGGATCTGCCGTTGTCGTTATCTCTCAGGATCTGGAGGAGATTTTCGCGATTTCCAATAGGATTGCAGTGTTGTCGGCAGGCCGTCTGTCTGATCCGCAGCCTGCAGCCCAGATGACTGCACAGGCGGTCGGTCTGCTGATGGGTGGTGTCCACTTATCTGACAAAACTGACAGCCTCAGGGCAGGAGGGGGTTGATATGATTTTTCTGCAACCACGCACTTCTGTGCCTGTTTATGTGACTCTTCTGGTGCCGTTTGTTTCTGTTCTGGCAACACTGATCGCAGGCGGGTTGATTTTTGCTGTACTAGGCTATGCACCATTACTAGCTCTTTATGAGTTTTTCATTGCCCCTTTATCACGCCCTGATCAGTTCGGCAATCTTCTGGTCAAAGCCTGTCCACTGATCATTATAGGAACTGGGCTTGTGTTTTGCTATCGGGCAAATATTTGGAATATTGGGGCTGAAGGACAGCTGATCGCAGGGGCGGTCGGGGCTGGGGGGCTTGCCTTATCTTTTCCAGATACAACATCTGTATTTTTGCTGCCGGGCATGGCGGTCTGCGCCATATTATCTGGCGCGTTATGGGCGGCGATACCCGCCTTGTGCAAAGTCCGGTTCAGGACAAATGAAATTTTGGTGTCTTTGATGCTCACTTATGTTGCGGCCTTGCTGATCGACTGGATTGTCCGAGGGCCTTGGCGTGACCCCATGTCATTTGGCTTTCCGTTGACTCCTTATTACCCTGATGCGGGCCTGATCACCGCCCTGCACCTGCCTTTTATTGGTCGGCTGGGGCAGTTGCATTGGGGGGTTCCAGTTGCCCTGCTTATTGCTGTTGCCGGTTATTTTTTTCTAAGCCGTATGCTGGGTGGGTTTCAGGTTAAGTTGATGGGTGATGCGCCGCGGGCAGGGACCTTTGCCGGGTTTAGTCCCAACCGCGTTACTGTTGGTGTGTTGCTGACCTCAGGCGGCCTTGCTGGCCTTGCTGGTATGATAGAAGTTTCAGCAAATATTGGACAGCTTCAGCCGAATATTTCATTTGGATATGGGTTTACAGCGATAATTGTGGCGTTTCTGGCCCGTTTAAACCCCCTTGCTGTGATCATAGCTGGCTTGGTAGTCGCTCTGGCCGAACTGGGTGGGGATACAGCCCAGATATCGATGGCGATTCCCAAGGTTGTCACAGGTATTTTCAAAGGTATACTTTTATTTTTCCTTCTGGCTGGTGAGACCCTGACCCGCTTCCAGCTGGTATGGGTAGGCCGNTCTGGTCAANCCTTTAAAAAAGGCCAGGAAACAATATGATTGATGAACTNTTACTGACGGTTTTACTTACCTCTGTGCCGCTTATTTTGGCTGCTACTGGCGAGCTTGTGGCTGAAAAAAGTGGCGTTCTCAATCTGGGTGTTGAAGGCATGATGCTGATGGGGGCTGTTGCTGCCTTTGGGGCGGCTCTGGTCAGTGGCAGCCCTTATCTGGGTATAATTAGTGGCGGATTGGCTGGCATGGCAACAGCCGCAATTTTTGCGCTGTTTACGCTGGGCCTGGCCACAAACCAGGTTGCAACAGGCCTTGCCCTGACGATCTTTGGGACNGGCCTGTCGGGGCTGGTGGGCGCACCGCTAGTCGGGCAGGCCATTCAAGGTCTTCCTGAGTTTCATATTGCTGTGCTGGCACAAATACCTGTCTTAGGGGCAGCCTTTAAACTTGATATTATGGCCTATGGCTGTATTTTTCTGGTAGCGCTAACAGCATGNTTTTTATCCTCAACACGTGTTGGTCTTATCCTGCGTTCTGTTGGAGCAAACCATGATAGCGCGCATGCATTGGGTTATCCTGTTCTTATGATCCGTTCACTGGCTGTTATGTTTGGGGGTTTTATGGCGGGTCTTGGCGGGGCTTATCTGCCGCTTGTCCTTACACCTCACTGGGCAGAAGGCATGACTGCGGGCAGGGGCTGGATCGCGCTTGCTTTGGTGGTGTTTGCGTCATGGCGACCCTGGCNTCTGGTTGCGGGTGCNATTCTGTTTGGCGGTGTTACGATTATGCAACTTGCTGGGCAGGCGAAGGGTTGGACAATACCGCCTCAGTTTTTATCAATGCTGCCATATCTGGCAACAATATTTGTGCTGGTTTTCATATCCAGCCGGGGACGCAATTATTTTGGAGCACCCGCGCANCTTGGGCGTGTGTTCCATCCAACTAGGTAGCGTAAGAAAATCATGAGGAAGGAGAAAGAATCATGAAAAAATTGTTTACNAAATTAGCGCTTGCAGGTGCGATTCTGGGCCTTGGCCTAAGCACTGCACAGGCAGACCCCCTGAAAGTTGGGTTTGTCTATCTGACCAACCCTGGAGATCATGGCTGGACATATGCACATGAAGTCGGCCGTCAGGAATTGCAGGCACATTTTGGTGATAAGGTCAAAACCTCATATGTTGAAAATGTTCCTGAGGGTCCGGATGCGGCACGTGTTATCCGCGAGCTTGCTGCACAAGGTAACAAGGTGATTTTCACCACATCATTTGGCTATATGGACCCAACCATCCGCGTGGCCAAGGAATACCCTGATGTACATTTCGATCACATTACTGGCTATAAGCGGTCTACAAACGTGGCTACAGGCAATATCCGCTTTTATGAAGGCCGGTATGTTCAGGGTGTTGTTGCGGGGCTGACCACAAAATCAAATAAAATTGGTTATCTGGGAGCGTTTCCTATTCCGGAAGTGATACAGGGAATTAATTCTTTTGCCCGTGGTCTACGTTCAGTCAATAAAGGCGCGACAATCAAAGTTGTATGGGTCAACAGCTGGTATGATCCGGTAAAGGAGTCAGATGCAGCAAAAGTTTTGATTGCAGAAGGGGCAGATGTCCTGGCTCAGCATACGGACAGCCCGGCAATGCTTCAAACNGCTGAAAAAGCAGGTGTAAAAGGTTTTGGTCAGTCATCGGACATGCATAAATTCGCACCAAATGCGCAATTATTCTCATCTGTGAATAACTGGGGTCCTTATTACATNGAGCAGGTGCAAAAAGTGATGGATGGCAAATGGTCAACAGGAGAGGGTCCTGATCATTGGGCNGGAAATACCTGGAAGGGGATTGGTGATGATTTCCTTGTGCTGACGGAATTTAAGAATATGCCAGCAGATGTTGCTAANGCNGCAACTGCNGCNCGTGANGGTATTGCCAAGGGCANNCTGAATATCTTTGAAGGGCCGATGATGGATAANCAGGGCAACGCNATCCTCAAATCTGGTGAGGTNNTNGATGATGGNGGCCTTTGGGCAATGAATTATTATGTTGAGGGTGTGGAAGGNAAAATNCCTAACTAAATCAGNATAAAATCNNAANTTGANNTCGATNAGCAGGCCGGTTTTTTTCCGGCCTGTTTTTNTNTNNNTCACTTNTTCTTTCAGGCCCGGTTGAACAGAGCTTTTGCCCGACTGTCATGGCGGACCAGCAGTTCAGGTAGGGACAGGGTTGACAGCTGGCTGTCACGGACCACCCAATTGCCATTGACCAGAACATGGCGCGGCTTAATTGGCCCGCAGAAAATAAGGCCGGCTAGTGGGTCTGTCTGTGTTCCGCTCAGCTCAATACAATTCAAGTTAAATATGGCTATATCAGCTGCAAAACCAGGCGCAATTTGGCCGATATCTTTTCGGTTTAATACATCTGCGCCGCCTCTTGTAGCTAGTCTTAGAGCCTGACGCGCTGTGAGATAATCAGCACCGCTCATCACCCGCTGCAGTAGCATCGTTTGCCGTGCTTCATTCAGTAAATGACCACTGTCACTTGATGATGACCCATCCACACCCAGCCCAACCGGCACGCCTGCATCGATCATTTTGCGCACGGGGGCAATTCCACTGGCTAGCCGCATGTTTGAACATGGGCAATGGGCTACACCGGTCTGTGTGCGAGCAAACAAATTGATTTCATTATCATTCAACTGGACACAATGGGCATGCCAGACATGTTCTCCTGTCCAACCCAGCGATTCAGCGTAGTCACCTGGCCGCTGTCCGAACTGAGCGAGGGAGTAGTCAATATCCTCGTTGTTTTCAGCCAGATGTGTATGTAGTCCCACACCTTTATCCGCAGCCATCATTGCTGTATCAGCCATTAATCCTGTACTAACAGAAAAAGGGGAGCACGGGGCGAGCGCAATTTGTATCATCGCATGCTCTGATGCATCATGATGCGCGTCAATCACGCGCAGGCAATCTTTGAGGATGCTGTCTTCTGCTTCACATAGTCGATCTGGCGGTAAGCCGCCCTTGCTTTCGCCAATGCTCATTGATCCGCGTGTGGCGGTGAACCGGATGCCCACATCTGCCGCTGCCTTGATAGGATCCTCCAACCGGCTGCCATTGGGGAAAAGATATTGATGGTCAGATGATGTGGTGCAGCCGCTCAAGACCAGCTCTGCAAGCCCTGTTGCTGCTGCTACATAGAAATCTTCTGGCTGAAGATTAAGCCAAATTGGATAAAGTGTCTTTAACCAGCCAAATAGATTGTGATCCTGGGCAGCAGGAACCACTCGGGTTAGATTCTGAAATAGATGATGATGGGTATTGACCAGCCCGGGCATGACTATATGGCCGGATAGATCATGAATCTCATCACAATTATCAGCTTCATCTGCTAGTTCAGATGTGGGGCCAACTGACAGGATTACATTTTCATCAATGATAATAGCAGCATCCTTCAGCTCGCGCCCGCAAATGGCCCCACCATGATCTGGGACATCTTCCATTGTGGCTAGAATATCAATATGTTTGAGTAACTGCCGCGCCATGGAACTCTCCTCAGCTGAGCTGCCAGTCTTCAGGCTTGATGTCATAACAGGCTTCGACAGCCGCCGTGGCAATTACCGAAACGGTATTAATATCCTTATCTACCACATTAAGTCCGCCTTTCACCACAGTCACCTTAGCCTGTCCTCGTGGCAAAGTTGCGGCAACAGCGTCTGTGTCAACCTTATCAGGTTTCTGTACACCAATTGTCACATTCACCTGCATTTTCTCATGTGGTAGGTCAAGTGACCTGAACAAAACAAGAGAGCTGTGATGAAGGGCGTCCTGAACAGCTCTGTTTGCGGCCTTTGTATAGTCCTCACCATACAGGTCATTGCCTGTTCCCATTTCCA
>PBLM01000001.1 GCA_002721775.1 Rhodospirillaceae bacterium | reverse complement strand
CCGATCATCCCCATGCCCTTATGCGGGGTACACCAGTAGTAATAGATGCCCGGCGTATCAAAGGTGACCTGGACTTCCTTGCCGTTCTTCGACTTCAGCTTCATGTCGTTGGGGGATGCGATCATCTCGACATTATGGCCCTTTGTCGTCGGGACCCAGGTGATGGTATCGCCGACATCGACGCGCGCAATTTCTGCGCTATAGACCATCTTGTTGCCGTCAGCATCCTTGTTCAGCATTTCGATTGTCATGTCGGCGGCAAGAGCCGGCGCGGACATGAGCATGGCGGCTGCCAGTGCGAGATATTTCATGATTACGTTCCTTTGCTTTGNTCTTGTNGTTACAGCACGTCTATAGCNCCATTAACGGNNTGGCTTTCAGANTCCGGCGTCCNGACGCGCCAAGACCATGCGGATGGACATTGATATCCNGCNCAACCANTTNTGCCGCCCAACCACTTTTGCCGNGGGGACGATCANGCGGAANCAAACGGGCACCTTNCAATCAGATGTGAAGAAAAGCGTCTNTTGATGTGCCNGCCTAGCCAGNAAGCTGGGATGCGTTGTCCAGATAGAAGATATCNAGCGGTTCTGANCGGCCGCGAATCTTCACCGTGTCAGACTGGAACCTGGCGGTTTCAACATTTGCCTGCTCGGCAACGAATTTTGAGATCACCAGCTGNCATTTATATTTCTTGGACAGTTCNTCAAGCCGCGCGGCAACATTCACATTATCGCCAATCGCTGTTTCAGAAACTGTCTTGCCATAACCCATCATCCCGACAATGGTTTCCCCGGCATGGATCCCCATGCCAAAGCGCATTTCCTCGTCAAAATCCATTTTCAGCTCGGCATTCATGTCCGCCATGCTGTTCGAAATCTTGGACGCCGCCTCTACGGCATTCCGGCAGTTCTGGTTGATGTCGCTTGTGGCGTCGAAAANCGCCATGATGCCGTCGCCGATAAACTTGTCCAGCCGACCGCCATTGGCTTCAATGATTTCGCCACAGACGGCGTAATATTTGTTCAGGATGTAGACGACATCAAAGGGCAGCTTGTGCTCGGCAATCTTGGTGAACTCGCGGATATCTACAAACAGAATGACGGTTTGCTGCTCCTTGCCTGTCAGGGCGCGGGCGCTGGTGATACCGGCAAGGCTGTTCTCCGGGTTCAGNAACGGCGCGACAGAGATGCTTTTCGTTGGCCGCAGCTGGCAGGCAAGGCGCATATCCTCATCGATACCNACACGCTCAATGGCTTTCACCTCATGCGCATTCGGNGCCGGCAGCGCGCCGTCGCTGGACACNATCCGCACCCGGCAGGTGGTGCAACGCCCTTTGCCGCCACATACAGACTGATGCGGGATTTTGGCAATCCGGCTTGCCTCAAGGATGGTNGTGCCACTGGCGACCTTGACGGTCTTTCCATTCGGATAGGTGATTGTCACCCTGCCNAAAAANCGGGTGCGCACAACATTGCCGACGGCAAGGACGATCAGCGCCAGCAGAACCAGCGGATAATAATTCATCGTCATCATCTCGATCATTGCCGCCACCGGAAAGGCTTCCTGNGGAATTGCTTTCATCACCAGCGTCATCATGTAGTAGTCCTCATGAAGCTGGCTGTGGGCATATGTGAGAAAACTCATCTCTTTCAGCCCTGAAAAGAAACCCATCAGCGCCAGGGCCGGCACCGCCCAGAAAAAACCCATGATCGGCCGTTGCAGGCGGGCATAGGTCGGCCTGTACTTCATCAGGCCGTGAATCCCGATGGCGCCATGCGTCCAGATCAGGATCACCATCAGAGAAAAGAGAATGACATTGGCCGAGGCTTTGGCTGGGTCAATAATGGTTGCGGCGAAGATTAGCTCGTAATTGTCATTGACCCCGAACAGCCGTGACATGATGGCTGTTGTCAGGACATGCGGGATCAGGGCCAGCAAGGCCACAAAGGGGAAGATCATCTGCACCCACTCGCGCCCGGTCATCTTGAAGGATTTCCGGCCAAGAACAGACTGCACGCCCAGCAATATATGAAGCGCAAAAGAGGCAAAGAGCAGAATTTCTGCGACCGGGTTACGCCAGAAAGCGATGAAATATATCCGCGCTGCATCAGCGGCAGCGATTGAAAATGTCGCAAGGGAATGATTCAGAAGGTGAGTCGCCGCGTAGAAAAACAGTATGGACCCTGAGATAATTCTGGTTCGACGAAGTAATGAATTCAGATCTTCACGCATGATGGATTCCCCTGTCCTACAAACTGGTATCTGTTTTTCGTCCGGTATCGTGCTTTTTGTGGCCTTGCGTCTGAAGTGCGAATGTTTCTGTTTCAAGCTTCTATGAAGCGGCGGACAATCTCAACCATTACCTTTCCTAAATCAGCTAATCAGCCTAATTTGGCTGGTCGTGAAATGCCTGTCACCCCGCGGAAAGGGATGCAGGCAGGCGCAGAGCTGCCGCCGGTCAAACGATATCGTTGCAATTCTGCCNTCGGGGCTACTCTGCCTTCGGGGCCGTGGAGATGGTCATACAGACCAAATTTACCGTATAGCCATAAAGTACCGGCAGCATTGATACAGCTAGCGCTGGCCCCATCGCTGCGACATCGCCCCATATTCCGAAGGCATTGCCGGCAATGGCGATAAGACCGACCAGCGCCCCTAGCCAGCCGAAATACACGGCGCCCACGCCAAAATTCTCTGCCATATGCTGCGGCCTGTTCTTGAGGAGCGTAAATCCTAGTGCCCCGCCCAGGACAAAAATCCCGCTCATGACATCATTGAATAAATGCGGCCCAATCTGGACGACAGCGCCACCGATGATCGCAAAGCAAATCAGCAGTCCAAAAAACTTCATAAGACCCTCCCGGTTAAATGACCCGATCTTTTTAGGTATGCCTCAGGATAGCATATCTTACAGCGCTCAATGAGCTATGGCCTGAAGCCTCGCTCGTGCGGCGTGATCAGCTACGGGTCCGCCCGTTCTTTTGCGGCTCAATCGCATGTCTCATTCTACAGGATTCTGTCCTGCTGGCTGCGCCGAATTATCGGAATCATAGGCGTGATGGTTTTCATAAAATGAATAGTTCACTTTTGCTGAAATGCTCGTAATGCGCCATTTTTCTTGCAGTAGTTGCATTAGATGTATCACAGTTCANANNGTTAACGNTTTATTTCAGCTGTTGGGGGACGGTATGTTGGAGTTTATTGTTGGCAGATATGCAGTCGTTTTTTTCGCAACCTTGGCATTCGCCCTGACGGCAGCTGCTTCCTTTCAATATATTGCCTTATTGCCTGTCAGCGCTGGCTTTGGCGTTCTGGCGGCCATTGGCTGGTATGATTACAGCCAGAAGAGCCGCAGTGTCCTTGGGAATTATCCCCTTCTTGGGCGGTTTCGTTTCATCTTTGAATCAATCCGGCCTGAATTGCGCCAGTATTTCTGGGAATCTGACACAGACGAGCTGCCGTTTTCCAGAAACCAGCGGTCGATGGTTTACCAGCGTTCAAAAGATATTCAGGCAGCGCGGCCCTTTGGTTCGATTCTGGACATGTATGATGAGGACTTCAACTGGCTGAATCATTCCCTCGTTCCGAGCCATATTACCGAACATGATTTTCACACTACCGTTGGTGAGGGACCGCATGCCTATAATATTTCGGTTCTGAATATTTCTGGCACCAGTTTCGGCGCGTTGTCGCCACCCGCCATCCAATCATTGTCCCGCGGCGCAAAACTTGGTGGTTTTGCCCACAATACGGGTGAGGGCTCGTTCTCGAAATACCATGAGGCTGGTGGCGGTGATAGCATCTGGCAAATTTCCACAGGCTACTTTGGTTGTCGCACCGTCGACGGGCATTTCGATCCGGACGCCTTCAGCGAGAAGGCGCAGCGTGAACAGATCAAGATGATCGAGGTGAAGCTGAGCCAGGGCGCGAAACCCGGTCATGGTGGCATGCTGATGGCACCGAAGGTCACGCCTGAGATTGCCGAAACGCGCGGGGTCCCCGAATATCAGGATTGTGTTTCACCGTCACGTCACTCGGAATTCTCGACACCGAACGAATTGCTTGATTTCGTGGAAAGGCTCCGCGACCTGTCAGGGGGCAAACCTGTCGGGATCAAATTATGTATCGGTCATCCGTGGGAATTCATTGCGATTGTGAAAGCAATGGTCGAGACGGGCAAGCGCATTGATTTTGTTACGGTGGATGGCGCTGAAGGTGGTACTGGCGCTGCGCCGGTGGAGTTTGCCATGCATCTAGGCTCACCTCTGCGAGATGCGCTTGTGTTTGTTGATAATTGCCTGCGCGGTGCCGGGCTGCGGGATCGGGTAAAGATTGCAGCCTCGGCCAAAATCGTCAGTGCATATGATATTGTCCGGCATTGTGCTCTTGGCGCTGACTGGTGCAACATGGCGCGTCCCTTCATGTTCGCTATTGGATGTATTCAGGCGCGTGATTGTGCATCAAGCCGTTGCCCAAGTGGTGTCGCGACTATGAATCCAAAAAGATATCGTGTGATTGACGTGGATGACCGTGCCAAGCGCGTTCATAATTTTCACAAGAATACTTTGGTTGCATTAACCGAGATGCTGGAAGCGGCGGGTTTGACGCACACGCACCAGCTAAACCGCAGGCATATCGTGCGACGCCTTTCAGCAAGTCAGATCAAGCTGGCAGATCAGATCTATCCTCGGGTGGAGATCAACGCTCTTATTGATGGCAAGCCTGTTGAGGATCCGCGTCTGGCATCATACTGGCACCGCGTGACAGGCGATAGCTTTGCGCCGATTGACAATGACCGCATGGTATCGTGACGTGCTGTCGGCTTCGGTTTGCTGCCTTAAAAAATTAACAAGAATGGCTCGGCATNTGCGGCAGCCTGTGGCTGTGCTGATAGGAAGGTTCATGCCGGTTTCAAGTTGATCTCGTTGATTGCCTCGCGTCCCAGACCTTCCCCGGCTTCCCGATAAAGGTTGAAAGAAGGGATGCCCATTTCCAGCATCTCCTCGACCTCTGTCTCGTGCTTTGCGATCGCAAACACGCGGCAGTCAAGCCCGCTGGCCTGTATACGTTCTGCGGCATAGATGTTGCTGTGGTGATTGGGCATGGCAAGAAGGACCATTTCCTCAATCGGTTCCGACAAACGCACCATATTCCAGAAGTCTGTGTCGGTCGCATCGGCAACTTTGACGTTGAACCCCTGTGCGACCAGGTTAGCCGCCCGTTCCTCATTCAATTCAATGCCGAGCACCTTGCCGGGATATTCCGCCTCAAGGACTTTATATGCGCCCGCGCCAACGCGGCCCATTCCGATGATCAACACCGTTGAATCCTCGGTGTCCAGGATCTGGTCCTTAGGGTTAAGCTTGCTCTTCTGGTAGACATCCCACAGATTCTTGTTGCCATGGTATGTTTCCTCGGCCTTGGCACTAAACGGGGCCGCTACGGCAAAGCTTATGCTGACAGCGATCGCCATGACCAAGAGCCAGTCCACCGACAAGAATCCCTGTGACACGCCCAAAGCCGCAACAATCAATCCAAATTCGGAATAATTGCCGAGCGTAATTGAACTGAAAAGGGCTGTTCTGGCGCGCAAGCCGAAACGCGTGGTGATCACCATATAGAGCCATGCCTTGATCGGCAGCAACACCACCAGCCCAAGTGCCGTTAAGATCACAGCCAGATTAGGCAGACCCTGCATGCCTACCGACAGGAAGAAGCCGACCAGCATCAGTTCCTTGAAGCTGAAGAGAGACTTGGCAAGTGCCTTGGCCTTCGGATGATTGGAAATCACAACACCAAGGATCAAGGCGCCAAGATCGCCCTTGAGATCGACGGAATAGAAAAACTCGTAGCCGGCACCGAGAGCAAAGAACAGACCGCTGACAACCAGCAATTCACCATGACCGGCATAATCGATCAGCTTGTAAAGGGCCTTGCGCACATGCGGAATCAGCAGGGCTAATACAAGAAATGCCCAGATACTCGGGTATTTTCCTTCGCTGACAGTCAGGTAAATGACGGCAAAAATATCCTGCATGACCAGTATGCCGATGGCCACCTTCCCGTAGAGCGCGCTGATATCGCCTTTGTCCTCTAGTACTTTCACCGCATAGACTGTGCTCGAGAAGGACAGTCCAAAGGCAAGTGTGAGGATGGACGCAAAGGATAGTTGGAACAGCGGGATATCAAAAATCAGCTGCCCGATGAAAATCATAAGCGCGAAAAAGATCGTGGACGCAACCACATGCGCGACAGAGGTGCCCCAGACTTCTGCCGTCGCAAGGTCCTTTAGTTTCAGCTTCAGGCCAATCGAGAACAGCAACAAAGTTACGCCAAGGTCCGCAACAGTTTGCAGCCCTTCTGGCGTCTCCAATCCCGCAAAGTTGTAGGCAAACCCGGCTGCCAGAAAGCCGACCATCGGAGGTAGTCCAACGCGGCTTATCAAAATCCCGAAAAAGAAAGCGAACGAAACAAGTGTCACGATCATAGGGTTACGCCTCTTTACTAATAGCTATCAAAATGTCTGGACGACGGAGGATGAGGAGCGCTTGGGCTTGTGTAAATAAGCCGTTGATTTCAGGATCATGAATAAATCGCTATACACTGTGCCAATGTTGCGCGCCGCACTGGCAGCAGCAGTGCGTTCCTACAATAGCTTGAAGACGGCATTTGTTCTGGTCAACCGGAGTTAACAGATGGTCTGCTCGTTTCAAGCATTTTATTGGGCTCCATTAGGCTGAAATCGGCATATGGCATGACCAAACCAATTCTACTTTCAACACCGTTCAACCCATGGCAACGGAATGCTAGACAGCCACGTTTTGAGTATATCAAGACCAAAATCTGTTGAATTGGTTTTGGAACACCACACGGTGATGCGTAAGCTTTGGACTCGGTCTTTTGAATCAGTTGATCCAATAGGAGTATTTATGAAAGCGTCAGATTTGTTTATCCGGGCTTTAGAGAATGAAGGCGTCGAGTATATTTTTGGCATTCCAGGTGAAGAGAATCTCGACCTTCTGGAATCCTTGCGGACATCTGAAAAGATCAAGCTGGTTCTGACACGCCATGAACAAGGTGCCGCTTTTATGGCGGCCACATATGGCAGGCTTACTGGCAAGGCAGGGGTCTGTCTCGCGACTCTCGGCCCTGGGGCCACGAACTTCACAACACCAGCTGCTTACGGATTTCTTGGTGGATTTCCGCTCATCATGATTACTGGGCAAAAACCTATTAAGAAATCCAAGCAGGGCCAATTCCAGATCGTGGATGTTGTCCAGTTGTTTTCGCCGATCTGCAAAATGACCAAACAGATTGTTAACGCAAATACGATACCGTCGCTGGTAAGAGAGGCTTTTCGTATTGCCGAGGAAGAAAAGCCTGGCCCTGTGCTGCTTGAGCTTCCAGAGGATATAGCGGAAGAAGCAGCGGAGATGGTTGATCTGATTCCACCAGGG
The DNA here is from genome assembly GCA_002721775.1 of Rhodospirillaceae bacterium. The sequence goes on along the minus strand of PBLM01000001.1, from coordinate 7,801 downwards.
GAGAGGCATTATGCGATTGCTGGTTCCGAAGTTATCGAAAAAGCCGCCAATGCAATACAGAATGCAAATCGGCCATTGTTGTTGATTGGCGCTGGCGCAAATCGCAAGGAAGCCCGCCGTGCGATATCCGAATGTATAGCCAGGATCGGATTGCCGTTCTGCAACACCCAAATGGGCAAGGGTGTTGTTGACGAAAGTTCCAGCTACTTCCTTGGTACAGCCGCACTCTCTGACAAGGATTACCTGCATGACTACATCAAACGGGCCGATTTAATCGTGAATATCGGCCATGATGTCGTGGAAAAGCCGCCATTCTTCATGGAACATGGCGGCACAAAGGTGATCCACATTAATTATAAATCAGCCCAAGTGGACCAGGTCTATTTTCCACAGATTGAAGTTGTTGGAGATATTGCCCTGTCCGTTGACGCATTGGCCGATGCGCTTGGCTCAAAACTTGATTTGGACCTCAGTGAATTTGAGACGGTCAGGGACAATGTTAAGGACAAGATTTTCCAGCCGGCTGACGACGAGACATTCCCGATGAAGCCGCAGAATATCGTGGCTGAAATCAGGAACCTCATGGGCTATCACGATATTATTGCCCTCGATAATGGCGTCTATAAAATTTGGTTCGCCAGAAACTATCTAGCGTATCAACCGAACACCATTCTCCTCGATAATGCCCTCGCGACTATGGGCGCCGGTCTACCATCGGCAATGCTTGCTGCCATGATTTATCCAAATCGCAAGGTCATGTCGATCTGTGGTGATGGCGGCTTCATGATGAACAGTCAGGAAATTGAAACTGCTGTTAGACTGAACCTTAATATGGTTGTGCTGATCTTGAATGATAGTTCCTACGGCATGATCCGCTGGAAGCAGGCTGGCTCTGGCTTTGAGGACTGGGGGCTGGAGTATAACAATCCAGATTTTGTCAAATATGCCGAATCTTACGGCGCACACGGACACAGTATTTCGAGCGTAACCGGTTTCGTCGAGACGATGGATAGGGCCTTTCGGGAGGGTGGTGTCCATTTGATTGATCTNCCGGTCGACTATTCCCAGAATGTAAAGGAATTGATTACNGACCTGACAGATCACGACCCGATTGTGTGAGGGGGAGAGAAATCATGGATCGACTGAATGTGACCAATCCCTTTAATGGCTCTTCTGTTGGAGAGATAATGCTCTCTTCGGAGCGTGAAGTTGAANCGGCACTTGCGATAGCTGCGAAAACCCATGAAGCAAACCGGAAGGGTCTACCAAAACACGAACGCATTGCGATTCTTAAGAAAGCTGTTGAAATTATGGCGGGCCGAAGTGATGAACTTGCAATGCTCATTGCTGCAGAAGGGGGGAAGCCGCTGATTGACGCAAGGGTCGAGGTTGCAAGAGCTATTGATGGCGTTGAAACCTGTGCGGCGGAAATTGCCCACAATGCTGGTGTTGAAATACCTATGGATCTGACGCCGGCCGGCAACAACAAGCTGGCCTTCACTACAAAGGAACCGATCGGCCCTGTTGTTGCCATTTCGGCGTTCAATCACCCGCTGAACCTCATTGTGCATCAGGTTGCACCTGCTGTTGCTGCCGGAAACCCGGTGATCGTCAAGCCTGCTGACGACACCCCGCTCAGCTGCAAGCTGTTTGTCGATATCCTGCACCAGGCGGGACTGCCNCCCGCGTGGGCGCAGTGCATTTGCTGCGAGGTCGGCCTTGCGCAGAAGCTTGTCACCGATGAACGTGTTGCTTTCTTCAGCTTTATCGGCTCGGCGGCAGTCGGCTGGAAATTAAGATCATTACTGTCACCTGGCACCCGGGTCGCACTTGAACATGGTGGGGTGGCACCGGTTATTGTCGGGCCGTCGGCAAACAAAGATCAGCTTGTTCCAAGCCTNGTTAAAGGCGGCTTTTATCATTCTGGCCAAGTCTGCGTTTCAGTGCAGAGGGTGTTTTCCTATGGTGCCTCTGCCAAGGCGCTGGCTGAATCTATCGCTGATCACGCNTCAAANCTGATTGTTGGTAATGCGACGGATGCTGAAACGCAGTGNGGCCCACTTATAAGAAACAGNGAAGTTGANCGGGTCGAAGCGTGGGTTGCAGATGCTGTTAGTGCCGGTGCAGAGGTCATTTGTGGTGGCAGGAGGATGTCAGACTCCTGCTACGCCCCTACAGTNCTGTACAATCCGCCAGAAGATTGCCGCGTCTCACGCGAGGAGATCTTTGGGCCTGTCATATCTGTTTATGAGAAACAGGATCTGAATGATGCGATAGCGCAGGCCAACAGCCTTCCATATGCCTTCCAAGCGTCTGTTTTCTCAAATGACTATACCGAAATCATGAATGCGATTAACGGTCTTGATGGTTCAGCTATCATGGTGAATGAACATTCGGCTTTTAGGGTCGATTGGATGCCATTTGCGGGCCGAAACAGGTCCGGTCTTGGCGTCGGTGGCATCGCACATACGCTTGAGGATATGTCTCAGTCAAAGATGGCTGTTTTGTCGTTCGGGTAACGCTGCCGGCAGCCATCGTCCAGGTGCAAGGCACCCTTGCCAGATCAGTCGGCAAATTGCATCAGGCCGGTTTTGAGCCTTGTGCCAATTGATTCTTTATTTAATCCGACATACGCTTAGTCTTTGATTTTTGCGGTGTTTTATTAGTGGTGTAATTATGTCACGCAGAAATACATTGCGATTTGGTGATTTTATTCAGGCGATGTCTGTTGACAGCCAGCGCGTTCCTTTCGGGGAATTAATGCCTGAACCCCTTTTCGATCGTCACGGGAATGAACACCCGCAACCTGTGCCCAAGATGAAACTTGGCAGTGGCGATATCCTGAAAATTCTGCAGCCTTACCTGTCAACCCGGTTCATGGATCAGGCGCGGGCTGTGGTGCCGCTGGCACTTTATCTTGGCCTGTTTCAGTATCTCGTTCTGCAAACGCCAGTGATGGACGCCACCATCATTGCGGGCGGTCTGCTAGCGGTCATGGTTGGTTTGATGATGTTCATGGAGGGGCTAAAGCTTGGTCTGATGCCCTTTGGCGAGATAATTGGCAACACGTTGCCGCGTAAATTGCCTTTGGGCGGTGTGTTGTTCATTGCCTTTCTGCTTGGTGTCGGTGTGACATTCGCCGAGCCTGCGATTGGTGCGCTGCAGGTGGCTGGCTCGATTGTTGACCCTGAGAAAGCCCCCTATCTCTTTACCCTGCTGAATGACCGGTCAGGGGCCACAGTATTGCTTGTTGGACTCGGGGTCGGCCTTGCGGCGGTTCTTGGTACCGTCCGCTTCTTGCGGGGGTGGAGCTTGAAGCCGCTGATTTTCCTCAGCCTGACACCGACCCTGGCGCTNAGTGTAATCGCGTTCATGGATCCCGAGCTGTCAAAAATTGTAGGCCTGGCTTGGGATTGTGGTGCCGTCACAACCGGCCCGGTAACCGTGCCATTGGTGTTAGCCCTGGGGATTGGTGTTGCAGCGGCGGCTGGCAAAGGCGCGGATTCGTCACTGTCCGGATTCGGCATCGTCACCCTTGCCTCAGTATTTCCAATCCTTGGCGTATTGCTGTTGAGTTTCTACACTGCCTATACGGTGCCGACCGATGTGATTATCGCCAAGGCCGCAGAGATCAAGGCCGCTGCCGCCGTTGCAGCGGCACAGCCAGAATGGCATGAGGTGACGCCCTGGACCGAGGTGATATTGGGTGTGCGGGCCATTGTCCCGCTGGTCATCTTCCTTGCGGTCGTGCTGCTAGTAATCCTGCGCGAGAAAATGAAAAATGCCAGCATTACCTATTATGGCATTTTCCTCGCCGTAACCGGGATGTGCATTTTCAACGTTGGTCTGACCTATGGGCTGGCCAAGCTTGGTGACCAGTCAGGCGGTCTGATTGCAGCAGCCTTTACCGCGATCAATGCCGTTGATGCCAGCCCGCTCTACAGCGTTAGTGTGGGTGTTGGCATTGCCGCACTTTTTGCCTGGGTTCTGGGCCTTGGCGCCACATTGGCTGAACCGGCGCTGAATGCGCTTGGCATGACAGTCCAGAATCTGACCAACGGGGCCTTCAAGAAATCTATGCTCATGGGGGCTGTGTCCTTCGGTGTTGCCACGGGCATCATGCTTGGTGTTCTGAAGCTGATCTTTGATTTCCATATCATGTATATCCTCATACCCGGATATACCATCGGGCTTATCCTCACGCTGTTATCGACCGAGGAATTCGTGAATGTGGGCTGGGATTCTGCTGGTGTAACAACTGGGCCGGTCACCGTGCCGCTTGTATTGGCGATGGGCCTCGGTTTTGGCAATGCGCTCGGNTCCACCGAAGGGTTTGGCATTCTGGCNGCAGCGTCCATCTGTCCGATTGTCGCCGTTCTGACCCTCGGGATTTATGTCCAGTTCAAGGTAAAGCGGGAAGAGCGCAAGGCGGCGCGGGAACTTGCCCAAACCGATATTCCACAAGGGGGTTAAGCCCATGAAACGTACTTTCACAACACTAACCGATGCAACCTTGATCACCGCGGTGGTCCAGCATGGTTTTGGCGAAGTGATCACGGATGCCTTGCTTGAGGTCGGCATACAGGGCTCGACCTTGCACAAGGCGATGGGTGTGGGCATTCGCGAACGGCTTGGTGCGGTTGGGGTTGCGGTCGACGCGGAACGTGACGTCGTCAATGTGATGGTGTCGAGCGACGAGGTNGACCGCGTTTTTGAACGNATNTTCCTCGCGGGCAAGCTGGACACGCCGGGCATGGGCTTTATGTATGCGACGCCATTGATGCAGGCAGCAACCTATGTACCGCCGGCCATCATTGCGAAATATACGGATAGCTGACATGGCAACGGCACCCGTCCTGAATCGTGATCCGCGCGTCGAAATTGTCGACTACACCTGGCTAATTTCTGGCGTTCTGTACCATGGCGGTACAGACAAGCTCGTCCCGCAATTGCAGTCGCGGGGTATCAACGAAGTCTATTTCCACAATGTTGCCGGCACGCCCATTGGCAAGAAGACGGTTGCCGGCGTTGCCGAATCCTTTGATGTCGAAGAGTTCTTTGTGGTTGTTGCCGCTGACCAGGCAGAAAATATTTTTGATTTCATCTTTCACTTCTGTGAGCTGGACACACCAAATCAAGGCATGATCAGACTGAATAAACTCAGCCATTCAACGGTTCACAAATTGCCTGAAAATGGTGCTGACGATATGGACCCGATTGAGGACTAATCTTATTAAGCGCAGGTGACGATATGACAAAATCAAAGAATCAGGTTGCTCTGAACGAAGAGAATATCCGCAAAAACAAGCGCCATATTTTCGAGCTTGAGTGTCAGGCATCGACATCCTATGCGGAATCCTTGCTGTTGATTGCCGATATCGAGGAAAACCGCGCACTTTTGAGCCGCAACTTCAGCGCTGCCTTCAATGGTAACCGCGCCATCGCGGTGGACAACATCGAAGATCTGTACCGCTGCCGGATGCTAATGGTTGACGCACTGACAGCAAAGACCGATGTCCAGCAAAACTTCAAGTCCGCGATGGGCAATAGCCTGCGGATCGACCTTCTGGAAAACAAGTTTTATCTCAATGAACAGCTGCAGGCGGTCGCCGAGCAGATGGNGGCGATCAATGAAATGCTGACATCACTGAACGAGATGATTGCCGATTCCAATGAAAATCTTGCCGACCAGGGCGGGGAGATGGTGTCAGAGAACGCAAGCTGGATTGACGGTGAAATCGACAAAATGTTCAAGGCGGCATCTTCAGACAGCAATGCTGATCTGGTCAAAAGCAATGCGGACCGTCTGGAAAGCCTGACTGGGAAGGCGGATGTGGCTGCCAAGAGTGCGAGATTGACGGTAAAGCAGATCGAATCCGAGACGAAGTCGATCATCGATAACGGTGATGATATCGCTGCACGCCGTGCGCGTATTCAGGCCGAGCGTGAAAAGGTTGTTGCCAACCAGAAACGGTCATCTGCCCTGATGTCAAAATAGGCCTGATGCCAGAAAAGGTCCTGATGTCAGAAAAGGTCCTTCTGGCGCATATCCGAAATTGCCGAAATGACTGCCGAAATGGCTGGCGACAGGTCAGCCGGCTGCTGTGTCAGTCCTGCCATTTATAGCCGCGATCAGACAGCCGCCGCTGCACTCTGCCCGGATAGTCGGTAATGATGGCATCGACATGCAGGTCAATCATCCGGTCAATATCTTCAGGCGCGTTGACCGTCCAGACAGCGACACATAACCCCAGCGCGCGGGCGCGTGCCAGATCGGTATCGGTGATGTCCTTATAGTATGGACACCAGAGCGATCCGCCCGCCCTGATCACTTCATCCGGAATAGAGGTGCCAGGCGCGTCGAAATCAGGCGTGATGGTATTTGAGGAGTCCTCGCCGGCCTCGTTTGCGCTCTCACAAATCTGTGTCAGAAAGGACACCGGCATGTCGGGTTGTTGGCGTCGGCACTCGGCAAGAAGCGACCAGTCAAAACTGTGAAGCAATGTCCGGTCGGCAAGCCCGGCATTGCGTACTTCGCTGATTACGGCAGACACGAATGCGTCTCGGTGACGGCTTTCTGCGTCCTGATGCGGGTCCGACTTCAGTTCCAGCATCAGATGTGACTGATTGTATTTCGGTTGCGATACAAGCTGCAGCAATTCGCCTAACCGAGGCACGCGAATGCCATCAAGTTGCGCCTGATCGGGAAACCGCTTGCCATATTCTGTTTGCCCGTCCAGCCGGCCGATGTCGTATTGTACCAAATCCGCCATTTGAAGGTTCGATACCCGCGGGCATGTACCACTCAGAAACTTTCCATCTTTCCCGCGAAAGCTTGGTCCATGCAATTCATTATTGTGGGTAATAACCGGGACATGATCCATGGTCATCACCACATCGAATTCCAGCAGATTAACCCCAATTGAGAGGGCAAAATCAAACCCGACAAGGCTATTCTCCGGCATGATGCCTCGCGCTCCACGGTGACCCACCACCCGGATGGTGTCCCTGTTTCCTGAAAAGGCAACGACTTGCGGCAGTGTCATTAGCTTTGCACCCTCTGGCTTGTCTCAACGTCAAACTGGTTCAAACTTGCCCAGAACCGCCGAAAGGGATGGGACGCATTTTCACTTGCGGCCTTCGTGGTGATTTGGCCCAATTACATCCAATTCTGCAATACAGATTTGGGATAAGGCAAGTGGAGATGGTGATGGCAAGTGGTGGCACAATAATACTAAGCGCAACCGATCGGGGTCTGCCCCATGGCTGATGGTTCCGCCGGTATAATAGGCCGCCTGCCAGTCATTGAAAGCGTGAATGCCCTTGTCGCCTTTTTGTTTGCAGCTTCGGCACCTGTTGCAATCATCCTCAGTGCAGGCATTCGTGGCGGGCTTGAAGAGGCTGATTTGGCGTCCTGGATTTTCGCTGCCTTTGTGATCAACGGTATCTTGACCATTCTGATGTCTGTAATCTTTCGTCAGCCGCTGGCCTTTTTCTGGACTATTCCTGGTACCGTGCTTGTTGGGGCGGCGTTGCCATCCTTGAGTTTCTCTGAGGTCATTGGTGCCTATGTTTTGACTGGCATTTTGTTGCTTGTGCTGGGGTTAGGCGGTTGGGTCCGGCTGATAATGGACCGGCTGCCGATGCCGATTGTGATGGGCATGGTGGCTGGTGTCTTTGTGCAGTTTGGCCTCGACTGGATTCACGCTTTCAAGAACGAAGTCATGCTTGTCAGTGCGATGACAGCGACCTTTTTCGTTCTGACAGCCGTGCCCCACTTGCAGCGCTGGTTTCCACCCAT
>PBLM01000028.1 GCA_002721775.1 Rhodospirillaceae bacterium | reverse complement strand
GCAAGAGTAAGCTGGCCGATTTCATCAGCTTCAACCGCACCCGCCACTTGAACAGTTACAGCTCCAGTCTGAGAAATATTAATCTGCGTGACACCCTCAGGAATCTGTATTTCAGGCTGAACAACATAACCAGATTGAGTGGTTAATGCACCTTCTGCAGACCTAGCAAAAGTGCCATTGCGAGTATAGCCAATACGCCCGTCTGGCATTAAAACTTGAAAGAATCCTGAACCTTCGATCGCAAGATCAAGAGCATTATCTGTCTGGATAACACTGCCTTGCGTATGCTGCTTGCTGGTGTTCAAAAGACGTGAGCCAGCTCCAATTGAAAAAGAGGAGGCTAAATTTGTGTCATCAGAGGTCTGTTCGCCTGCTGGTCGAATAATCTGATAAAGCAATGTTTCAAAATTAGCCCGGTCACTTTTGAAACCGGTAGTGTTCACATTAGCCAGATTATTCGCAATAATCTGCATTTTTGTTTGCTGTGAATTTAGGCCGGTTTTGGCCACATGCATTGCATACGTTGACATCTGAAGACCCCGTTTAATTGTTCCGTAAATGAAGTCTTGCAAGCCTTGTGCCAGTTCCCATTTGTTAGGAACCGATAGACGACAGCATGGGGAGAATAGATAAAGGAAACCCGCTTAGTTGCTCGGCATACGTAGCAGTGAAGCTGTACCCTGATCTAGATCAGAAGCTAGCTTGATCAGTTTGAGATTCATCTCGTAACTGCGCTGGTAACCCATTGAGGCCACAAGCTCGTCAATTACACTCACGTTACTTTCCTCAATATAACCTTGTTTCACATTCACATTCTGATCGGTAACGATAGGTGCACCATCTGCTGGTCGAATTTCACCGTCCAAATCTTTTCGCATCTGCTGACCCTCACCAGACACAAGTCCTATTGAGCCTATAAGCTGCGTAACGCCAGGTTCACCGTTGATAGGTTCGATCAGCAGCTTTCCATCCTCTCTGACGTACAATTCACGAAAAGGTGGGACCTGGATAGGCTGCAATGTTTCAGATAAAATCAACGCCCCTTGCCCGTTCACAAGGTTGCCATCAGTTGAAACAGACATGTCGCCACGTCGGGTCAGCGAATTTTCAAGGTCATTACGTTTCGATACAAAATAACCTTTACCATCAATTGCTAAGTCAGTGGGCTGGTGTGTTGCACGCATGCGACCCTGCTGCTCGTCAAATTCTCCACTACCAGTGGTAACGGCAAAGGCTCGAGTGTCAAGCTGGTCCTCTGCCCGTAGATACAGCGTGCCAAAATTTTCATAAACATCGCGACGAAAGCCGGTCACATTCACATTAGACAAATTCTGCGCACTAATTGCTTGCTTTCTTAACGCAATATCAAGTGAGTTCAATGACAGATGGATCATTTTATCCATGTCAGATATTCCTTCGTTTTAGCCATTAAATTTACAGAGCATAATCAATTCGGCTTACCCTCTAATCTGAATGATAGTCTGCGTCAGTGTTGTTGTGGTTTCAATTGCCTTTGCAGATGCCTGGAAATTTCGCTGAGCTGTAATGAGGTTCACCAATTCTTCAGTAATATCCACATTTGACCGTTCAAGAGAACCAGACAACACGGTTCCAAACCCTTCAGCGCCAGCTTCACCCACCTGCGCGTTACCTGACACAGCTGTAGCCACATAAGTTGCATTACCAATCTGTTTAAGACCGTTTTGGTTGTTAAAATTCGCCAATACAATCTTTCCCAGTGGATTATTCTGACCATTGGTGTAGTTTGCCCGAACTGTCCCAGATGCATCAATTTCAAGACCATCTAGACGACCAGATGTAAAACCATCCTGTTCAATAGACAAAACCGAGAAAGGTTGCGCAAACTGTGTTGAGGCGCCAAAATTTATATCCAAAGATACGGAAACGCCCTCTGATGAACTTTCATAATGAACAACATTTTTAGGACTTAACAATTTACCGGTTTTATCAAATGTCAATTCACCCTCATCAATGTACAACGGAAAATAATCTGTAACAATTGGATCAGGTGCCGTAGTAACAACTTCTCCTTGGGCGTTTACAAAAAGTCTTGCTCCATCCTCATTTACTGCTTGAACAATGTTCTTAATTTCAGGAACTGAGCCAACACCTAACGGCACCTCATCAAGGCCAAGCCTAGATGCACCCTTAACTTTTATTGTTGATTCATTTCCAGAAGTACCTGACGTAAAGACAAAATTATTTGATGAACTGGAATATCGTACCGTCACGCCACCAACTGTTTCACCACTAATAGGGTCCATGATCTGGTTGATTCGTTTTTCCAAAGCTTCAGCCAGAGTAGAACCAACATAAAAGCCAGATGGAACTTCAACAATACCATTTATTCCATTAACTGAAACATTGAAACGATTATCACCTTCTATACTCGAAAGTCGAAAGACTTCTGTAAGGTCATCAATCGCACTTGAACCAACAGCTTGCGCTGAAGAAGAGGCCAGACCACGTGGTTCAGTAAAATTCGTATCAGTTTTGCTTCCGCCAACGCCCATTAAATGATTGTCGCCAGTATCCAAAGCCGTTGCATCAGTTACAGAACCATCAGCAGTGCTCAATGTATACCGACCAACTTCTATATTTGAAGCAGACTGGTCAGAAGTTACCCCAAGCGCTTTATTGAGGTCAATTCTCTCCCCAGTCGTCCCGCTCGCAAAAGTAAATGACCGGGTATCTGAATTATAATTTACTTTAATACCAAAACGCTTGTCATTAAGCTGTATTTCTTCACCATCTGCAACAAATGGTTCCGCAGACAGAACTTCACCGCCACGTATTAGTACTTCGGGTGAATCACCCCTCGAAGGTATACCTAAATTGTTGGTATTTTCAGCCGATACCGCGCCAAAAACGTTAAAGGAGTTAAAGTTTGAGTTTGTTCCTGTTCCTAGAATATTCCGTTCGACCGTAAATTGAAGACGCTGATTTACTGAATCATATTTCACTTTTACAGGCGGATTTTTCTCATCTACCCAATCTGTTGTAGTTGTAAAAGTTGAAGCTGAGCTCGCATTTTCAAGGCCAAGAACTCTGAGAGAATCCATAGAAGTTCCTGCGACAGTCTGAGTTAAGTTGAACTCATCTTGAAAGTTAGAGAAAATACCATGATTTGACGACGATGCGGTAACAATCTGCTTGTTTGTGTAAAAGTGCTTCCCAGCAGCACTCATTTCACGCAAAACTATGCGCTTACTATTAAAATTGTCAGTCGCTCCATCGTAGACATTTTCAGCCCCCTCAAAAAAGGCTTCCACAGTGGCTGACTCTCCACTCATTACAAAAAGATCTGTTTCTGCAACCGAAAAATCGTCATCTGGAAAATCAAGCCCTGTCGTATTAATTTCGATATAATTATCAGCAGCATTACTACCTGAATTTACATTATTTATAGTATATTCTCGTCCATTAATAATTTCTGAATCAGCGAGCTCAGAAGCCGTCGTGAAATTACCACCAAGCCTAATTTTTTCGTTTGCTGTAAAGCCACCCATCGCTGATGAATTTGCAAAAAAGATTCGCAAAGTGTTTTGGTTCGAATCATAAATTACAGATTTTGTTCCAGCACCGGATGTTGCAACNTGCTGTTGATCATCATAAACACTNAATGATGGGCGATTTGCATACATTGAGTAGACGAGATATTTTTCGTCTTTTGTTATTGAAGCATTATTTAAACCGGCTGCACTTGTCGCATTTGATGTAGAATGATCAAAACTTACAACCTGAGTCCGCTCAAAAATTGCCGGCATGGTCGTTCCCCGCGAACGCGCAAACAAGTCAGTGGAGACACCAAGCGCACTTGCATTCGCAAGGTTGTCGTTTGCGTCAACAGCATACCGGTTAAGCGATTCATTCATTCGTGCCTGTGTATGCGCTAAAAACTGCTCTCTTGTGAAATCAGGTGACGCTCCAGAAAGGGTAATGTTATCAACCTCAGACACAAAACTACTTGTTAATAGGTCGACCTCTATAGGTGTGGTCAAACCAGTTGATGACCCATCCTGATTTAACTTAAACAAGTTTATGTTGAGTGTGTCGTCGACATTCTGCACAATTTGAATCTTGCTATCATCCCCATAAGCTTCATTTATTGCACGCTCAACCTCAGCAGCTAATTGTGTCGCATTATACTTTCCAGGTCTTATATCGATGTTTACAGGCTGATCTCCATTATCAACATTTATTGTTAAAAAATTGGAACCCCAATAGATGCGACTGTCACCATCACCACTTTCACGAGTTGATTTAAATTGCATTGGATCTGTGACAATTTCAACTAACCTGTCTCCCTCTTCACCAAAGTCAAATTCAGCTTGTTCCCCTCTCAATTTTGCTGGCTGAGATGGAATCAACTGCTGCTGGTCGTCAAGTTTATAAAGAGGTGAACCTTTTCCTTCTAGAAAGTAGTTGTCATCTGGCACGTCCGTGGTTTCAGCCCCAAAGCGATCAATGAATATCTGGCTACCATTATCGTCAACCGCTGACACTAAATCAGGATTGATGACTGTATCGTTAATCACAAGACGCGTATCATATTTATTTGTTGCGTCAGTGGCAGATGCTGCTTGCGTCTTAATAAAATACATTGTTGCGATTGTTGGATTACCTAAATCATCAAAAATAGTAATCGAGGTTGAATTAGTAAAACTATTTGGATCAGAAGAGTTAAAAGCATAGCCATTAGAGAATTCAGGTCGGTCAGTTACCACATCAGCGCCAGCAGGCACGTTTACCCCCAAAGAAATGTTACTAGTTGCCCGTGGGTCACCAGATGTAACAGGAAGCTGAAGTGGAATAGCACTTTGTAAATCTTTTGCTGTGACTGAACCATCATCGTTGACTGGATAGGTGAGAAGAAACTGTCCGGCAGAGTCAACCACATATCGGTCGTTATTAACATTTAAAGAGCCATTTCGTGTGAAAACAGTTTGAGCAGATGTAAGTGATGGCTTCAAAGCAAAAAAGCCCTGACCAGAAATCGCTAGGTCAAGCGCATTCAGTGATGAAGAAATATTACCTTGTGTAAACTGCTGCTTAATACCTTTAAGAATTGTACCTGAACCGATTGAGGATGATGAATTCTGCAACGGTGATGTCGCAAAAATATCACCAAATTCAGCCACACTGCGCTTAAAGCCAGTGGTGCCTACGTTGGCAATATTGTTTGAAGTTGCAGAGATATCGGCTGATGACCCATTCAATCCGGTAAGCGCGGTATAAAATGACATTTTCTATTTCTCCAAGACACATCCGGTCTTATTTGTTTTGTGTCCGAAAGCCAGACTAGGCGCCGGCTTCCACTCATCATCTATTTAGGCAGAGCAACTTATATGCCAGAATTTTATCTTCTCTTTATTGGCTAGAATTCTGACGGAAACGCACAACCTCATTCACATTAATATCGCCATAGCCTTTCACATCCAGCATTACGCCGTCTGAGGCACTTGTTGACGCAGCCAGAACTTCACCAAAGACCGAAGTTGACACGCCTTCAAGCCCATCACCCTGGTCAGCAAATGCCTCAACAGTTATGTATTCATTATTTTCAAGGATCTCCTGAGGTATATTCTCCCAAGAGAAGCCGGTCATCCCAGATGGCTGTGCCCCTAATTCTTCAATATAAAGGGTGTCACCATTCTGAGATGTAAAGGCCACATTCACCATGCCAGTAGATGCAGGCAAATCAATAACCCCATGCACAGCGCCATCTGCGTCAGGATAAGCTCTGCTACCAGGAACCAGAACTGAATTACCCAACATGTTAGTGGCTGTTGCAATTCTAAATTCTGAGAGCTGGTTTGAAATTCCCTTTAAGGACTGCCCCATATCAGTAATCCCTGTAACGGTTGAAAACTGTGCCATCTGGGCAATGAAATCAGCATTTTCCATCGGCGCAAACGGATCTTGATTCTGTAGCTGTGTTGTCATCAGCTTCAGGAAATCCTCTTGTCCCAGCGCGGCACCTTCGGCTCGTTTTTTCTGCTCTTGAGGCTGGATACCCAGTTTGTCAAGGATGTTGTTCAGAGATTGATTGCTGTCAACAGTACTCATAATTTTCTCCGGTCAGACGACTTTATTTACCCATCGAGATTGTGCGCATCATCAAGCTGCGCAGAGTTGAGACGACCTCAACGTTATTTTGGTATTGGCGAGATGCTTCCAACATCTCAACCATTTCTTCATTTTCATCAACCGCCGCCCGAAACACATAACCATCCTGATCTGAATCTGGATGCTGCGGCATGTAAACTCGTTCCGGCTCGCGCAGAACAGGTTGTACGTCAACTACATCAACTGTAGATACACCTGTCCGTTTCAACTGATCTGCAAATTGTGTTTCAAAAATGGGCTTCAACGCCCGAAAGGCACTATCTTTACTCCCTGTCACAGCCCCAGCATTCGCCAGATTACTGGCAACCGTATTTAGACGGATCATCTGTGAAGCCATCGAGCGCCCTGCGATATCAAAGATATTCTTTACGTCAGGCATGAAATTCCCCTCTATTCCCCTCTAATAGCTGACATCAAGCCACTTATCCGATTATTAAGAAACTGCAGCGTGGTCTGATAGCGTATGACATTCTCAGAGAATTCCATCTGCTCAACAGCCATTTCTACTGTATTGCCATCCAAAGAGGGGTTGATAGGATCCCGAAACAGCATCTGTTCACGCAAAGGATGTGTATTGGTTGGGAAATGAACATCGTTTGTGACGCGCAAAGGCCCATGTTTAATATGACGCTGGATTTCCCGGTCAAAGTTCAGATCACGTGCCTTGAAATGAGGCGTGGCCGCATTTGCAATGTTTGAAGCAAGAATTTCATTTCGCCGTGAACGAAGATTCAGCGCCTGTGCGTGAAATTCTAAATAGTTCCCAATTTTACTCATTTTGCAGACCGCTTGCCCATCTAATTCAAAAAACTTGTTTTTATGAGTGTGGAATACACATTTTGGTGTAGAATTTGCAAATAGGGTGCCAAGTTGTTCTGATGGAGAAAAAAATGAAATCAGCAGCCCTACCAAACGGGTCCGGCCCAGGGTCATCCATAGCCTTGTCACCAACCTCTATACGGGTACGTGATGCCATCATTGAAAAATTTATCGATAAATCTCTGGATGAGCTAAACAATTTTTTGATATCGGCTTTGGATACAGAACGAGATGAAAGCAAAAGAATTGGCATATTAGCAGCACGAGTTTATATCTTGCGCACACGTGTCAGCAAGATCATAGAATTCAATCAAAATTCCATGATTCCTGCGGTCGAAGCCATTACACCGCAAGAATTAGTCGACAATTCAGAGAATTCTGACGAGACTGTTATAAATGATGAAGACTTGCCTGACAGCGCAGATCATTTTGAAGAATGGAATGAGCTGATGACCATTGAAGCTGGAGAAGTCAATGGTGTTCGAATACCTAGCGGTGTAGCAATTACCGTTGGCAGGGACGATGCAGCTCGCCTTATTGAAACCGGCAAGGCTAAGCTGATCTCTGAAGAAGGGCCAGCTGAAAAGCGCGAAACTGAGCAACCTGTCACACTTGATGCGCCAGAAATGCAAGAGATGGACACGGAATCTGAAGCTGACTCATCTGAGCAATTGCCAGTTGAAAGGACAGAAGAAATGTCCACAGATGAGACGGAAACAGAGCTAGAAAATACAGTTGAAGATTCAGGCGTTTCTGCTACAGACACAACGGAAAGCGATGGGGAAAAAAACCTGCAAATGACGTCGCCGGCTGAAGACACGCCGAGCTCAGATGATGATGATGCTAAAGCAGAGACAGACCAAGAATTTACAGTTGAAGATTCTGGAATGTCAGCTGCAAAGACGTCGCCGGCTCATGACACACCGCCCCCCGATGACAATGATTCTGAAACAGATGAGAAAAATACCCAAACATAGACATGCCAAAGCAATGCTACTAATAGGTTTCAGTCTTACTTTTTTTAGCGGGTGTAATCTGGAGCGGTTCAGGCATGAAAAATACAGCTGTAACAACTCTCGACTTGAAGTTAACGATATCATTGTGCGTCATGCCAAAAAAGGCGGAACCGCAAGAATCACAAGTTCAAGTGGCGAGCGTGAGGCTACCATCACCTCTGTTGATAGCAATTTTTTGATGATTGAGGACAGTGGTATTAGTCTACAGATCGACCGCAAAACTGGCCAGGTAGCAGCGCAGAAAAGGAACAAATATTTCAGCATGAATTGCAAATTGAGCGTTTTTACACTCTAGACAGTGCGTTTGAGGGATCTGCAGGCTATCCTTTTTGCTCACTGTGATAACGGGCAATTGCCTCAGCCTCTTCTTTTGGCAGCTTTGTTGATAACATAATTTCAGATACTGAGGCTCCGTCTCTAGCCAGCTCTATGGCCTTTGAAAGCTGGCCTTGCGCAGATGTGCCATCAGCTAGGCGCGTCAGCTCTCTCTGTAATCGTTCTTCGGTCTGTTCGATTTTATCAAGTTGGCTTTCAAGCCCTTTTACTTGCGTGTTCATCAGATCTATGGAATTTGTAATCCGCACTAGAATAGTCTCAATATCATTGTAAGTAGCAGATAGGCGAGCCAAGACACTCAGTGTTTTTTTCTGAAAGCTGTTCACGAGAAAGATAACGGCCAGAAGAAGCAGAAAAATTACGGCGGCGAAACCAAAATTTGACATAAAAACAGCAATAGTCACAGCCTTCAACCCCTCACTTATCTCTTGATGACACTATCAGGTATGGCCACTGTTTTTGTCAATTCATCCTTAGCGGTGATACTGGGTGTTAGGAGTGGTATTGTGTTCGAGCTTTCCATGAATATAGCTCTGCATTCCGTTTATTAGAGAGATGTTGTAGTGAGCCTGCAGCTCAAGCCGGGTCAGCTGATGGATAAGTTGCTCAATTTCAAGGCGTACGCTCGCCTCTTCTAATGTAGGTGCAGAAATAAGATCTTTATGCTCCGTAAGCCATTCGTTGAACTCAGCGACAGATGCACTAAACGCCGTTGAATCATTAAGGCATGCGGAAACGCTGCTGAGCTTTTGCTTAGCAGTCGCTATCACTTCGGACAAGGGAAGTTGAATAGTCATAATCTAGTCACTCGGTCAAAATGATCTTACTACGACTTTAACTCCCTATATGCATCCATCAGCGCATCAGAGATTTTATCGATATCGATAGGGTATTTACCCTCTTTTATCGCGCTCTTGATGCGATTGACATTGTTCATGTCCACAGGCGCAGCAGCAGCCATTTCCTTAGCTGAGGAAGCGATCTCAGCTGATTTCAACTGAACGGAATCGCTTGCCGCAACCGCAGCTTGTGGCTGTGCTGAGTTCGACCCTTTGGCACCTTTGTCTGACGGAATATCAGCTTTTCGTGCCTTTGGTGTCTCAATACGACTGATGGCGTTCTTAACACTATCAACCATTATTACCTCCTAGTGTGGTATGTAACGACTTACTTTTGGGAAGTTTTAGTTCGAATGACAACTTTTTTTTCTGAAACAACCTTACCAAATACTTCTTTATCTGATCTAGTGTTCAAGAACCGTGCCAATTCTCCCCATTGCGCATTATCAAGGGCAATTCCCTCACTTAAGACCTGAATCGCGCCAAATCCACTTTCCAGAATGACGGGTTGACCCTTTTCAATCATCCAATTTGTTTTCAAATGTCTCGCCTCTACAAGCTGACGGGTATGCAGGCTGCGTTTCAAACGTCGGCCAACAACATCATCGATACGAGTAAAAAAATCTTTAGATGATATTGCAGTAAATGGTTCAAGACTAACATCACCTGGCCCAATAATACTGTTTTTTGTCAGCCGCTTATTCACCACCACTGCTATCTGCTTGTCCTCCAAGTTAGGAGTTGGCACTTGTACTTGTCTTCCCTTATTAGGCGAAGTAACCGTGCCAAGTCGTGTTCTGACTGCAATCTTCCAGCCATCATTATCAGGACAGCGGATTTCAATTGTTTGAAAACTACCAAAAAGAGGAGACATCTGGAGACCTGTACTGCAAGCCCTAAATTGACGAGCTTTGTCAAGGGCAGGCCTTCCTATCAATCCCTGTTCAGCCAGATAATTGTTCAGCTCATCACGCAGCTCAATACCAGAGATATATCCGTCTGCGTGCAGCCCGTTTAAGTTGAACAGCAAAAATCCGATTGTGACAAAAAGCCTTTTAGCTGCCAAAGAAAAATATTTCTTCACGGTTATCTCTTGTTGGCTCAGCATGTTTAGGAGACTTTGTTTTTCTTATTAGCATAGCTCTGATTTCATTCAGCGACGGCAAATGTAAAGACTTTCCAGCATACAGATAATTTGGATTTGCGCGGACAAAAGCTGACCTATTTTTTTTCACTATTGCCATTTGAACAAATGCGTTATCCAGGCCGCTACCGCCATAATAATTTTTAATGATATGACTTAATGTTTCATCCTGCATGACTTTGTGATGGGCAGAGTAATTAGGATCCAGTCTGAATGGATGCATGCCGCCGTCACCATCTGGAATTATCTCCGAGCCTTGATATTCAAGAATTACAATCGGTTCCGCAATTGCCGGGGTGAAAGGCAAATTTGAAAATGCATCTGTCAACAGCCCAGCACAAACCAGAAAAAGCAAGCGCGTAAGTCCTTTGCCACCTCTTGAAAAAACATTATGAACGAGTGAATTTACCATCAATTAAACTCCAGAAATGTGACTTCCGCCCCTGCTAAATCACTAATATTTCGGTTGATATCAAGCGGTGTGAGAATAACACTATTGTCACGTGCTTCAGAAACACGCAAAATTGTCCACGGCGTCTGTTTTCCTTCTGCAACAGCCAGATGATTGCGGCTCAGGCCCTGCCGCTTACCAAGCTTGGCCTGCAAACGACCATCTGCAATATTAAGCGGAGCCGTCATTGGCAGACAAGTGAGTCTTTCAGCAATTTTTTCAGCATGAACATCTGCTGCCATAACAACAAATGACTTTATCACCTCTCTTGTTTCCTGGCTGAACACAGTCAGACTACGCAGCGGTAGATTTTTTCCAAGTAGTATTTTAAATTCGTCTTTGATTTGTTGCGTCGCAATCTTTCCACTGGCGTCAGAGACGATACTCTCAATTTGAATGATGGTATATTCTACTTTTGAGAATAGTTTGGATTCGCTTTCAGATTTAAAAGAAATTTTTGTGTGAATAGCGAAATCACCAGCTTGCAAAACCACGCGACCGGAAGTCAGCTGGGTATAATCATACTGATTTAAAGGGTTATCTGGTGTCGTAGCTGCGGATAGCCGCACCTTGCGCGCATCACGAAGCCGCAATGATGGCTGCTCTGACAGACGGATCGCAAGCACCTGTGAAAGGTTGGCAGGTAATTGAGACATCCAATGCGGCAAATCACCAGCAATCTGGAGCACAGGACGGAACAGGGTAACATGGCTGACCGGCCGATTTTGACAACCAGATAAAACCATGTCACCAACCACCGCTTCAATGGTCACCGCATAGTGAGTGTCATCTTGCATTTCATTAATAATACTATAATCAAGAATTTGGGATGTTGGTCGCACAACAATCATGTCATTAAGATTAGTTTGCGCATCAACTGAACTAAAACCATCAATTTTTGCCCCACCTTTTAAGGCTGCGTAGTAAAGCGCGTCTTCCAGTGCCATATCACGAGCCTCATCAAGAGCATCTTCATGAATAATGGCCGCTCGGCCTGTCACTGTCACGAGCCGCAGCCCCTCATTATCAAGACCATCCGATGTCTGCGACAATGCAGCTTGTGGCATAAAGATACCTGCAAGTGTTGCCCATAAAATCAGCTGAATGAAGCCCATTAAATTTGCTCCTCTATGGTGGAATGCTGACTGCATTAAACTGTTTGCCGAGCAGTCGAAAGCAGGTAGCCAATCATTTCACGGTCAATTTCGAGAACAACTTCATATGTATCAGACCCTGTTGGATTGATACGGACTGTGCGAGCCCCGCGGATTGTGCCGGATACTACGCCCCTGAACGTGTCATTTTGTACCATCAAATCAATTACGGTTGTGCTTGAATCCACTTGCAGGCCATGTATCTGCTCAGCCAAGTCCCGCATCGCTGCCATACGGGCGGACCGGATTGCCATCAATCGTTTCTGTGCTTCGCTGCGGCCAGGTTGCGATGAAGTTACGGCATAACCGATTGCTGTTAAGGTAGGAATATCATCTGCTTCAGCATCCAGTACATCCTTTAGCGTCACAACAGACTGAGTCTGTGAGGCTTCCACCGCGGCCATTTCCTGACCGTAACCGGTTACAAATTCAGCTTGTGTTGATGTCATATGAGTACAGCCAGACAACACGCTGGATACAACGAAAGCTATCAGACTAGTTTTGTAAAAGTTGTTCATAGTGAGCTCCATGGCCGTTTCCGGATTGGTGCTGCTATTTGCCCGGGACAATGTTTGCCTTACAAATCAACAGCGGCTTTCAGATATCTGAAACCTGTTGATGCATCATTTATGCCAAAGCCCCCACTTATAACCAAAAAAGATACCTTTTGTATGACTTGGCATATATTTTGCCTTTCTTTCGGATGGGTTCTGTGTGAATTGCCTGTTA
Organism: Rhodospirillaceae bacterium; assembly: GCA_002721775.1. Next base: position 39,620 of record PBLM01000028.1, on the reverse strand, counting down.
AAAACTTTTATAAATTAAATTTAGACAGAAAAAACAGTTAGTTAATAAAAAAATGGTAATGTATAGCCTCCAAACAATTCTACGCTGTCCGATATTTGACACGAGGAGCCCGTCATGGAAATGACATTGTCCCGGCTGGGGTTAGGTAATGTAAAATCATTGCTTGGTGGCTTTATAATGCCGATTGGCATTCTTGTGCTGGTCGCAATGATGGTGTTACCGCTTCCCATCTATCTGCTAGATACATTTTTTGTGTCTAATATTCTTTTGTCCTTATTGATTCTTATGGTGGCCATGCATACACACAGGCCACTTGAATTTTCAAGCTTTCCAACCCTTCTTCTTATTGCCACCGTCCTGCGGCTTGGCTTGAATGTAGCCTCTACGCGAATTATCCTATCCAATGGCCATGAAGGTAGTTCTGCAGCTGGGCGGGTAATCGAGGCTTTTGGTCAGTTCGTTATAGCAGGCAATTTTGCAGTGGGTATGTTCGTATTCGTGATCTTGGTAATTATCAATCTGGTGGTAATTACAAAAGGGGCAGGCCGTGTCTCAGAAGTCTCCGCCCGCTTTACCCTTGATGCAATGCCTGGCAAACAGATGGCAATTGATGCTGATTTGAATGCAGGGGTGCTAAGCAATGAAGAAGCAAAGCACCGACGAGAGGAAATCACCCAGGAAGCAGATTTTTACGGCGCTATGGACGGTGCTTCTAAATTTGTAAAAGGCGATGCAATCGCTGGTATTCTGATTCTGGCAATTAATATTATCGGTGGCCTGATAATTGGACTCGCACAGCACGATCTCAGTCTTGAATCTGCTGCTGAATCCTACATTTTATTATCAATTGGTGACGGTCTTGTTGCTCAAATCCCGTCTTTACTACTGGCCATAGCCACAGCGATTATTGTAACCCGTGTGTCAACAACTCAGGACATGGCCAAACACATAGGCCATCAGGTAAGCTTGTTTCGGGCATGGGTGCCAGTTGCTGGCGTGCTTTTGCTGATCGGCTTTGTGCCAGGCATGCCAAATTTCTTATTTTTATTTGCTGCCGCAGCCGCTGGACTGACAGCATTTTTCTTGCGCAATTACAGTCCTCAAGATGATGAAACAGCGAATGGCGCAGGTGGTACTGCCGCCATGGGCGGTAGTCCCAATCAGGGAAGTTCTGACGAAGATGGCGATGTGTCTTCTTCACCTGATCAGATAGAGCTGTCTGATGTGACGGATAATTCACCTGTATCAATCCAGCTTGGCTATGGTCTGATTGAAATGGTTGATGAGCAAACAGGCGGCCCATTGGTGAACCGTATTACCGGTGTCCGCAAGCAACTTTCCCGCAATCTGGGTTTTGTTATCCCTACTGTGCGTGTGCGTGATGACATGAGTCTCGGAGCCAATCAATATCGCCTGCGGATTGGTCAGACCATTGTTGGCGAAGATGAAGTCTATCCGGAGAGAAAATTGGCTATTCCGGGTGAACAGTCCAATGTCAAGCTGTCTGGCATTGACGTTAAAGAACCAACCTTTGGCATTGATGCCACTTGGATTGAAGCTCATAAGCAGACAGAAGCTGAAGCACAAGGCTATGTAGTTGTTGAACCAGAAACAGTGCTGACCACTCATGTCAGCCAGGTAATAACAAAATATGCGGGCGAATTGCTAGGACAGGACGATGTTCAGGCCCTATTAGACAATCTAGCCAATTCCGCGCCGAGCTTGGTCCAGTCTGTGGTGCCTAAGCTTATTCCACTACATTCCCTTACTGGAATTCTACGTGAGCTTCTAGCCGAACGTATGCCGATCAGTGATCTTAGACGTATTCTAGAAACCTTAGCCAATCTGGCTGGAAAAAATTTAAGCGTAAGTGAATCTGCTGAAGCTCTGCGCCCTGGGCTTGCGGGTCTGCTCGTTCAGCAAATTGCCCCACTCAGCCAACCCCTATCAGTCATTACGCTCAGCTCAGAATTGGAGCATATGCTGATTCAGATGGTCCGCCAGTCAGGTGAAGCTGGCCTGATGCTCGATAACGCATTGGCGGAAAAAATGATTAAATCAATTAATTCAGCATCAGAGCGAGCATCAGCAGAAGGACAAACGGCTGTTATGGTAGTCTCACCAGCAATTCGCAAACAACTCTCTTCGATTATCAGGCATCATATTGATGACATGATTGTTCTTGGCTTTACCGAGTTACCTGACAGCCGAAAAATTAACGTAATTGCCACAATCAGTGGCGAAAATGAACAACAGAATTAGGCCCCAACAGGTCGCTAAATATTAGCTTCAGAAGGAGAAATCAAAATGACCACGCTGACTATTCAGGCTGCAGACACAGCCACAGCAATGGATCAAATTGCAGAACGGCTTGGTAAAGATGCATTGATTCTTTCCACAACGAAAAAAGACGGCAAGGTCATTATGCGAGCTACAAACGGTGCAGATTTGCCATCACCTCCACCTAAAAATCCTGCAAGCGATTTTACACATTTGTATAATGCCGGAATATCTAGCTCTCTCCCTGGTAAGCCACGCGTATCAACACAGGTTCCAGCAAAACAAACAACAGATAGCAACCTAGCCAACACGCAGACATCCACAGCAGATTCAATCCAACGGGCCATAATGCAGGCTATGAGCCTAATGGCAGACAGAATTGACCAACTAGATAGCAAATTATCTGGCATGATGCTGACAGGACCAGATGGTTTGAATGCAGGCTTACAAGACAGTACACCCGTGCGGTTAAGCCGTGCGGGTTACAGTCAGGCCACCATTTTGCGTTTGCATCCAGAATTTGCCGGCCTTGATTATGATAACGGTGTATCCTCATTTCTGGATTGTTTGGCACAGGACCTAGCTGACTTGAACAGTGAGGCCCTGCTTCAGAAACGGTTTATCTTTGTTGTTGGAGCAACAGGCTCAGGGCGCACAACACTGGCCTCTAAGCTGGCAGCTAGCCTAAAAGATGCACATCCTGGGAAGCAAGTTGCTTTGACCAGCCTGTCAGCAACACTGAATGAGACCGACACCAAATTGCGTAGCTTTGCTCGACTGCTGAATATCCCAGTAAGCCAATACACACAGGAAATGTCTGACCAGCAGTTCGACAAGATAACTGATTTCGATATGATGGTAGTAGACGTCAGTCTGCCAGCAGAAAACGCTGTCGCAAGGGTCAGCCAGCTAAAACAATATCTCGGCGACCAAGACAGTGCTGTGGTGCTGTCTTTATCCGGAGGCAGTTCAGCAAAGATGATTACATTGACCGTTGATCAGTTTGCGCCACTTAAACCCACAATCGGTCTGACAAAGCTAGATGAATGCGAGACCACAGCTGCTGAATTTTCAGCACTAGCTGAAACCGGTGCACAGATTAGTCTATTATCTGGAACGAAGTCAGTTGTTGGTGCTATCGCATTTGCGTCAGCCAAAATTCTGGCGCAATATCTGAAAGAAAACTTTCACATAGATACGTCAGAAAAGCTTGTTTTTTAATTGTCCTTCCCACCAGAAGTGGAGTTGTGAGAAATGACAGTTTCGATCGCGGTTACCAGTGGCAAAGGCGGCGTGGGCAAAACCAACTGCGCGGTGAATTTGTCCATGAGTCTGATAAAAATGGACAAGAAAGTAGTTCTTTTTGATGCCGATTTTGGCATGGCGAACGCGCATATTCTGTTAGGCACCAACCCGAAACATACAGCTGCAGATTTCCTGCGGGGCACAGCTGAACTGGAGAATATTCTCACCGATGGACCATCTGGTCTTCGGTTTATTGCTGGTGGCAGCGGTCTTCTGGAATTGCTGAACCTAGATAATCGTGCACGTTACCGGATGCTGCAATCTTTGTCTGATCTGGAAAATAAAATTGACTACCTTGTGGTCGATACGCCTGCAGGCGCGTCTGAAAGTGCCTTGTTTTTTGCCAGTGCTGTAACCGTTCCACTGGTGGTTCTTGTTGCAGAACCAACAAGTTTTTTGGATGCCTATGCCTTAATCAAGGCTGCACACGTTGAAAAAAATTTACAGAATTTTAGTATTGTGGTTAATATGGCAGATGGGTCTGTTGAAGCAAAAAATAACTTTGATAAATTTTTTGACATCTGCAGACGCTTTCTGGATGTAAATTTGCATTACGCAGGGATGATACCTTTGTCTAGTGCTATTCGTAGGTCAATTGTTAAACGGACACCAATTGTGGCTGGCCAGCCATCTAGTCCAGAAACAAAAGCGTTTTTGAAATTGGCAAAAGAAATGGTAAATGCACCGATAAACACACATGATGGTATCAAATTTTTTCACCGTGATGTGGAGACAGCAAGCTGATGAAACATTCCTATGCAGAACAGCAGCCTGATGTCGATGAGCTGATCACCGCAAATTCAGAGCTTGTGCGAAAAATCGCGTGGCAGATTCACGGGCGTGCTCGCCACATTACTGAAATAGAAGATATCATTCAAATAGGCTATACAGGCCTGATTGTTGCCGCACAAAACTACACTCCCCTGGACGGAGCCACCTTTGCCTCATATGCCAGCATTCGGATAAGAGGAGCAATTGTCGATTATCTGCGCAAGAGCTCCAACCTTTGTAGAACAACCATTCAGGTGAAAAAAAAATATAATTCAGCCGTTGAAAAGTTGGAGAGGCAGCTGCTGCGCCAACCAAGTCGGGTTGAAATTGCTAATGAAATGGAAATGAGCGAAGAAAGGCTAGCAGAATGGGAAGCTGCGTTTCAAGCAAATACACCACAGTCGATTGATTCAGTAGAAGACCAGTTCTCTATCTGGTTTGCCTCTACGGATAACAATCCAGAACAAGACGTTAATGAGGCTGAACTGCAGGAGCTTCTGAAGAAGGCCCTGACAGAATTGCCTGAGCGAGAGGCCCTTGTCATTCAACTCTACTATGTTGAGGAGCTAAATGTTTTCGAAATAGCTGAAGTTTTAGAAGTATCTACTGGTCGTGTGTCACAAATAAAAAAATCTGCTATTGGCCAATTGCGACAATTTATCGAGAAAGCCAATCAGGTCGATTAATGCAACATGGCAAAGCAGTGGGAACAAACCGATCTTATCCAGATGTCTGTACAGACAGCTGACCTGCGTTTTGAACCTTCTCAGGAGGCCCCCATCCTATTCTTATCCTGCGGCTTGGTAAATATCGCTAGAGGTAGCTGCCAGCTGTCTGTTACGGCTGCGGAATCTTGCCAGCCGACACCAAGTGGCACTATGCTGATTAAAGCAGACAGGCCGGTGATGACGGGCACAATTCAAGTAAGTGAGCAACAGTTTGAACGAATGATTCAGTCCCTGTCTTTTACCCCTGCACGCCCCCTCTCGCTTGCTGTGCAGCTGAGCCAACATCTTCCAGTCTCCCTAGAGGGCTTTTTATTTATTGATGAGAATCAGACAGCAGAAATTGTGAGTCTTCAGGTTAATATGCCCTTGAAGTAATCGTTTTGCTTACCGGTTGGTAAACCGTTTGGTCATATCTGTTTCAGCCTGTAACAGGCGAGAAGAGCCGCTGAATGCCTGTTGAGCCTGGATCAAAACAGCCAGCTCAGTCGTCATATTCAAATTTGACATTTCCAAAGTGCCAGACATAATTTTTCCATAGGCGTTTTGAAATGCACCTTCAATTTGAGCTGGCCCTGATGCCTGATTGGCTTTAAAGAAATTACCGCCGACTGGTGTTAACTCATTTACATCAGAAAATAAGGCCAACCCGAAACGGCCAACTTCGACAATATCTGTGCGCCCCATCTGTGCTCGTACATTGCCAAATTCGTCAATTGTCACATCTTCGAGTCTTAATTCACGCTCGCCAACACTGCGTCTGAATGGCACTTGCATAAACTGGCCCTTTTCCGACAGGACGCGTTGCCCGTCTGTTGTGACGATGAAGCCGTCTTTATCAAGCGAAAATGATCCGTCACGCGTAAAGCTCTGAGAATCCACCGCCGTGTTGTCAGGAGCCCTGACGACAAACATCCCTTGCCCTTCAATTGCAAGATCAAGTGTCTGTCCTGTCTGCATCAGAGGGCCTTGCGTCTGGGTGGGCCGCACTTGTTCCACACGAGACCCCTGCCCAATTTTTCCTGGATTTAAAAGCGTGGTTTTTTGAGCGTAAACATCCTGAAATGTTGCTGATGACTTCTTGAATCCTGTGGTACGCGCATTAGCAATGTTATTAGACACAACACCGATGTGCTTGAGTGAGGCGTCTAAACCCGAGCGAATGACTGAAATCATTTCCTGCATCTCCAAAAATTATGGGCGGAACCCGCAAATATCATGCCAAGGCAAAGTTGTTTTTCTGGAAAAGTATCAACTTGCAGGAAAAATTAACCTTGTTTAGATATGGATTATTGAGCATTATGTTTATCTGTGGTGAAGATCAGAGGAGGTTCTCATTATGTCAAGCAGCACATCACGCTCTCTTGTGCCCGTGGCAAAACGTGACCTGAGTATTAAGCCTGCCAGCCATGTAACCACGGCATTCTCACTGAATGAGAATAATCAACAATTCGCGTCACGCGAAGATGTTAAAAAATATCTACCTGACATCCTGGGGAAGGTGCTTGCGCAGATTTGGATTGACCCAGATTTTCGTCGGGATTTTTCAAGCAACCCGTCAAAGACATTGGCAAAGAATGGCGTCATTCTGCCGGAAAATACGGAAATCGAATTCCAACGTGAAGACTCACAGCGTCCGCGGATCGTTGTGTTTGAGCGGCGCCCCGGGTCAAAATTCAAGCTAAGGATTTTCTATCTTCAACTGGTCATGATGGCGGGCCGTTGATGGCCCGGGTTTTGGCCTCTAGTTCAGTCAATTATTCTGCGCTGCTCGGCCTACTCACGATGTTTTTTCTCTCTGAGTTCGTCAATCTACCAGCCATGGCGCAAAGTGTGAGCGAATCAGCCAAAACAAATACAACGCGAACTGATGAATTTTCACGTGGTGTTCAGGCTTGGAAAGATGAGAATTTCCAATTGGCTGTTAATTTATTTGAAACCGCTGCTCATCGATCAGAATATGAGGCTCAGTACAACTTAGCCTATTTGTTGCGCCATGGAAAGGGCAGACCACAGAATTATGCGGATGCTTTATATTGGGTATTACTGGCACAGCTGGGCGGAATTGAGGTAGCTGAGGAATTGGCTGAGGAAATACAAGACAGACTGCCAGAAAAGCAACTTGAGCCTGTTTTAGCAGAAATTGAAAACCATCTGGAGCGCCGGATTGAGACAGGTGAATTTGAAGCCATACCGCAGCTAGCCTACTACCATCATGCCTTGCTGCCAGAAGCAGATTATGCGCAAGCGTATTTGTGGTATGCCATCGCAGTTGCTCTGAACCTGCCAGACATGACAGAACTCCGCGATGAGATGGAAGATGAGGTTGAGCCGGAGGAAATAGCTGTTTTACAACTCAAAACAACAGATATTTTCAACCGACTGTTGGCAGGTGGACCAATCCACCAGAACAAACCCGAGGCTGCAAATGAAAATTGAGGTACATTGGTTAATCGACGGGATCATGTCTGTGGAGGCGGAAACCGCTGAACAGGCTGAAACGCTAGTGGCAGAACAACTGACCGAGTTAGTCAAACAAACACCTGAGCTAAAGGATAAATTTGGCGCAAATGCTATTCAGGGCCAGGCGCTAAACAAACCTAAGGACACGGCAGACGCCTAAAGAGGCTCATTCAGCCATATTGCTAGAATGAACCACAATATGCTTTTAGTTAAACCCGCCTAACAACTCAGCTATTGTGCGCTCAAGTTCTTCATTATCGCGCTCAATGTCAGCAATTTCCTGACGTAATTCCTCAATACGCTCTTTGCGCTTTTCCATCACATCACGAATTTCGTCAATAACAGTCTGCAAGCGAGAACTGAGATCAGTTTCTTCAGACATGAATGGCTCCTTTTTTGACGATGCAAGGCTAGACAGCAGCTCACTATTATACATCGTGAACAATATTTGTTAATATAATATTGGCATCAAACAAGCCGTTAATGTCTACTCATATTTACAACGCGGCAGAGGCAACCTGATGCTATTTGTATAGTCTTATGCAAAATCAGGGCCGTTTTGGGGAAACTAAGTTGAGCATAGTTATCTTTTTATGCGAATTTAGCCTATTTCTGAAAGTCTCAACTGGGGGATATTTGACTGAACCGAAAGATTAGGCAATGCAAGCCGGCATGTAAGGACTACCATCAATCGTTTAAGCCAGTATCTTGACCTGCCTTTTTAGACGGATATTGTACATTTTGAGCTTGAAACCTTCGAACGGATCAAAACTTGCAAGATTAAAGAACATTGCTAAGGATCATAGCTAAATTAAATAGGTTACAAAGCTTATAAAAAGATGAATGCTGACGAGCATGGATAATGGATAACGACCAGATTAAAAGTCAGATAGAAAATGCTAAACGGGCTTTTGTTGCTAGTAAGGAGCGAGGTCATGAGGCCAGCCTAGTTAATCCAAATATGGATGACCCGCGTCTTAAAGAAGATATCATGACACGTTTGCGCGGGCTGATGGATGAAGCCGCACAATCCAAAATTGGATCAGCCTCAGACCCAATTATTACTGGTAATTCCCTCGGAGAAAATCGGCCCAAGCCCTTCTGGGCGCAGAACAAAGTTGACATTCCTCCATCCGAACAATTTGGAAAGCGACAGAAAATGCAAGAACCAAATAACCCCACCGGAGAAAACCCGCTAGACACAACGGAACAAACAGCCCCGGCAGAACCTCAATTAGGCCCCGACCCATTGACAGCTATCCGGCAGGAAGTGTTTAACAAGCTTGGTGATGACACAGGGCAGTTAGAGGAAATAAAAGAACTAGCTGACCGTCTGCAACAGTTGGAGAGCCGGACAGACAAACAACAGCAGGATTTGACCGCTTTACTTAAACTTGTGCGCCAGCTGGCGAATAGACAGGCCGAGCTGGAACAGGAAAAGATGACGCCACGCCGCCAGCGCAGCCTTTTTGGGGCAGTGATGTTTATTCTTCTTGCCATGTTGGCAGCCAGTGCTGGTTGGCTTTACTGGCTGAACCCTGACTTGGTCATGACTTTATCAGCAACGTTACTTAATAACGGATTTGATTTTGTTCTCAACCTGATTGCCCAGCTTGGCCTGATATGAAAGGCAGAAATATAAATGGCTGAAGATGAAAACAAACAAGAATTAGACCAGGAGCAAAAGCTGGCAAAAAAACGAGCTGCACGTGCAAAGCTTAGGTCACGCCTGATTTTAGGTGGGATTTTTGGTAGCGTTACCTTCGCTGTCTTGGGTCTGTTTGGCTACGGCATTCTATATCTGTCAGCACCTGCCGAGCCAACAGATCCCGAACTAGAAGCCAGATTATTAGCAACCAGCCAATATAAATCTGCTTCCGATGAAACAGATGAGTTTGACGAAATGGATGAGGCTGAATTTGCAGAAGATGATGAAGGGAATCTGTTGGCCTTCAACAAACCCGTTCATCGATACTTCGCGTTCCCCGCCCCCTTCATTTCCAATCTACATAATAGCCGTAAATTGCTGACCATAGAGCTGGCTTTGGCCACCTTACAATCACCATTAACAGCTGACGGTTTTGTCGAGGATTTACGTGAATTTGAACCTGTTTTGAGGGATCGAATTTTGAATTTCCTGATTACACAAGAACCAAATAAGTTGAAAACACGTCGGGACAGAGAACGTCTTGCAGATGAAATTCGTGCACAGATGAATGATGCGTTAAATATTGACGAACAGTCAGATAATGAAGGCATTACAGATGTTTATATTCTAAAGTTGGTAGTGGCCTAATCTAGCAGCTTAATGTGTGCCCGCCATTGTAAACACCAAAGATTCGAAAGCCTTCATCTCATCACTTGACAAGTCACCAGCCGCCTTATCAGAAGGTATTTTTTTTTGATGTTCTGATAAGCCAGCTGGCGGAAAAATCCATTTCATCTCAAGTCGTTTCTGGCGAGTAAGCCTGAATTCCACGGATATAGCAAGTGGCGCAAATAGAAGATTAACCTGCCGCTGAAACCGCCCAAAATTCGGTATTTCAATATGTTTTGGAAATACAATTGTCCGCGTCACATTGCGGGATGCAGGTAAAGGCTCAGGGACAACAAACCCTTCACTGAAATCCAGTGTCAATTGTCTTACTGTGGTGGTTTCACCTTGCGAGATCGTCATTTTGCAAAACTGCCAATCAAATCCGTCAATCATGCAAAATATACCAAATGTAGGGTTTAGGTCAATCAATAAGCTACACGATATAGAAAATGTTTAGGATATCTTATCTGAGCGCGAAGCGTGCTTTGCCTTGAGTCTAGCCAGTAATAACTGCTCTTCTTCTGTGCTAAGGTGAAGGTGGCGTGTCAGCCTGTCAATACGGGCCTGCTCATCAGTTGATATATAACCGTCGGCCATAGCCTGCTCAACTTCATCTTCTAGTTCTGACTGTTTCATCGCCATTTGTTTCGAAAAGCCTGTTGCCACAATACCTGTCAGCAGTGCCACAACACATACGCCCATCAGCGCAGTCAGTCCCGCAATTGCTCTTCCCGCCGCTGTTATTGGAACAACATCGCCGTAACCAACAGTTGTTAGGGTTACAAAAGACCACCACATGGATTCAGGTATTGAACCAAAATTTTCAGGCTGAAGTTCATGTTCAAACACATAAATCAATGTTGATGAGATCATGAGTGCAAGAAACAGCAGATAAATTGTTGCAACAAATGACTGACGCTCACGCCGCACAGATGAGATTAAATCTTCGAGTGCAGTTGTGTAATGTGAAAATTTAAACAAACGCGCCAATCTGAGGATCCGCAACCAGCGCAAATCAATTGAACCAAATAATAAGGGCAGAAGACTTGGCAGAATTGCCACCAGGTCAATAATACCTGTGGGGCTTAACACATAAGACAGCCTGGCCTTTAAAGATGACATTCCCCGTTCATCTGCTGATGCTGCAACAGACCAAAAACGCAAGCCGTATTCAAGGGTGAATAAAAAAACCGATACAACTTCAATCCACAAGAATATGTCTGCATAGGCACGGTGCAGACTATCGATCGTTTCGAGCGAAACAGCCAGAACATTCACAGAAACAAGAATAAAGAGACCAATATCTACTAGACGGCTGGCACGGTCACCGTCTTCTGCTTTTTCGAGCAGTTGATATATTCTGTATCTTAAATCAACCATCACTTTTACCTAACAGCAACTGACCGCTCAGAAATTATCTTTACGTGTGCGTATTTCTGCAAAAACTTTATTATTTTCTGCAGCAGCCATGTTCAGATGCCTTCGTATAGAGGGATCACTTGCGCGCAGAAACGGATTAGTTGCTAATTCTTCAGATAACAGGCTAGGAACTGTAGGCTGATTATCTGCCCGCAAGGCCTCTACCATCTTCGCACGATCTGCCAGTGCCTTGTTATCCGGATCAACGGTAACCGCAAAGCGGGCATTGGAAGCAGTATATTCATGACTGGAATATAAAAGGGTTTCTGGAGGCAATCTCATCAGCTTTTGCAAGCTGTTCCACATCATTTCTGGCGTGCCTTCAAATATCCGGCCACAGCCCAGCGCAAACAATGTATCACCTGTAAAACAGACAGCTTGCTTAGGCAGATAAAAATTTAGCATATCCAGCGTATGACCCGGAGTGGCAATGACTTGAATTTCATGGCCGGCAAAGTCAAACTTATCCCCATCAGACAATCTAGTTTCAATCGCTTGATGGATGTTTTTATCACCAGCCGGGCCAAAAGTAGCCGCACCAGTATGCCGGGAAAGCTCTAACAGCCCATCTGTATGGTCAGGATGATGATGCGTCACTAGAATATGGGATAAGTTCCACCCTGTATCGCTGAGCGCCTTAAGATATTTGTTTAGGTCGCCAGCATCTATAGCGGCTGTCTGACCTGAATCTGGATCATGCATCAGCACTCCATAATTATCAGCCCCATATAAAAATTGGTGATACTGAAACCTAGACATAAGCGGACAAGCTCCTTTAACAAAATAACGGACTTCAAACTGGCATCTTGGTGTCTCGTTCAGTGTAAGCGAAAATTAACCTGTCCCACAAGTTACAACCGTTAGGTTGCTGCTGACTACCGCCAGACTGTCTGCTTTGTGATAGTGAGCAGAAGCGGAAAAGGCCGGATCAGCAGGCAGCCGATCAGGTATTTGCACGGTTTTCGCACCAGCGGCCAGCCCGGCCCGCACACCATTATTTGAATCTTCAAGCACTAGAACCTGCTGTGCATCAACAGCAAAGGCTGTCATCACTCTTTTATAAATTTCTGGGCTTGGCTTTGCCTCGCTGACCTGATCACCACCTGTAATCAAGTCCAGAAAAAGCGACAGCCCTGCCCGTGTCAACTGATCATTAGCGTTATTTGTGTGGCTAGATGTAGCTACCGCCAAAGGCACACCAGCTTGTTGGATGTTTTGCAGAAATTCTGCTGCCATGGGCTTTACTGGTACATCTTCAGACAGGCTATCATGAAAAATCTTTTTCCAGTGACGATCAAAAGTAATGGCGTCAACTTCATTAGGAAGATGACTGGCTAAAATCTGCCTATGAGCTGGCCCAGACTGGCCGGTCAATGCGGCAAATAATTCAGTGTCGAAGGCTAAATCAAACAGACGGCTAGCTTGTCTGAAACTTTCCTNGGACAGGCGTTCTGTATCCAGCAGCAAACCATCCATATCACAGATAACAAGATGAATATCACACAAAAAATGCGCATAGCGGAGATATGACCTCATGATCCGTATTACAAAGGCAGNCTCCCCTTTATCTGTCAAGGAAAGATTGCCTTACAGAATTTAAAACAAGGTCGGTTTGAACGACTTGCTTTCTTGCCAGCACTGCGGGCATGATGAGTCATGCTTAAAAAAGAGATGATCAACTATCTTATCGTGCATTGTTCGGACACCCCCGATCAAGACGATTTACGGGCCACTGATATTCATAACATGCATCTGGGCTTCGGCTGGGACGGAGCTGGCTATCACCATATTATCTGCCGTGATGGACACATAGAACCTGGCAGGNCATCTTACTGGCAGGGCGCACATGTCTATGGCCAGAATAAAAACAGTTTAGGGGTTTGTCTTATTGGNCGGCAGAATTTTACCACTGCTCAAATGAACAGCCTGTCCCAGCTTCTGCATCACCTGAAATGCCAATACCCTAATGCTGAGATTGTTGGGCATCGTGATGTCCAAAATACTGCAAAAACCTGTCCGAATTTCGATGTACGTTCCTGGTGGGCAGGTGAAAATTTGCTAAATGGGCAGACAGCCNTTGTGATAGCNCCAGTTACAGGGNTGTNTCANACGCCNCCCNAACANANGCAGAAAGTCTCTGTTCTGGATACAGAGTTATTGTCAGGTGAAGCAGTGGTTTTATCTGGTCAGACAAAAGATAACGGCTTTGTACATATCACCGCTCTGCATGATGGATATCAGGGCTGGGTGAAGCTGGCTGAATTAGCCAAACCTCCAGAAGCTTTCATTGCAAATGCAAAAATATGTCAGCCCTTTGCTGCACTGACAACTGGCCCAAATGTGAAATCAGCCTATCTGCGCCAGCTGCCCTTTGGCGCATCTGTAATGATTACTGGGCCCGAAGAAAAAGGGTATTTGCCTGTANTGGGGCTCGATGATGACGGCATGATACTGAATGGTTTTATTCCCAAGGCACAAATTCAGCCTGATAGCGAGCCGTGCAATGAGGATTGGACAGACTGGGCAGAGAAATTTATTGGTGCGCCNTATAAATGGGGGGGGCGCAGTGCAGCTGGCCTTGATTGCTCAGCTCTTGTNCAGCTTAGCCTAGCCGCAAGCCGGCATTCCCTGCCGCGCGACACTGGCCCCCAACTTCAGCTTTTGAAAAAACAAACATACGTTTCTGACACCCTTCACGCTCCCTCTGATGATTTAACAGCAGGAGATTTTGGTCGCGGCGACCTGATTTACTGGAAAGAGCACGTCGCAATTTGTGTTGATGCAAACGCCATCATCCATGCCAATTCATTTCATAATTGTGTTGCCATTGAACCGCGCGAAGCAGCGTTCACCCGCATAGCAGCGAACTTTGGCCCACCCATTGCCCATATCCATAAAGCTGCCTTTAGACAAATTTTACCAGCTTCAGACGATTTCTGATTGACCAGAGCAGCAACAAAGACGGGACCACCATAAGAGCGGTGATAATAAAGAACAGCCCCCAGTCACCTTCAAGCCAGTCAACCAGCTCACCTGATGATGACGCCAGTAATGTGCGACCCAATGTGCCTATCGAGGCCAGCAGCGCATATTGTGTAGCCGTATAGTTTCTGTCCACAAGCAGCGAGATAAAGGTAACAAACGCCACCGTGGCAAAGGCAGCCGCCAAATCATCCAGAATTACAGCAACAGCAAACAGCCATTCCACTTTGCCTGTCCAAGCCAGAACCGAAAAAAGGATATTGGTGGATGCCATGACTGCCCCAGAGATCAGCAGGGCCCTCACAACACCTGATTTCAGAGCGAAGTAGCCGCCTAACAACGTAAAAGCAACTGTCGTAATCCAGCCTAGCCCCTTTGAGTAGAGTGCAATATCAGATTTGGAAAAGCCTACTTCCTTATAAAAGATGATAGACATCTTGCCCATAAACGCCTCACCAATCTTGAACAAGAATATAAAGCTCAAAATTGCTATGCCCATTTTCAGGCCGTTTTTCTGAAAAAAGCTGAATAACGGCATTAGAACCGTGGAACCTATCCAGCTAGCGGCCTCTGATAACAGGCTATCCCCACCCAGTTTTTCTTGGAAGCTGGCTTGGGCGGTGGCCTGGGCCTGTCGCCGCTCTGCTGTGCCGACTTCTGGTATAAAAAGTAGGCCAATATTACACAAAATAACAATGCCACCTAGAAGGATAAAAGTCATCTGCCAGTAATTCACAATGCCCATCGTCTCAAATTTATCAGCAACCATAAGAGCAATCAGGCCACCAATTTTGAAGCCAGACCACCATCCTATGACCGCAACAGATGCCCCTGCAGCCATAGCTGCTGTATCTTCTTTTTCGATTTGTTCAATTCTTAAAGCATCAATAGTGATATCCTGCGTTGCAGAGCAGATCGCAATCAGCAGCCCGGCCCCGATGACCAAAGTGATGTTGACTGACGGCGCTAGAACGGACCAAGCCAGCAGACATACCAGAATTAAGCCCTGCATCAGCAGAATCCAGCTTTTTCGATGGCCTAGCCTGTCCGTCAAATAAGGTAGGCGAAGCCTGTCAACTAGAGGAGCCCACAAAAAATTCACCGCATAAACAGCGAAGATTAATCCTGCCCAGCCAACAGCAGACCGAGTTAAGCCATCTTCTTTCAGCCACAAGCTTAAGGAGCTGCCAATAAGCACCCATGGGAAGCCGCTCATTACTCCAAGCAAGAAAATGCGGCGCATACGTCGATCCAGAAAAAGTGACATGCTGGCTACTCTGCTCATCGCTGACCCCCATTTATCGTGCTAAACAAACGACTTTAGTTTATGTCATTCTAGGCAAAGCTGGCAAGTCGTCTTAAAAACCAATAATCAAGACACCGCCCAAAGCTGTTACTATACACCTTCGGCAAAGATATAGCGAGCCAGATCGATCATCCGGTTGGCATAGCCCATTTCATTGTCATACCAAGCATAAATCTTAATCATCGTATCGTCTGTAACCAGCGTTGATGGCAGATCCACAATCGATGACCGCGTATCATTCACATAATCTGACGAAACAAGCAGACGATGTTCAACACCCAAAATCCCGGCAAGTGGGCCTGTTTGTGCCGCAGTAGACAGCCGCGCATTCACCGTTTCTGCGTTTGTTGGCGTTTCCACTTCAAAGACACAATCTGTGAGGCTGGCATTCAGCACCGGTATTCGCACCGCATGGCCGTTCAGCTTACCATTCAGTTCCGGATATATTGCTGCAATGGCTCTTGCTGCTCCTGTGCTAGTGGGCTGAATATTGGTCAGGGCAGACCGTGCCCGCCTGAGGTCAGAAACTGGGGCGTCAATTACTACATTTGAGGTTGTGGGATCATGAATTGTTGTGATTTGGCCATGCCGGATGGTGAAGGCTTCATGAATAATCTTCACCACGGGGGCCAGACAGTTTGTCGTGCAAGACGCAGCAGTCAACAGATGATGACGGTCCGGAGCATACCTATCCTCATTTACCCCCATAACAATATTCAAAACATTATCCGACATCACCGGCGCTGAAATAATAACTTTTTTTACACCCTGATCAAAATAGGGCTGGGCCAGCTCTTCACTGCGGAATTGACCTGTACAATCTAGAACAAGTTCAGCTCCACTGCTCACCCAGTCTGTCGCTGACAAATCCCGGTTGCAACTTAGCGGTATCCTGTAACCATTAATTGTTAGGGATGTTTCATCAAAAGCGAAATCTGCCTGCCAACGCCCATGAACAGAATCAAATTCCAGTAGATGCGCCAAAACAGCTGGCTCAGCCAAATCATTGATATGCACAATTTCCAGTTCAGTTTCCTGATGTGGGTCAAGACGATCGCGGACCACACCGCCAAGAGCTGAACGTAAAACCATACGCCCAATACGTCCCATACCGTTTATGGCNATTTTTTTTATCATTCTTTTCCCCATTTTTTCTCAATGCAACAAATGGATATGAGTTGCAGAGCAAATATTTTTAGGCCTGCTATCTTGCCAACAGTCATCAATGACCGTTTGATAAATTATTCATGGGACTGTCCTTTATCTGACGACCCCTTTCCCGAGGCGAAGTGTAGGCAGTTTGTATAATTCGCACAACCAAAACTAAAGATATGAACAAAATTGAACAAATTTTTATCAGTCAAACTGCCTCAGGGCATCAGCTATCTGCGGGCCCGTATAAATTTGCCTGTATTATTGGTCGGTCCGGACTGATCGCAGCAGACAAAAAAACAGAGGGAGACGGAGCNACACCAACAGGCAGCTGGCCTCTGCGCGGCCTTTTTTACCGACCAGACAGAACTGATGCAGACATGATAAGGCAGACAAGCTTGCTGCCCTGCCGACCAATAACAAATCACNTTGGCTGGGTCGATGACCCGCTTAGCCCACATTATAATCAGCCAGTGGTGCTACCTTGCGCTGCCCGTCACGAACAGCTCTGGCGCCAAGANGGACTGTATGACCTGATCCTGCCGCTTGGCTATAATGACGGGCCAGTGACACCGCATAAAGGCAGCGCAATTTTTCTGCATTGTGCCGAAGCTTATACTCTGTCAACAGAAGGCTGTGTTGCACTCCTTAAAGTTGACCTGCTAATGCTCCTGCCTTTTTGCACTAGCAGCACGTTAGTAACCATTCATCTATGAGCTGATTTAAAATTCAAGTAAGGATATAGCGCAGGGCGAAGAGGTTCTAGTTCTGGATAATTTCACGGTAAACTATTATATTGANGAACGAACGCTGGTGCAGTTTGGACTNGCTTAATCAGAAACGCCTGCCTCTGTGGCCAGAAGGGCCTGTATCTGAGCATGACGGGCTTTCAGCTTGACATTGCGCGGGGTCATTTCCGTCATCAGGCCGTGTCTCACACGGCCCAGCAGAACCATCAGCTGGGTTGAGAGCAGGTTCAGACAGATTTTCTGCGCTGTCCCTGCTTTAAGCCGTGTTGANCCAGCCAGAGCTTCTGCACCTGTGGCAAGACAGATCGGATATTCTGCTGCGTCCAGTAAAGGCGTGCCGTAATTATTACTGATCCCCACCGTTAGGCANCCTGCATGCCGTGCTGCGCAGATGCCTTCACAGGTGTAGGGGGTGCGGCCGCTGGCGGCCAGCCCGATAAGACAATCATCTGGGCCAAGTGAAAGGCGCGAAATATCTGCCCGAACGGCCTCTTCATTATCTTCTGCATTTTCAACAGGCTGCAACAGAGCCGCCTCACCCCCTGCGATTATAAAGGCTATTCGTCTTTCCGGCCAGCCGAAGGTTGGCAACAATTCAGCCCCGTCCTGCACCCCAATGCGTGCTGATGTGCCTGCACCGATATANACAAGACGGCCTGTATCACTGCTGGCAAGACAGGNATGAAGGGCCTGNACAGCTGCCGTGATCTGCGGCANGGCTGCGCGTAGCGCAGCGACCGCCTCTGCCTGATTGTCCAGCATAACTTTCAGGGCGGCGTCGGTGTCCAACTGGTCGAGCCATTTATCAGCAGCCAGCCTATCTTCAGTTGTTATTTGTGTCATGTGTCTAGTTTATGCNGTTCCGGCAAAACTTGCGAGCAGCAAGTGAATAGCTTACCACAGAATGATGACAGACATAGACAANAGAGCAGAGATGCGGCCTGTTATAGGGCTGATGTCAGGCACTAGCGCAGATGGCATCGATGGGTGTATTGTGCTAACAAACGGACAAAAGGTTGAACGCACAGATATCAGCCTCTGCCAACCCTATCCTGTTCCTGTTGAACAAGCCATCCAGGCTGCTCGGCATAACCCAGCAAACTTTCTTGCAGACACACACCGCCGCACAGCTCTTATTACGGCCATCACAGACAGCCACGCAGACAGTGTTAATCAGTTGTTGCGTAGAGGTGCAGAAGACGGTCTGCCGCCTGTCCAGCTGTGCGGCTTTCACGGACAAACTGTCTATCACCAGCCAGAGTCAGGCCGAACTATTCAGCTGGGTGACGGCAACCGACTGGCTCGCCTGTGTGGCCTTCCAGTAATTCATGATTTCAGACGGGCCGATATGGAAGCAGGCGGACAGGGTGCGCCGCTAGCCCCTGTTTATCATCAGATATTGCTAAAACAAGCTGGCTGCCCGCATCCGGCCGGTTTTCTGAATTTAGGCGGAATCGCCAATCTAACAGTCTGTACAGATACCCATCTGCTTGGATTTGATACTGGCCCGGCAAATGCGCTGACAGACGCTGTCTGCCANANAGAGCTGGGCCTGGCCTATGATAAGGATGGGGCAATCGCCGCAAAGGGCCNCATCTCTNTCCCGTTTTTAAAAGCTNCNCTGCAAGATTCTTATTTCCAACGCAGTGGTCCGCGTTCACTGGACTGGGCCCATTTTTCAGACTATTTGCAGCATCCTGACTTTCGCGCATTATCTATTGAAGATCAGCTAGCCAGCCTGAACGCGCTCAGTGCACAGAGTATCGCTATCAGCATATCAGCTCTGCCTTTTGCCTTAAAAACACTGGTTGTGGCAGGNGGCGGAGTGCAAAATAAAACTATGATGAAGATGATTTCTGATGCTCTGCCAGACAGAATCACCCTAACCACAGCAGAGAACATAGGCGCTCGATCAGATATGATAGAGGCCGAACTTATTGCTGTACTCGCGGCACGTCATCTTGCCCAGCTGCCCTCAACCTGGCCAGAAACCACCGGCACATCCGCTGCGCAGATTGCTGGTATACGCGCGAGCCCTCTATAAAAACCCCTCCGAACCCGGCACATAATAAGGCCGGTAAGGAGGAGGAGGAGGTATCATTGCTCGGATATCGGCAAATGGAAACCGAGCTGCGCTTCGATAAGCTTCAGCATAATTGCCGTCAGGAGCATTACATTGGGCTGCCCGAAACCGGTTCAGTAACGCTGCCCCATCTGCAAACTTTTCAGGCATTTGGCTGGTATGGGCAAGTATGGCCGCTCTTTTATCTGCCTTCCAACTGGTGATATCCACATAATAATCAGGGACAAACCCGACTCCCATTAGTGTGTCTGCATAAAGAACAGGAAAGCTGAACCCTGCCAGCTCTGTCACCCATGAGGACAAAGCGCGGTGATCNGTATGATAATCTTCAGGTGCATGAGTGATGATNAGGTCAGGGGCAACATTTGTAATGTGATCAGAAACANCCTGCCGCCCGCCTGCAGTTTCTGACAAGGCCCCGTCTGGCAAGCCCAGCAATACAGGTGTAGCCAGAGGAGAAAGGGCTGATTTTGTCTCAGCAGCCCGCCGTTCTGCTAGGCTGTTATCCTGACCCGTTACTGCACCGGCTGCTCCGTCTGTGGCGACCGTCAGATGCAGCTCATCCCCACGAGCTTTGCAGGCAGCCAACAGACCATAACAGAAAATTTCCAAATCATCAGGGTGCGCACCCAGTGCCAGTATCCGCATGCCTTATCCTTTTTCTTTTTTCTCGCCAGAGCAAGCTGACCACTTCATAATGCCTGACAGCACAAAGAAGGGCAAACAGACATCAGATGATGAACAGGCATATCCATCGCGGCTATATTGAGGGGTATTACGGCAGACTTCTTTCTTTTGAGGAGAGGCATCAACTGCTTAGCACTTTGCATGACTTGTCCATGGACAGCTATCTTTATGCACCAAAAGAGGATGTCTTTCACCGTTATGATTGGCGACGGCCCTATCCTGAGGATTGGTGTGCTGACTTTTTATCGTTTTGCACGGCTGCACGGTCAAAACATATAAATATTCTGGCAGGCATCGCCCCAGGATTGGATTTNGCCTTTGACAACGATAAGGACGACACAGTCGCGTTGAGGGCAAAAGCAGAGCAGCTTTCCGGGGCAGGTGCAGATGGTCTTGTGCTAATGTTTGATGACATCAGCGCGGACCTGTCTGTTTTCGGGCCGGCCGGCATCAGCGAAGGTCAAGCCCATTCGCGCCTAGCCACATGGCTGCAAGCTGAAACAGGCTGTCCAGTCTTTCTGGTGCCGCGTCTATATGCTGATGAGATCGAAGGCGATCACGCGGCTTACGCAGCTGATCTTAACCAGCATCTAGCCAAAGATATCGCTGTTTTTACCTGCGGTGCAACCATTGTTGCAGAGAAAATCAGCCTGCCCGACAAAGCAGGAATTCTGGCAAATAAGCTGGCGAGGCCACTGATCATTTGGGATAATCTGTATTGCAATGATTATTGTCCACGCCGCTTATTCACAGGCAGATGGACAGGGCGCAAAGAGGCTGATCCNATCCTTN
The DNA here is from genome assembly GCA_002721775.1 of Rhodospirillaceae bacterium. Next base: position 18,589 of record PBLM01000028.1, on the reverse strand, counting down.
TGAATGGAACTGGAATGCCAGAAACAGACAAATTGTTATTGGGTCTGATGGCCGGACAGAACAGAAAAACCTTGTTTGCCAATGCAGGTGTTCCAGAAGCCTTTACTTTTGTTGAAAGCTGCTTCTGGCATCCTGTCTTTTCCGGCCAGCCGAGAGCAGTTGCCCAGCCTGAACCGCAAGGGGTTCTGGAAGCACTTGAGCTGCTGCTCTGGCAATGGAAAGGCCCTTTGGCCAGAGAATGGTATCCTTATCTCTTTGGGCTGAAAGATGACTTATTAATCTCAGGCGGCAAAATGGAGAATAAAAGGATTGCCAAAACCCAAACACATGCGCTGGCATCTGTTCTAACTAAACAACGCGCACCTACTCTAACTACAGACGGCTCAGACTCATGACGAGTCGCACCGCTGTGAAAATTTTCGATGGCCATAACGACCTAGCCTATCAGCTGTGGCGGCGCGACGATTACAAGGGTGCAGCTTTTCTAAGTAATGATGAAATGGCCTTAAGTGTAACAGCACAGAAAGCAGCTGCCGGCGGTCTGCGCGCCGGGCTGTTTGCTCTTTTTGTTCCTCATCCGCGCAGTGACCTGTCCACTACATCTGCACCACAACACGCTTACGCCTTTGAAACCGCCTGCCAGATGGCAGCTATACTGAATCATCTATCGGAACATCAACCAGGCCACTTTCGGGTCTGCAGATCAACCTCTGAAATTGACGCAGCGATACATACTGATGCAGTTGCGGCAGTTCTGCATTTAGAGGGCGCAGAACCTATCAGCCCTGCACTTAATGAGCTGGAGAGCTTCTATGCTCTAGNGGTCAGATCTATCGGCCCGCTCTGGTCACGGCCAAATGCTTTTGGCACTGGTGTGCCATTCAGCTTTCCGGGCAGCCCTGATCAGGGTTCCGGTCTAACAGATGTAGGTAAAGCCTTGGTTAAGGCCTGTGATCAGATGAACATCCTGCTCGATGTCTCTCATTTAAATGAGGCTGGGTTCTGGGATATTTCACGTCTATCGCAGAAGCCGCTGCTCGCCAGTCATTCAAACGCGCATGCCTTATGCCCGTCACCCCGTAATCTTACAGACNGACAGCTTGACGCTGTTGCAGAAAGCGGCGGGCTAGTTGGGGTCTGTTTTGCCACAGCCTATCTGCGCAGTGATGGCCGCAAGGATCCGGCAACAGAAATTGAGCTTGTTATCCGCCAGCTGGCGTATCTGATTGAAAGGATGGGTGAGGATCATGTGGGGCTAGGNTCTGATTTTGACGGCGCTGTTTTGCCAAATGATCTTTCTGATTGCAGNCAATTGCCTGTTCTTTTAAAAGCCCTGCAGACTCATGGCTTTGGCAATAAGCTAATCCTCAAGCTGTGCTGGGATAACTGGTATCAACAGATAAAGCGACTTTAACTAATCATCTGGGGCAGTGTTTTTATTTGAAACCCAGCTGCCTGAAGCCCATGTTTTATATGCTGGGCTGTGGCAAGAGCTGCTGGCCCGTCACCATGCACACAAACAGACTGTGCCATCACCCTCAACCTACCTCCATCCACAGTCTGAATCTCGCCATCACCGAACATACGCAAACAATGTGTCAGACTTGCTTCAGGATCATGGATCATCGCATCAGGACGACCGCGGGGAACCAGCTGTCCATCTGGCATATAGGCCCGATCAGCAAAGACCTCTGCAGCGACGGGCAAACCTGCCTTTTCAGCTTCAGTCAGCAATTCACTCAAAACAGGGGCTAGCATAATAATATCCGNGTCTATGGCCTTTACCGCTCTAACAATTGCAGCAGAAAGACTGGCATCAGCACAGGCCATATTATTGATTGCCCCATGCGGCTTGATATGTGTAACACACGCATGTTCAGCTGCCGCAATTCCAAGACTAGCCCCCAACTGATAAGCAATCAGGCGTTCAATTTCAGAATAAGAAAGCCTCATCTGTCTGCGTCCAAAGCCGTGCAGATCATAAAAGCTAGGATGCGCGCCAATTGATACGCCAAGGCTGTCAGCTAGTTTCATCACAGCCCCCATGATCTGGTAATCGCCAGCATGAAAGCCACAGGCAATATTGGCAGAGCTGATGATTTGCAACAGCCCGTCATCATCTCCCATCCGCCACGGCCCATANCCTTCAGCCATATCTGCNTTCAGATTGAAATCTGTCATTTTACCTTCACCCTCTGTGTTTGGCGAATTGCGAACGATAAGCACTTGTCGCCTGTTGTTTGCTCTTTATTATGAGACGGGAAAGCAGGCCTGTGCGTCAAGTATCTGCTTGCTNTTCANTNTTCAGGATCTGTCTGGAGGCAGGAAATGCGTCAACCGGTGTGGTTCACCTGTGGGGATACGGGCCTACTACTTGATTTTTTGGGGTATGGCCCCGGACTCGGACAAGCGGCGATTCCCACAACAGACAGGGCTAAACTAACCCGGAAAGCCCGGAAATTANGCCAAATAATGCGCGAAACAACCAACATCGGGACATTTCATGGTCTCACTGACATTGTGCCTGGGCTATGCAGTGTTCTGTTTCATTATGACCCTGTTAAAATTACTGCTGCTGAGCTGAAACAGATAGTGTCCTTGCAGCTTGAGCAGCTNGATTTATCCCAGCAGACTCCCGCACGTTTATGGCGACTGCCNGTTTGCTATGANGAGGAATTNGCNCNAGACCTCAAGGATGTGATCANCAAAACAAANCTGACCCCGGATGANNTGATCNCCCTTCATACNAGCAGAATTCTGGAAGTNGCNATNATGGGGTTTNTGCCTGGTCTNGGNTATCTNACAGGTGTGGATNACGCCTTACATCTNCCNCGGCGCANNGAGCCAAGGACCTTTGTGCCANANGGTTCTGTTGGTCTGGCCATGGATCAGACAGTCATCTATCCGCTTAATTCACCAGGCGGATGGAACCTTATCGGGCGTATGCCAATTCCCCTATTTGATCAAAATCGGGAAAACCCAATTCTATTTTCCGCTGGCGACCAAGTAAGTTTTTATGCTGTCAGTAAAGATAAATATGAAGAACTGGCAGCCTCTTGTGTCGATGGAAATCTGCCTATAAGCCCAGAACAAGCAGATGAGGCAGCATCATGACGATGCTCACTATTCTGACAACCGGACCCTATACTAGCATACAGGATAAAGGACGGACTGGCCATCAGGCCCTAGGCGTACCAGAAGGAGGTGCGGTTGATCCTGATGCCCGTATTACCGCAAACTGGCTAGTCAGCCAGCCACCAGCAACTGCTGGCTTTGAAATCTTTATAGGCGGCTTTTCCTTTGAGACAGATACGGCCCTTGCGATTGCTCTTAGTGGTAGCTTGTCTGATCAATTGACCATTACGCCTGCATCTGGCGATGCCCGCACAGAACCTGCCGGACAGACCATCTGTCTGCAACCAGGCGATCAGGTACTAGTACCTTCGCTTCGAGGCAGCAATTTGGCCTTCCTTTCTGTGTCAGCCCATTTTGATCTTCCGCCTGTTTTCGGCTCTGTTGGCACCTCACCAAATGCCCGCATTGGCGGACTTGACGGCGGGATGTTGCGCGCCGGGGACAAGCTACCACTGCGCGCGATAACCCCCTCTCCCAAGCAACGACAACTGCAAACTGAATGTACCAGATTATTTAAACCGCAGACCAACTTTCGCATTGTTCTCGGCCCACAGGACTTCTGTTTCGAGGCAGATCAGATAGAAAAACTGATTAGAACTGGTTGGAAGCTGACCACGCGCATGGACAGGATGGGCCTGCGCCTGTCTGGCCCACGTCTTACCCATAAAATAAGTGCTGACATTCTATCAGATGGTATCGTGAAAGGCGCCGTTCAGGTGCCTGGTGACGGCCAGCCCATAATCTTAATGGCCGATCATCAGACTACGGGCGGTTATACGAAAATTGCCAGCGTGATCTCTACCGACCTGCCTGCACTGACCCGGCTTGCCGCACATCGGACTATACACTTTACGATTGTCAGTCAGGCAGAAGCAGAGCAGCTTGCCCGGGAAAAGGCAGCCTTGCTGAGCAATGTTTTATCTACAGAATATTATTGAAAACACTGTCAACTGGACAAAAACAGCAAATCACTTAATTATGACCACAGTCCAAAATAAATTCCGCACGTAACTGCATTGAGTGTATCAGATGAACAAAGAAAAAGCTGCTAATTTGATTAAACAGGAGGCATAGCATGCCTAATTTGCAGGGCTTCTCAGCCGGACGTCTTATCACTACAGGAACGGAAATTGCTTACCGGACAGGCGGCAATGGCCCGGCCCTGTTGCTGCTGCATGGCTATCCGCAAACACAGTTTATGTGGCACCTGGTTGCTGACAGGCTGGCTGACTCATTCACTTTGGTGATGCCTGACTTGCGTGGTTATGGTGATAGTGGGAAGCCAAAAACAGATGCAAATCACAGCCCCTACGCAAAGCGAGAAATGGCAGCAGATATGGCTGAACTAATGACAGGGCTGGGTCACCAGACATTTTCAGTCATGGGCCATGACAGAGGCGGGCGGGTTGCGCACAGGCTAGCCCGTGATTATCCCGAACAGGTGAACCGGCTGGCGGTATTGGATATTGCACCTACAGCAAATATGTACAGCGCCACTGATATGGCATTTGCAAAGGCCTATTATCACTGGTTTTTTCTAATCCAGCCTTATCCGCTTCCTGAAACCCTAATTGGAAAAGATCCAGAATTTTATATGCGCCGGAAAATGGGCAGCTGGGGCAAGTCAGGCAATGTTCATTCAGACAAGGCAATGGCAGATTATTTACGCTGCTTTTCTGACCCGGCGACTATTCATGCTTCCTGTGAGGATTACCGCGCAGCAGCTAGTATTGATTTGGTTCATGACGCTGAAAATCAGGGCCAGAGGCTTGATATTCCGTTATTTGCGATTAGCGGAGCTGACGGTTTTGTGGCATCCCATTATGATTTGAAAGTGGAATGGGAAACCAGCTTTAATGATGTAAAAACCGCAACCGTCCCTGGCGGGCATTTCCTACCTGAAGAAAGCCCTGATGAGCTTCTGGCCTTAGTCATTCCTTTTTTCAAAACATCTGGCTGGCTTTCCTGAACAGACTTGAAAGCGGAACTGAACAGGGCTATGTGTGGAAAAAGGTTCATGTGTTTAGTTGATCCTGTTGTGTCCCTATTCACTCTTCTTTAAGGATTAGACCTTCATGAGAAATTTGCAGCTCCCAGGCCGTTCACCTGTACTGGCCCCTAATGGCATGGTCAGCACATCACAACCCCTGTCAACAGCAACCGGCCTTCATGTGCTGCGCGAGGGAGGTAATGCGCTGGATGCCGCACTGGCCGCAGTTGCCGTGCAATGCGTGGTTGAGCCTGCATCCACAGGCATTGGCGGTGACTGTTTCTGCTTATATGCACCAGCAGGAAGTAATGAAGTCGTTGCGATTAATGGTTCAGGACGTGCGCCACTGGAGATCAGTGCAAACTGGCTTTTGGAACAAGGTATTGACAAAATTCCACAGCAATCCGCTCATGCTGTGACTATACCAACAGCTGTTGATGCTTGGGTCCAACTGAACCGTGACCATGGAAGTATGCCACTTGACCAGTTGCTTAAACCCGCGATTGGCTATGCCCTAGAGGGGTTTCCTGTTGGCCAGCGTTCAGCCTTTGATTTTGCAGGCTGTATTGAGTTGCTGCAGGGTGATAAAGATGCTGCGGATGTGTTTTTAAAAAATGGCCAAACCTACCAGATGGGTGAGGTATTGCGTCAACCAAACCTGGCCAAAACCCTGACCGCGATTGCTGAGCAGGGACGGGATGGCTTTTATAAAGGCTGGGTTGCTCAAGATATGCTGGCAAAACTGGCCGCCCTTGGCGGCCGTCACAGCCAGGCTGATCTAGACGCAGCCCTCGCCAACTATGTTCAGCCTATTAAAAGCCAGTTCAGAGGCTATGATGTTTGGGAATGCCCCCCAAATGGTCAGGGCGTGATTGCCCTGTTGCTGCTGAATATCATGTCAGGCATAGATAAGTATGGTGACGACCCCATTAATGTGGCGCGAATGCATCATGAAATTGAAGCTGGCCGTTTAGCCTATCGTGACCGTTCCTTATATTTGGCTGATCCGGCATTCAGTGATGTGCCTGTAGAGAGCCTACTCAATCCCTCATATGCAGACCAGGTGCGAGAGCTAATTAACCCGGATAAAGCACAGTTTGACTTACCATCATCCTCTTTGCCACCCCACAAAAGCACGGTTTATGTTAGTGTTGTAGATAAAGACAGGAACGCCTGCAGCTTTATTAACACGATCTTTCATACTTTTGGAGCCGGGCTTGTTGCCCCGCAGTCAGGGGTTCTGTTCCAATGCCGTGGCCAGGGTTTTGTTGTTCAGCCTGGCCATCCGAACTGCATTGAACCCGGGAAAAGGCCTTTGCATACCATCATTCCAGGCATGTTGAAGAAGGACGGCAAAACAATTATGCCGTTTGGGGTTATGGGTGGTGAGTATCAGGCATTTGGCCATATGCAGTTGCTAGCCCGCATGCTAGATTACGGGCTTGATATACAACAAGCCCAAGATTTTCCGCGCTTTTTCCCTAACCCATTTTCTGATGTGATTGACGTTGAAAAGTCTGTCCCGGAGGATATTTGTGTAGCACTGCGGGCAAAAGGTCATAATATCCAACGGGCTCGTGTTCCGATTGGCGGCTCACAGGCGATATGGATAGATGAACGAACAGGCATGCTTATAGCCGGGTCTGACCCCCGCAAAGACGGTATGGCAGCGGGCTATTAAGATTCGTAAATCTTCAGGATTGAACCGCAGGCTCTTGCAACAAGACTGGGGCAATTTGCCAAATCTTCATCTAACAGAGCATGGTCCCGTTAATCAAGGACCAAGGTCAGCTTTATTTCCTTCACAGCTAAGTTTAGCTGGCTTAAAAGGAGCGCTCTGCCTTCCACGAAAAATTAGGCCCAAACGCTTGTTTAGCCCCATCGCTTTTGCATAGGCCCGCTCGGTCCTCTATAAAACTTTATCTGGGCTCATAATGGTTGGCAGGTCTAATACGAATTTATGCTGACAGCCTTACTGCCTGCAGGCATAGTAGAGTTGAGGTGACCGTGAGGAACTAAAAAAATCATGTCTGAAAAACCAGCCTATATTCTTGTTGATGTTGATATTCATAATCCGGAAATTTACGAGAGCTATAAACAGCAGGTTGTGCCGATTGTAAAAGCCTTTGGCGGTGAATATATCGCACGGGGCGGTGCGCTTAATGTGTTTCAAGATGAATTATGGTCACCCACCCGCATTGTTCTGCTGAAATTTCCATCCATGACTAAGGCCAAAGCTTTTATGTACAGTCCTGAATATGCACCTGTCAAAAAGATGCGGATGGACAATTCCACAGGCACACTTGTAATTGTTGAAGGCTGTTAAGAGCGCAAAGTATGTCTCTTCCCTCATTATTTGAAAACAGATTATCCCTACCTTTAATTGCTGCGCCAATGTTCCTAGCCTCTGGTCCTGAATTGGTCATTGCCTGTTGCAAGGCTGGCATTGTGGGTACATTTCCAGCAAAAAATCAGCGCACCGCGGGTGGGCTAGAAACCTGGCTGGAACAAATTACCACAGCCCTCAATGCGCATGAGCAAACAACTGGCCAAAAGCCGGCTCCATTTGGCGTGAATCTCATTGTGCACAAGTCAAATGATGTGCTGACAGATGAGCTGGCTTTATGTAAAAAATATCAGGTCCCGTTGATTATTACCTCTTTAGGAGCAGTCAGCGACCTGGTGACACAAATCCATGACTATGGCGGGCTGGTGTTTCATGATATCGTTAACCTGCGGCATGCTGAAAAAGCCTCGGCTGCCGATGTTGATGGGCTTATCGCTGTCTGCGCAGGAGCAGGAGGACATACAGGTCAAGCCAGCCCGTTTGGATTGATTAATGAGATTAAAGCGAGCTTCACAGGGACAGTTCTGTTATCTGGTGCGCTCAGTACTGGCGCTGATATTGCTGCAGCTCAGATGATTGGGGCTGACCTAGCTTATATGGGCACGCGTTTCATTTCCACACAGGAATGTTTATCACCAGATGCCTATAAGCAGATGCTGACCACCGCTGTTGCTAGTGATATTGTGCTAACAGATGCTGTGACAGGCGTAAATGCAAACTTTATAAAGCAAAGTTTGATTCAATCAGGATACGACCCCGATAATCTAGACAGTCATGGAGAGGTAGATATCAACAAAGAGCTGGCAGAGGCCCTGGACCCTCGCCAGAACAGCGCAAAGCCTTGGCGCGATTTATGGTCAGCCGGGCATGGTGTGGGGTCAATAAAAGACATACCATCTGTTGCTAGCCTTGTCGCCACACTGCAGCAAGATTATGCCGCTGCTATAACCGCACAGAATGTTCGGGCCCAGCCCTATCTGTAAGCTAATAAAGGGATAGAGCAGACGTATGATAAAAGCTAAAACACGCTTTGCCCCCTCTATCCTCAGTCAGATGGCCAAAAGACAAGAGGCAGGGGCTGACGATATCTGGCCTGTGCCTGAGCTGTTCAACATAGCAGATATGTGTTGTGACCGTTGGGCAGATGCTCAGCCGGACCGTGTTGCGCTTATCGATGTCAGAGATGATGCCCCAAAAAAACTCTGGACCTATGCTGAACTGCTTCGCGCGGCAACAAAGCTGGCACATTACTTCAAATCNCATCANATTGTNCNAGGAGACAGAATNGCTNTACTTCTGCCGCAANGCCCAGANGTATTGATCGCACATTTCGCNGCNTANCGNNTTGGNGCAATCATTTTGCCGCTNTTCACCCTNTTNGGGCCAGATGCGCTGGCCTATCGCNTGCNTGACAGTGGNNCAAAGCTAANCATAACGGANGCNGGCAGNNTANACAAATTNNNGCCNATCNTNNCNGATCTGCCAGAACTCNANCANATCCTTGTNTGCGGAGCTANATGANAAGGANACAGACAAGCAAGAACANACAGTATCNGTCNGCAGNTTCTGGNCAGAACTNNNACATATGCCGGATACANCCCTTGCNGCCNTNTCNNGNCCAGATGATCCNGCNATGCTGATCTATACCTCTGGCACAACCGGNAATCCAAAAGGCGCCNTGCATGCGCACCGNTTNCTGCTNGGGCATNTNCCAAANATNGAAATCAGCCATCANGGTTTNCCNANGGCTGGGGATAAAGGCTGGACACCTGCAGACTGGGCCTGGATAGGCGGGTTGATGGATTTGGCCTTGCCCTGTCTTTATTATGGTGTCCCATTGGTCAGCTATCGGCAGCTGAAATTTGACCCGGCAGCAACCTTCCAATTTATTGCTGACCATCAGATACGGAATATGTTTCTGCCTCCGACAGCGCTAAAGCTTATGCGCAGATATCAGATGACTGCAGAGCTTCTGCCGGCTCTATCTGTGCGCACAATTGCATCAGGCGGTGAGGCTCTAGGCAGCTCGCTTCTGGGCTGGGCCCGAGANGCCCTGAATGCTGAGGTAAATGAAATTTACGGACAGACAGAATGTAATCTGGTGATTTGCACAGACAGAGGCATCAACAAAACTATTCCGGACGGGGTTATGGGAAAAGCCGTACTTGGTCACAAATTACGTATCTTAACGCCAGATGGCCAGGAGGCAGAAACCGGAGAAGTTGGTGAGATTGCTGTTCAGGCGCCTGATCCGGTTATGTTCCTAGGTTACTGGCGCAAGCCTGAAGATACACAAGAGAAGATAAAACAAGGCTGGCTACTGACAGGTGACTTGGGAAGGCAGGACGAAAACGGGTNTTTCACTTTTGTAGCCCGCGATGATGATATCATCACCAGCTCTGGCTACCGGATTGGCCCAACAGAGATCGAAAATTGTCTGATGCAACATCCGTCAGTTTCTCTGGCAGCTGTCATAGGTCTGCCGGACCCTATCCGAACAGAAACAGTGGCAGCCTGTATCGTTCTGGCTTCTGGGAAAGGCTCAAAGCAGCTGGCTGAAAATCTAAAACAACTTGTGCGCGAAAGGCTGTCTGCTCATCTTGTGCCACGCCAGATTATCTGGAAAGATGACCTGCCCTTCACCGCCACAGGCAAGATCAGGCGAAAGGCCTTACGGGAAAGCCTGTTGCCAGAGACANACACTTCGCTANACTGACGAGAAGACAACAAAATACTCNAGATAAAAAATAAGGAAGGGCAATGAGCGAAACACCGTCACAAAAAGCAACTGAGATCCTGAAACAGGTTTCTGTCGCGACATTGGCAACTGCCTTATACAAGCGCGGTCTGCGCAATCAGGTGATTCAAAGCGTGCGGCCAGTGCGCAGCCACCATAATCTGCCGNCAAAGCAGCAGCCTGAAAATATGGTGGGGCCGGCATTTACTCTNCGCTANATGCCCGCGCGNGAGGACAGGAACACGCTNNCTGAATTCCAAAATCCTGAGCATCCTCAAAGGCAAGCGATTGAACAATGCCCACCAGGGGCCATTCTGGTCATGGACAGCCGAAAAGACCCACGGGCAGCTTCAGCTGGCGATATTCTGGTAACGCGGCTGATGATGCGTGGTGGCGCNGGNATTGTAACAGATGGNGGGTTTCGTGATTCTNACAGCATNGCTGAGCTGGATATCCCTGCCTATCACGCCCGCCCGTCNAGCCCTACAAATTTGACCCTNCATGAGGCGATTGATATCAATGTTCCGATAGGCTGCGGTGATGTGGCTGTCTTCCCCGGCGATTACCTAGTTGGTGACAATGATAGTGTGATTGTGATCCCTGCAGAACGGGTTGATGAGGTGGCTAATGAAGCATATGAAATGACAGCCTACGAGGATTTTGTCGCTGAGCAGGTAAGAGCTGGTATCAGCATTATTGGCCTTTACCCGTGTACAAAAGACGAGCATCGCACGGCCTTTGCAGACTGGCGCCAGAAAAACAAAAGATAAGGTGAGGATAACATGACAGTTCAAACATCAGAGTTGAATACACAGGCTGTTTTGGCGATGAAAGGAGCGGGTTATTATTCCGCACGCACCGCGGGCGCAAAACATGCTATTGATAAGGTGCGCCCTATGCTTGAAAACGCGCTGCAGTCCCTACCAGATCAGGCTGTTTTGCGGCTGGCTGACTTTGGCGCCGCAGATGGCGGCACCAGTCAAGAGATGTGGGCTGGACTGATAGCAAAGCTGCGCAACGACGGCGACAAGCGACCTATAGAAATGCTGTATACTGATTTAGCTTCAAACGATTTTTCAACCTTGTTCCGCACTATGCAGGGGATGCAGGGCGATACAGACCATGCTTATCAGAACAGCCATGAAAATGTATTTGTACATGGCTGCGGTACAGGGTTTCACCAACAGCTAATGGCGAATGCCAGCTTGTGTCTTGGTTTCTCCGCAACAGCGATGCATTATGTATCTGAAAAACCCTGCGAAATTGAAAATCATGTTCATATGGTTGGCGCAACTCCTGAAGAACGAGCACAATTTAGCGCACAGGCGGCTGCAGACTGGGAACAAATCCTGTTAGCGAGAGCAAAAGAGCTGTCCCCAGGGGGGCGCTTTATCTGTCTGAATTTTGGCATTGATGAGAAGGGGCGCTATCTGGGCCATACGGGCGGCCAGTCCATGTTTGATAATTTCAACCGTCACTGGCGTGACTTAAGAGATGAGGGTAGGATTACAGAACAGGAATTTATCCGGGCGACCTTTGCCCAGCATTATCGAACGGTAGAGGAGTTTACTGATCCCTTTAACGACCCAAGCTCAGCTGTTCTGAAAGCAGGGCTTAAACTAATTTCTGTTGAAACACGCCTGACGCCCTGCCCGTATAACGCGCTTTATCAGGAAGCGGGGACAAAGATGTCATCTGCAGACTATGCGGCCAGCTTGATCCCGACAACACGCAGCTGGTCAGAAACTGTCTTCAGAACAGCTTTAGACAGCCGACCAGAAGCCGAAATTCAGACCTTGATCGATGCCTTCTATGGCGCCTACGAGCAACAGGTTGCCGCTGACCCAAGCGGTCACGCCATGGATTATATCCATATTCTGATGGCGATAGAAAAGCAGANCTGAGCGCATCTGAAATCATCTGACAGGCGANTCAACACNATAAGTNGTCAGCTACATCACCGAGAATAACCGGGCTGCAGCTATTAGCTTGTCCAACTCAAACTTTATCTCATTTTTTGACCAGCTTTCCTGCCTGAAAATTAAATGACAGCCTCCTTCTGAAAACAGAAGGTAGCTTTCATAGAATCCAGCTTTCGAAGCAGATGAAAACACCAGTTTTTGAGCAAAATTTAAGGTTTGCGCCAGTCGAACCGGATTCACTTGAGCCAGCTCAGACGCTTCATATTTTGCTTTCAGCAGCAGATCAAAATTTTTTAAAACCTCTTCATCTGAAATGTTCTGGTTAAACACAATAACAGACAAAANGCCGCGGTCAGCNTTAAAGGTTAGTTCTCTGGCAATATTTCCCTGACGAATAATCGNTTGATAGGCAAGACCAGTTCTNTCCTGTTCTGCAGCATAAGCATCAAAACACCTCTCAGCGGCAACAGANGNAGAACTGCAAAGCAGCANCCACAAAGTNANAATTACNATTCTCATTGTATCAACCTNGCCACATAATTTTGCCCAGAACCATTCGCACGCGAAAGAACTTGGCTAGCCGCTTGAGTTAAAATTTGCAGTTTAACTAATTTTGCCATTTCGGCAGCAAAATCAGCATTTTCAATTCTACCTTTTGCAATTTCTGTATTTGTGCTTATGTCAACTAGTGCGTCGATCGAGCTTCGCATCCGATTTACGATTGCTCCTAACTTTGCTCTTTGCCGAGTGACTGTATCTAGGGCTGCATTAAGAACTTCGATAGCATCTTTAGCTCCCTTTTGCGTGCTAATATCAATTCCAGCTAAATTTTTTCCAGGCACAAACGTCTGAGTGACCCCATTCACAACTGCTGTGACAGTTTTACCTATTCCTTCCGACCCAGAAGCAGCGCTGCCATAAGAATTTCCGCCACCACCACCACCACCACCGCCGCCGCCGCCGCCGCCAGAAATGCTGCTTGGTGTGATATTAAATACAGGAGTAGAGCCCTGTGCAAACAAAGTTCCGTTCTGATTAATTGCAGAATAATAAAGAGTATTATTCTGAACATTAAAAACTACTTCAGCAGAAGCTTGGCCAGTACTGTTGTACGCATAAGAGTTATTCAAAACACCAGTAGAAAAGCAAAGAAGGTTCTTAAGGAGCGTAGAATTTCCAGTTGGAGCTAAAACAATGTTTAGAGCGCTCGCAGCACCAGTTCCCGCGGTTCTGAAGGAGATTGGACTGTTTGCACTTACAATAATATCTCCCGTTGTTATAGCTCCGCTAGTAAGTCTATCTAATTCTGTGCCGATTCGGTTGTGAAGCATTGAAATAAAATCTGCTTTTGTATTTCCTGAAAAGTTGGATGCTAGCAACTCGATATCATAGGAACCTCCCCCAACGGCCCCACCACTGATTCTTATTGTTCGGTCTGCTGCGGCAACGCCTGTGAGATTACCGTGCGAACCAATATTTGAAGCGCCAAAATCAGCATCACCGAGGATTTCGCTATGCGTATTTGCATTATTAAATACAAGAAACTCAACATTAGTCAGCGTGTCTGTTCCATCATCACCATCACCAGAGTTATTATCAGTAACAGTCGTTGTTCCACCTACAGTGCTTATAGAATAATCTGTACTTGCGCCACTAAACCGAGCAGTGTCACCTGATCCATCGCCGCCATCAATTGTGTCATCACCAGATCCAGCTAGAAAGGTATTATTAAGATGGTTACCAGTAATGGTGTCAGCTCCTGAACCACCGAAAGCATTTTCTATTAGAGTGCCGGCGGCAATCGCAACGTTATCCACCCCTGTATAAATAGCATCACCGGAGGCAGCATTGCCGTCTAATGTAGCCATGAAGGTCTCAACATTGCTTTTTACAGATGCACCAAAATTTGTCTCAATATCGGCCAACTGCTGAGCTTTGGTGTAAATGCCAATTGAGGAAAACGTTCCAGGAGTAAGATTAATTGTGCTAGAGCGTGTAACACTAGAAGCATCTATCGAATCTATTCCGCCTGTATCAACAATTGTATGAATTAAAATAGGTTTATCGTCGTATCCATACGCATTACTGCCGTTACTCGTGCTTTCCTCACCATACATGTATTGAGCAGCAGCGATGTCGTACAACATTGGTGTTGACGCATAGACACGCTTTTCACCAAAACTATATGCACCTGAAGCAAATCCACTACCATCATAATTTCGATAATCCCAGTTATTTGAACCTTGGGAAAGGTTAATGTAACTGTTCCTATCAAGATTGGTATAAGACATGAGTGTGTTGCGGATGATGTCTTCATCAGAGGAGAGTGTGTCTCCGGTAAAACTTGATCCATCAAAGGGGTGACTCAGTCCAATAGCATGGCCTATTTCGTGCATCGCAGTGGTAAAACCGTAACCAGCATCACCAAGACCCATTGTGCTCACTTTCGCGCTATTGGCAGCAATTCCATTACCAGAGTCAGTTCCCCAATTACTGAAGTTAGTAGAACCGTCTGCTGCCTTATAACCTGGATTGAAGCTTGCATTGTCTTCTTCTTCGAACCAAATATCACCGTTTGCGACAGACGTTCCAGGCTGAATTGCAAATGCTGCTGCAGAAGATGAACGGTTCGTGAAGGCAACCCTCATCTCACCAACATTAGTTCCTGTTTCCGTGATTTTTTCAAATTCAAATTCAACTATGTCATCCCAAAGACCAAATGCTTGGTCCATATGTGATGAGTTACTCGTATCTCTGTCCGAATCTGAAGAATTATCATCCACATTACTTTCTGTGAGGCTATCTATATCCACACCGTTTACGTTGTATGTTGAAGTATCAGGATAATCATTTGTTCCAGGGTTAGGCGTGTAATATGAATAAGAAACTTTGTCAGTCCCGTCTATGTGCCATTTAGTTGATAACATGAGCGTATTTATTGCAGTGCTGTTAGCTCCAGAAGCAGCAGAATTACTCGCTGAGCCTATAGATGCGGCCGAACTTGAATTTGAAACGGTAGCCTCGAGCGGTTTCAACTGACTCCCAATGTCATCTGGATTAGATTTTTTGGCCGCGCAGTGCACGCAAGTTTCTGGATTGTGGGTCGCATGGGACAATGTCACCATATCAACTTCTAATGCTGCGATCTGACTTGAGAGAGAAGTTTGATCTTCTGGATTTTCATATAATTTGATGAAGTCTAAAAATGTTTTTGTGCTGGTAACGCCTCCAGAATGCAATTCAAATTCTAATTCACCTTTGTGGAATAAAGCACCCAAATATGACGACATTTCCGTCTCAATAGCTTCAATCCGCTTACTGATAGTGGAAAATTCAGCCGTATTTTCGTCATAGTTGGCAAGCAGCTCCAACTCGGTTTTAATCTGAGTCAGATAACTCGTGATTTCAGATAGTGCAGAATCACTGACTGTCCCCATAGTCATGATATTAGCTCCACCTTCAAGCCTGTCCTTGAATATCAATGTGTGACTATCGCTAGTGTTTGACAGCTGCATCTGGTCAGCAGCTTTAACTGTCGTTAAATTTTCGACTGAACCATTAACAGATTTCGCGGATGACAATTGGTCGCTTGAGTCTACGTTCACCCCAAGCGCTCTTGCAATTATATTAACGGTTTGGCTAGTTGAGACCGTTGCCATCCAATTACCTCCAAAGATAAACAACGACTCAAAAATGGTTTTTTTTATTTAACTTACTGATTAACTTATATTATTTTTTTTATTATTTTTTTTATTTTACTAAACAGTTTACAATCCGTGTCGTTTTTCCTATGAAAATCCAGGGACTAATTGAAATATAATTTTCAATTGCGGTCATATATATCTTCATAACGAATAATATCATCTTCACCCAAATACAGGCCTGACTGCACCTCGATTAATACTAAGGGTTCATCTGTGTAATTTTCAAGCCTGTGTTTAGCCTGCAAGGGAATATGCACATGTTCATTCACGGCAACTTTTCGAACAATTTCCTCTACCGTAACCGTAGCGATTCCCGTTACGACCACCCAATGTTCAGCGCGGTGTCGATGTGACTGCAATGATAGCCGTCCACCAGGCAAAACCGTGATACGTTTCACCTTATAGCCGTCTTGTTCAGCAAGAACTTCATATTTGCCCCAAGGACGTGCAGCAACTTCTATGTTCATTCGCTTTCATTTCCTGACCAAAGACTTCTATTTGTTATCATTGTTTTAGCAAAGCAATTTCATTATGTCAGCACTCTCATTAGATTGTGAAAAATTTCATTTTTTCCACTTTATTGTAAATTTTACATAATTTAACATATAATTATGGAATTTTACGGTGACTCACTTTATCAGGCCCTTCGCCTAATCCTTTCTGCAGATTCCAATCTAGCAGAGATATTCTGGCTGTCAGTCAAAGTCAGTCTGACAGCTCTTCTGATTGCATGCGCACTTGGGCTTCCTTTTGGCGCGTTTCTGGCTGTTCATCGTTTTTCCGGTCGTGGAATGCTCATCGGGGTAATAAATACATTAATGGGCATGCCGCCGGTTGTTGTTGGGCTGCTCGTCTATCTCCATCTTTCCCGGTCAGGACCATTGGGTTGGATGGGGTTATTATATACACCAACCGCAATGATCATTGCACAAGTGATCTTAATCACCCCCATCATTGCTGCCCTTAGCTGTCAGATCATAGAAGATTTACATGAAGATTACCGAGACCTGTTCACTTCATTATGTGTACCAGGATATATTGCTGTGTTCAGTTATATTTACGATGCACGCTATTCTTTGTTGACCGTTGTTTTGGCCGGATTTGGGCGTGCCGTATCCGAAGTTGGTGCTGTGATTGTGGTTGGCGGGAATATTGATCATTTGACCCGCGTTATGACCACAACCATTGCTCTAGAAACATCAAAAGGCGAACTTGAACTGGCCTTAGCCCTTGGACTAATTCTGATGGTAAAAGCCCTATTTATTAATGTCTGTGGGCTACGCATAAAAACAATTGCGCATGTGAAGGCTTATGTCTGAACTCCGAACACGGAGGCTTATTCCGATCACAATTGACGGGCTGTGCATATCTGCACAGAGCCGGCTGCTGTTAACAGATATCACCTGCAGTATCTGCACAGAAGGGGTTACGGTGATTATGGGGCCAAATGGAGCTGGAAAAAGCCTTCTTATGCGATGTTTGCACGGGCTGCGCCGACCCAAGTCAGGACGCATAACATTTGGTGGTCGTTCACTGGACGAAGCACTCCTAAAGCGTCAATCCTTTGTCTTTCAGACGCCAACCGTTCTGCGTCGCACCGTTTATGAAAACTTGGCCTTTGTCGCACGCCTACGGCCAGAAGTTGGCGCTGAAGCATTAGAACACCTGCTTATGGAGATGCGACTGGAACACTTGCGCGATCAGTCAGCGCGGCTGCTCTCTGGAGGAGAAAAACAACGTTTGGCTATGGCTAGAGCTTTGCTTACCGCTCCAGACTTATTGCTGATGGATGAAGCAACAGCCAATCTTGACCCCGCGTCAATACAGATTATCGAGGCTGGCTTGCTAACTGCTGTAAAGCGGGGCTTGAAAATTATAATTGTGACGCATGACATTGGACAGGCCAGAAGGCTAGCATGTGATGTCTTGTTTCTCGACTCGGGACGATTAGCAGAACACACCCCAGCAGAGTCTTTTTTCAAAGCCCCGCGTTCTGCAGCTGCAGCTGCTTATCTACAGGGAAATTTGACCGCGACCGGCTGGAAGGTAAGTAAAAAATGAAAAAAAAGATAGTAAGACGAATATGCGAAAAATATGCTTTAGGACTTGTGTTGTTTGTATCCACAGTGCTGAATACCGCTCTCGCTGATAGCAACATCATTGTTCAATCAACAACCTCGACCAAAAATTCAGGTCTCTATGATTACATTCTGCCCTTGATAAAACAGGACACAGGCGTGACTGTTCACGTTGTTGCTGTAGGTACAGGCGCAGCCATCAAAAATGCGATGAATTGTGATGGTGATGTGCTATTGGTTCACAACCGAAAACGTGAAGATAAATTTGTTGCTGAGGGCTATGCCAAACAGCGCCATGATGTCATGTACAACGACTATGTGCTCGTCGGGCCCCATTCTGACCCCGCCGGAATAGCTGGCTTACAAAATGCTGCAGCAGCCTTGAATAAAATTGCAGAATCAAAATCTATATTTGTCTCACGCGGGGACATGTCTGGTACACATAGCAAGGAACGCGAGCTATGGAAGTATGCATCTTTTGCGCCTGACGCCGTTTCAGGCAAATGGTACAGACAGACAGGTTCTGGCATGGGTGCAACACTGAATATTGCCGCTGGCATGGCAGGCTATACCCTTACTGACAGAGCTACATGGATATCTTTTGGTAACAAAGCTGATCTCGATATTCTTGTTGAAGGAGACAGGCATTTGTTTAACCCCTATGGCGTCATGCTGG